>NZ_PTPY01000030.1:0-435700 GCF_022696215.1 Pandoraea sp. LA3 | reverse complement strand
GTGATTTCAGCGACTGTCACGAACTGGTTGCTCGCCGACTCAGGATGGGGGTCCGCACAGCTTTCGAAAGCGGACTACGCATTTTGTTGTCATGCGATTTGTGCCCGATTAGGCAAACTGCGTTCGCTGCAGGCCGATTTCTTCAATTCAAGCAAGACGACGCGCTGCATTTCATTGAAACCAGATGCTTGGTCGACAGCCTGACGTTCCAGCGTCGATGACGATCTACCTAACCTCGATCGGGTGATTCCGCTGAACCCCTCCGCGTTAAAGTGCCGTGTGTCTGACTGATGCGATGACTTTAACGTTTGGCGCACACTGGCGGCTGACTACTCTCAGAAGCCTCACCACACAACTTCCGAAAGAAGACGACGCGCTCTGTTTCGTTGAAACCCAATGCTCGGTGGATCGCTTGGGCATCGATGTTGGATAGTGCGGTGTCGGAGGCAAATTCTGTGCAACCTCGCGCCATGCCCCATTGCTCTATCTGTACGCATAGCGCTCTGGCAATACCGGAGCGTCTCATGGGCGCTTCAACATAAATTCCTTCAAGAAACAGGATCGGTGACGTGTCGCAACCGTTGACGTAGTCGCGTCGTATCGACGCTTCAGCAAAGCCTAAGCACTCATCGGCTTGAGACATGGCGAGGAATGCCACGTATCGATCCGGTTGCGATAACAAATCCATTCCATCACGTTCATGCTCGGATGCGCTCGCGTCGGGCCAGAGTTTCGCTCTCACTTTTCCTAGCGTTGCCATAGCGCCGGTGTGAACGCGCTTGATGAGAAACGGGCGTAGTGACATTCTGGGCGTTCGCTTGAGAGGGACGTTTCACCAGCCTACACGGTTTCCCATGCCGCTTCAGGAATCAGCTAATGCACCCGATGAATCGGCAACGGGCCAGTAAATTCTCGTTGCCCAACCCCGCAACTCGATAAGCGAAAATTCGATCGGCTTAAGTTCGACATGCGTAAAAAACGCGCTGCCCACCAGGACAGTGGGACAGCGCGTTCGTGACGTTGCCGACGATGCTGGGACGCTAAGGTGCCCCGTTTTCGTACGGCATCATGGCATCAGGTGGTTGCAGCGGATTCCGAAAATACCGGCTCACCCAGGTTAAGCGTCAGGCGGTTGCAGCGGATTCCGGAAATACTGGCTCACCCAGGTTAAGCGTCAGGCGGTTGCAGCGGATTCCAGAAAAACCGGCTCACCCAGGTTAAGCATCAGGCGGTTGCAGCGGATTCCGGGAACACTGGTTCACCCAGGTTGAGCATCAGCCGGTTGGCCCACGCGAAGATCGCGATCGAGTGGATCAGGTCCAGAATCTCGGCGTCCGTCAGGCCTACGTCGCGCAATGCCTGCAACTGCTCCGGACGGACGTCGCCAGGCGTCTCCGTCAGCGCAATCGAAAACTGCGAGATGGCTTTTTCGCGGTCCGTCGTGCCTGCGGTGCGCGGTTCGTCGAACACTTCGCGAATCACGTCGTTGCGCTTCGCCAACTGCTCGAATCGCTGCGCATGCACCGACGCGCAGTACACGCACCCGTTGATACGTGAGACGACCGTCGTCGACAACTCACGTTCGGCGCGCGGCATGCCACCCGGTGCGTACATGATGGCGTTGAACGCTGCAGAGCGTTGGCGGAGGATCTCCGGTTGATGCACGAGGAAGAGGTAATAATCCGACGTTTTCGCTTTCGGATGACTTTCATCCAGCACGGCAACCTGCTCCGGTGTCGCCTTGTCCAACTCGACTACGTCGAGCCACGCGTCCCAGTCGAGCGACTCGTTGGTGAATCCATGCGAACGGATGATGTCGCTCATGCTGTCGTCTCCTGCGGTGCCAGTTGTTTCAGCGCTTGCAGCCCCGCAACCAGACGCGTCTGATACGACAGGAATGCAATCAGTTGTGCCAGCGCGACGACGGCAGGCGTCGTCAGCCCCGCTGCCGGCAGCTTGTGCAACGCTTCCTTATCCCCGGCGACCGGGTTCTCGATCAGCGTCTTCGTGAACGTCAGCATGGCACGCAGACGTGCATCCGCGACATCTTCCGGCGAACCGGATTCCACGGCCTTCAGTTGCGAGGCATCGACGTCGTGCTTGCCCAGCTCCGCCCGATAGTGCGCAGCGAGCGACGCCGACGGCGTCAGACGGCTTGCGTACAGCGCGACGAGCAGACGCTCCACCAGCGAGATGCCTTCGAGCTTCGGATCGAACAGCCCTTCATAGCTCCCCTGCGTTGCGACGGCAACCTTGTCGCGTGTGTGACGCAGGATATGCGTAGCCGATCCCGGCGTCAGACCGGCGACGCGGTCGACGAGATCGTTAGCGATGTCGTACTCAGTATTGACGGTCATGATTGTCCTTGTGATTGGGCGCGCTCGGCCACGGCCTGCGCGAGAAATGCCTGTACAGCAGCCCAAGATCGCTCGTCCGCGAACGCGTTGGCTTCCGGCGCTCCACCGCCAGTGCTGATCTTGCCGGAGACGGGATGGGCGTACACGAGTTGCGTGGTCGGCACGTAGGGGAACACGATGGCATGTCCCGCGCCGTCGAAATCGAGATGCTCGACCGCGTGCGGATGCTCGTGTGCTGCGAGTCGCTCCGTCACCATGCGCGAGTAGAGGCTCGACGGCCATGAGCCATCATCTTCGGCGGACAGCAACATCACCGGCCCGCGAATTTTCTCGACGGGAATGCGGGCGCGCTCGACTGCGTCCGGATCGTCCAGCGCCGTCAGCATTGCCTTGGCGTGACGATGCGGCGGCGGGCCTTCGTCGAACGGCGCCCACGACGCTGTCCGGTTGTTCTCCCAGATGTGCGGCAGCGGCTTGCCGTCGAGCAACCACGTCGGACCTTCCCGACCGAGCGCCGGATCGCAGGCGTTCTGCGCGCTGTGGATCAACGCGCTTGGCACGTAGCCGATGACTGCCGAGACGGCGTCCGGGAACGTCGCGCCGAGCAGCAGCACCAACTCGCCGCCACGCGATTGCCCGGAGAGCGCCACGAAGTCATGGGCCGGGCGCACCGTGCGGCGCAGCCAGTCCATTCCCTTCGCGAAGTACTCCAGCGGCGTGTTGGAGATGTAGTCCGGCAACCCCGGGCCTTTGAAGTAACCCAACGCGAAAGCGGCGTAACCATGCGACGCGTACAACGCAGCGCGCGGTTCATTGATCCCGCCACCGGACCCGTTAAGGATCATCACGGCAGGGTGAGGACCGTCGCCCGGCGGGAGGTACAACGTGCCGACGAGTCCGTCTTCACGAACGTCGTGTCGTGTCACGCCTTCCGCCGCGAGTCGCTGAGTGAAGGACACCGACGCTGCCACCGTCCCCTCGCTGCCAATGACCTGTGCGAGGACTGTCGTGACGAGTGGGGCGATGACCGGTTGCGGGAAGACGTCGCGGCTTTTGCCGTCTTCCGGGACCTGCGACCAGATGAGGCCCATGGCGGACACGCCGCGATAGCTGCCGCTCACCGGGGCGTCGCGCGAGACGTCGACGACACCCTCCGTGTCGGCCGCGAACGTAGCCTGTGCGTGCCACACCACGCCGCCCGCCCGCGCGGTGCGGGCGGTCAGCGTGACATGCGCACCCGGCGCCGCACCGCGCACCACGAGGTGGCGCGGCACGTCGATCAGCGCATCGGCAGGCGTCGCCGTCAGAATCAACGACGAGGTAAGCGTCGTATCTGACGATGCAGCGGATGACCCGGCGGACAACGCCTCGGACGAAGCCGCCGACGATGAAACGTGCGATGACGTCATAGCGTGGCGACCGGTTTACTTAGCAGCCTTGGTCACTTGCATCGCGACGGTGCGATCGCTCGTGAACGGCGTGACCTTCAGGCCCTTACGCGCGGCCCAGATGTTCTGGTAGTGGTACAGCGGAATCGTGCCGACGTCGTCCGTCTCCACCTTGACCGACTGACGCAGGATCGCTTCACGCTTGCCTTCGTCGAACTCGGCGGTCGACGCGTCGAGCGCCTTGTCGATGGCCGGGTTGCTGTAGTGACCCCAGTTCGAGGCACCGAGACCCTTCTTCGCGTCGACCGTCGCCAGCACGTTCACGAGCGCATAGCTCGCTTCGCCCGTGCCGTTACCCCATGCCAGCATGGTCATGGCGTACTCGTTCTTGTTGGCACGGCTCGAATACACCGCCCAGGGCACCACTTCCACTTGCGTCTTCACGCCGATACGCGTCCAGAACTGCGCCACGGCCTGCGCCGTTTCCGGCCCTTGCGGATAGCGGTCGTTCGGCACGTGCATCGTCAGCTTGAAGCCTTCCGGGAAGCCCGCGTCGGCCAGCAGCTTCTTGGCTTGCGCTGCGTCGAACGCAATGTCCTTCACGTCAGGGTTGTAGCCGAACGTGTCCTTCGGCATCCACTGGTTGGCCACGCTGGCCGTGCCCTGCATGATGCGCGAGACGATCGCCTCACGGTTGATGGCGAGCGACAGGGCGCGACGCACGCGCACGTCGAGCAGCGGGTTCTTCGCGAGCGGCTTGCCGGCGTTATCGGTGATGTACTGATTCGTGCCTTCGCGGAACGACGGCTGAAGCAGCATCACGCGCAGGCCCGGGTACGGGAAGACCGTCACGTTCGGCGCCTTCTTCAGACGCGGAATGTCCGAGGCCGACACCTTGTCGATCACGTCGACGTCACCGGCGAGCAGCGCCGCAGTTCGCGCCGCGCCGTTGTTGATGTAGCGATAGTCGACCTTCTCCCACTCCGACTTGCCACCCCAATAGTTGTCGTTACGCACCATCTCCACGCGATCGCCCGGCGTGTACGACACGTACTTGAACGGACCGGTGCCGACCATGGCGCGTCCGGCGTTGTAATCGTCCGTATTCGACTTCTCGCCAACGTGCTTGCTCACGATATGTACCGACGCGAGGTTCAGCGGCAGATCCGGGTTCGGGATCTTGGTCTTGACGACGAGCGTGAGCGGGTCCGGCGACGTCATCGTGTCGATGGTGCGCAGGTAGCCCGCGAACGTGGCCACGCTGCCCGGCACGTTACGTGCACGCTGGTACGAATAGATGACGTCGGCCGCCGTGAAGGCCTGACCGTCGTGCCATTTCACATTCGGGCGCAGCTTGAATTCCCAGGTCTTCGAGTCGAGCGCCTTCCACGACACGGCAAGGCCCGGCTGAAGCTTGTTCCACTTGTTCTCGACAAGCAGATCCCAGAAGTGCAGATCGACCGAGCGGTCGCCCGCGTGATTGTTCAGTTGCGGGTCGAGCGACGACAGCGGGTCGGCAAACGCGATACGAAGCGTGCTGGATTGGGCGGATGCGGCTGCGCTCGTGACGAGCAGCGCCGCAGCGAGAGAGGACAACAAGAAGCGTTTCATTATCAATCGATCCTGGTCGTTGGTGATTCGGAGTCAAAGCCGGGACGGCACGCAGATTCGTGCGGCCGATCGGCGGAAATTCGGACAAACCTGTCAGGGATCACGCGGATCACGCATCGTTCAGATGGCACGCACTCACGTGGTTGATCGCCACACCGCGCAGTGTCGGCACTTCCGTGCGGCAGCGCGGCATGGCGTGCGGACATCGCGGATGGAAGTGACAACCGCTGGGCGGTGCAATCGGGCTCGGGATTTCGCCGCGAATCGAGGAGAACGTCTTGTGACGCACGTCGATGCGCGGAATCTCGGCAAGCAGCGCCTGCGTGTACGGATGATTCGGGCGACGGAAGACTTCCTCGACCGGCGCACTCTCGACGATGCGCCCCAGATACATGATCACCACGCGATCCGACAGATGCTCGACTACGCCGAGGTCATGGCTGATGAAGACGTACGTCAAACGCAGTTGCTCACGCAGATCCATGAACAGATTCAGAATCTGCGCCTGAATCGAGACGTCGAGCGCGGCGACGGCTTCGTCGCACACCAGCAGATCGGGATTCACGGCGAGCGCGCGGGCGATGCCGATACGCTGACGCTGTCCGCCGCTGAACTGGTGCGGGTAACGATGACGCAATGCCGGATCGAGCCCCGCACGCTGCAACTGTGCGCTCACGTAATCGTCGAACCCGGCGCGATCGGTCAGCCCGTGCACGAGCGCGCCTTCGCCGACGATGCGGTCGATGCGAAGTCGTGGGTTCAGGCTCGCATACGGATCCTGAAAGATCATCTGGATCTTCAACCGCGCGTCGCGCTGTTCCTGCACGCTCAGCGATTGCGCGGGACGTCCATGAATCTGCACCTCGCCCGACGACGGTTTGAGCAGGCCCGCGAGCATGCGTCCGAGCGTGGACTTGCCGCAGCCGGACTCGCCCACGAGACCGACGACCTCGCCCGGCTTGACGATGAGGTCGACGTTATCCACCGCATGCACGACGGCGGGCGGATGTGCGAGACCGGCGCGTTCGAGCAGACGTCCGGCCGGACCGACGTGACGCTCGCCGAAACGCTTGCTCACGCCGCGCAGCGACACGATGGGCGCCGGCAGCGTGGCGCTCGGGCTGTTCGACTTGCCGTAACCGGTACTGCCCGGGTTGGCGGGATTGGCCGGCTGACCTTGCGGCTGCGGCGTGTTCATACCATCTCCTTTTGCAGCGCCGCACCCGGATGGAAGCAACGCACGAGGCGGCCCGGCGACGTCTGCGTGATCTCGGGACGCTCGCCGCAGACCGCCGTCGCATAGGCGCAGCGCGACGCGAACGCGCAGCCGGCGGGCATGTTCAGCAGGTTCGGCGTCATGCCGGGAATCTGGCGCAGACGCTGCCCGCGCTTGTTCAGGCTCGGCAGACTGCCGATGAGTCCTGCGGTGTAGGGGTGTTGCGGCGCGTCGAGCACCGCGTCGACCGTGCCTTGCTCGACGATGCGTCCGGCGTACATCACGGCCAGCGTGTCGGCCAGTCCGGCGACCACCGACAGATCGTGCGTAATCCAGATGAGCGCGGTGCCGTTCTGGCGCGCGAGCTTCTGCACTTCCGAAAGAATCTGCGCCTGAATCGTGACGTCGAGCGCGGTCGTCGGCTCGTCGGCAATGATCAGGTCCGGGCGATGCAACATGGCGATGGCAATCGCCACGCGCTGACGCATGCCGCCCGAGAGCTGGTGCGGATAGGCACGCAGACGCTCGTCCGGGCTGGGAATGCCCATCATGCCGAGCGTGTCGCGCGCGAGGTCACGCGCCTGCGACTTCGACACCTTCTGGTGCGCACGCACGGCCTCGATCATCTGCACGTCGACGCGAAGCACCGGGTTGAGCGTCATCATCGGGTCCTGAAAGATCATCGCGATGCGATTGCCTTGCAGGTGACGCAACTCGCCCGGCGACATCTTCGTCAGATCGCGCCCCTGGAACAGCACTTCGCCGCCGACGATGCGACCCGGTGCGTCGACCAGTCCCATGATCGAGAAGCCGGTCACCGACTTGCCCGAGCCGGACTCGCCGACGAGTCCCATGATGTGACCCGGCGGCAGCGAGAACGAGACGTCGTCCACGGCGGGCAATGTGCCGGCGCGCGTGACGAACTGCGTGCGCAGATTGCGCACTTCCAGTGTGAGCGCGGACGTCGACGTCGAGGATGAAGGGGGTGAAGGGGGGGACACGGCGCCGCTCATTTCTGCAACCTTGGATTGAACACGTCGCGCAGGCGGTCGCCCACGAGATTGATGGCGACGACGGTGACGAGTAGCGCGAGGCCCGGATAGAGGCTGATCCAGTACTCGCCCGAGAGCATCGTCTGATAGCCGTTGGCGATGAGCAGGCCGAGCGAGGGCTCCGTCACCGGCACACCGAGCCCGAGGAACGACAGGGTCGCTTCGAGCGTGATCGCACGCGCGACCTGAAGCGAGCCGACGACGATCAGCGGCGGCAGGCAGTTCGGCAGAATGTGGCCCAGCACGATGCGCCAGTTCGGAATCGCCTGGCAGCGCGCGGCTTCCACATACTCGCGACGCGATTCGACCAGCGCCTGTCCGCGTGCCGTACGCGCGAAGTACGCCCATTCGAGCACGACGAGGGTGAGCACCACGTTGCCGATGCCTTTGCCGACGTACGCCAGGATCATCAGCGCGACGAGGATCGACGGGAACGACAGCAGCAGGTCGACGAGACGCATGATGAAGGCGTCGACGCGTCCGCCTGCGTAGGCGGCGACCAGGCCGAGGATCGTGCCGAGAATGCCCGCGATGAGCGCCGAACCGACCCCCACGCCGAGACTGATTCGCAGCCCGTAGATGATGCCGGAGAGCAGATCGCGGCCCTGACCGTCGGTGCCGAGCCAGTACGTGTACGTGGCGGCGCCGTTGGCGGTGGCGGGCGGCAGGCGTGCGTCCATGACGTCGAGCTGGCTCAGGTCGTATGGGTTTTGCGGCGAGATCCACGGCGCGGCGAGTGCCGCCACGATCAGGATCGCCAGCACCACGAGACCGAGCACGGCGCTCTTCGAGCGCAGAAACTCACGCAGCCCTTGCTGCCACGGCGATTCACGACGCATCGGCACCGGCTCAGGTGCGAGCGTCGGTGCGGGATTGCCGTTCGGGGAGACGTTGAGCGACATCAGGCAGCGGCCTCCACGCGCACACGCGGATCGAGCCACTTATAGAGCACGTCCACGATCAGATTGATCGACACGAACAGGCACACCACGACGATGAGATACGCCACGATCACGGGGCGGTCGAGCGCGTTGATGCTGTCGAGAATGAGTTTGCCTGCGCCGGGCCATGCGAACACGCTCTCCGTGACGACGGCGAATGCGATGGTCGAGCCGAATTCGAGACCCAGTACCGTCACCAGCGGAATCAGCGTATTGCGCAACACGTGCACTAGCACGACCCGCAGCGGCGACAACCCCTTGGCGCGCGCGAACTTCACGAAGTCCTGCGGCAGCACTTCGGAGACTCCGGCGCGCGTCAGACGCAGTACCAGCGACATCTTGAACAGCGCCAGATTGAACGCCGGCAGGATCAGGTGACGCAATCCGTCGATCGTGAGGAACGACCACTCCACGCCAAACAGACTCGCTGTCTCGCCACGGCCGCTTGCGGGCAGCACGCCCAGATGCACCGAGAAGAACATGATGAGCATCAGGCCGACCCAGAACGTCGGCAGCGAGAAGCCCACGATGCTGCCCGTCATGAGCAGTTTGGAGATCGGGTTACGCGGGTAGAGGCCTGCGAACAGTCCCAGCGGAATGCCGATGAACACGGCCAGGATGAGCGCTGCGAACGCCAGCTCCAGCGTGGCCGGCAGACGTTGCAGAATCAACTGAATGGCCGGGACGTTGTACACGAAGCTGTTGCCCAGATTGCCATGCAGCGCGCCGTCGAGGAACGACAGGTACTGTCGCCACAGCGGTTGATCGAGGCCCAGTTGCGCGATGATGCGCGCGCGGTCGACCTGATCGACGTCCTGGCCGATGAGAATGTCGACCGGGTTGCCGATCGCGTGCAGACCGATGAACACGATCAGCGTCATCAGCCACACCACGAGTACCGCTTGCAGCAGGCGGCGCAGAATCCAGGCGGTCATGATGCGAGAGGTTCCTTGTCCTTGCCCGCGACGTGGGACGCGGCGATCGCCGCCACAGCGGGCGGGGGCGGCGCGGGCGTCCATTCGTCGCCGTAGACTTCCGGCTCGGCGTACGTCTCCATGTTGGCGTAGTGATGCGCGACATCTTCCCGATAGAACGTGCCCGCCAGCCCTTGTGCCAGACGCTTCGCGCCTTCACTCACCGCAGGGATGTCGCCGGAGACGGCGCCGTGCGAGAGCGTTGCCGGGGCGCAGAAGCAGTGAATACGTTCCAGCCCGGGGCAGACGCCCGGTGTCTTTTCCTGGAATTCGAACGTCGGGCCGAGATCCGGCGAGTCCGACAGTTCCATGTCTTCGTCGCCAGCGGCCGGGGTGTAGCGATCGCTCCACTTGCGCACGAACTTCGAGAACGCGGCGAATTCCGGACGTCCCTCGATGTCGATACGGAAGCCCGTCGCGAAGACGAGGAAGTCGAGCACGAACGTGCCCTTGGCGGTGCGCACGTGCAGTTCGTCACCGACCGGTGTGACGTCGAGGATCGGTGCGCCAAGGTTGAAGCGCGCATTGTCGTGACGCGACACGCGCAACGTGCTGCCACGCGGCGGCGGCACCTGCTGCACGTTCACGTAATGACGGATGCGCCACTTCCATTCGTCCGGCAAATGGATGTGACCGTGCGTGAGACCCGGGTTGCCCGCGCCCTTGCCCTTGTTGATGCGGGGAATGTCTGCGCGGCGAATCAGCAGATCGACGCTGGCGGCGCCGGCTTCGAGCGCCGTGGCCGCGCTGTCCATCGCGGACGCGCCGGCGCCGATGACGCCGACGCGCTTGCCGCGCAGCGTGGCGTAGTCCATCACATCCGACGAGTGCGCCCAGAAGCGGCGCGGCAAATCGCGTGCGAATGCGGGGACGGTCGGCCCCCCGAGGCCGTCGCGTCCCGTGGCCAGCACGACATGGCGCGCGTAGACGGTACGCGTGCCTTCGGGCGACGTCACCGACAGTTCGACGAGGCCGTCTTCGCCACGCGGCGTGACATGATCGATGCGATGCTCGTTACGCACGTCGATGCCGAGCACGTCGCGATACCAACGCAGGTAATCCATCCATTGCAGACGCGGAATCTTGTCGAGCGCTTCCCACGCTTGCAGACCGAATTGCGCTTCGAACCACGCGCGGAACGTGAGCGCGGGCAAGCCCAGCGCCGGGCCGGTGAGCTGCTTGGGCGAGCGCAGGGTTTCCATGCGCGCGGTGGTTGCCCACGGGCCTTCGAAGCCGCGCGGCGACTGATCGAAGATCACGGCGCCCACGCCAAGATGCGTGAGCGAGGCGGCCGCAGCCAGTCCAGCCATGCCGCCGCCGATGATGGCGACGTCGAGTACGGGCTGGCCGTTGTGCGTGCGCTCGGGCACCCAGCGTCTGGCGGGCAGTTCGAGCCAGGCGAGGTCCTGGCGCAGACGCGCTTCGAGCGCGGGCAGGCCGGTGGCGGTGGTCGGGGACGTGGTCATGACGACTGAGCTTCCTTGGGAGCGGGCAAATCGCCGTAAAGCGATTGCAGGACTTGAGCGTGTTCGGTGGCGGCGCGCTGCACGAAGCCGGGCAGCAGGTCGCGGGCCGCTTCGGCCAGCGCATCGACGAAGGCCAGCGCTGCGGGTGAGGGGGCACGGGCGTCGCGGGTAATGACGCCGAAGAAAAACGGGATGTCGGCGTCGATGGGGCGCACGGCGACATCGGCGAGCGGCAACCCGTACGCCGTGACCGGTTCGAGCACCGCGACGCCGAGTCCGGCACGCACGGCCGTCATCGCATTGATCGACGCGTTCGTCTCGATGAGTCCGGCCGGTGCGACGCCCGCCTGCGCAAACGCCTGGTCGAGACGTCGGCGCAAGCGGTAAGGGTTCTGCATCGTGACGATGCGACGCCCTGCACATGCGGCGAGCGGCAGACGGTCGTGCGCGGCCAGCGGATCGTCGGCCCGCACGGCGGCAACGCAGGCCGCCTCGCCGATCCAGTGCACCACGATGCCGCGATGCTCCAGCGGCAGACTCGTCACGCCGATGTCGGCGGCACCCGTCAGGACGGCGTGCA
Organism: Pandoraea sp. LA3; assembly: GCF_022696215.1. Lineage (NCBI taxonomy): Bacteria > Pseudomonadati > Pseudomonadota > Betaproteobacteria > Burkholderiales > Burkholderiaceae > Pandoraea > Pandoraea sp. LA3. Next base: position 424,115 of record NZ_PTPY01000030.1, on the reverse strand, counting down.
CGACCTGTTCGGGCGACGTGCTGCGCATCTGAATCTGATGGCTGTCGCGGGCGAGCCCCGGCAACGCGAGGGCGGCAGGCACGAGGCCGGCGGCCAGCGCCGAGGTGGCGGCGATATGCAGGGGACGGGTCTGACCGCGCGCAATTTCGTCGGCGCGGGCGCGAATCTGCTGTAGTCCGGCGAGCACGTGCTCGACATCTTCGAACAGCAGAAAACCTTGCTCGGTCGGTGTGACGCGCGGACCGCTGCGAGTAAACAGGGCGTAGCCGATTTCGGCTTCGAGCTCCTGAATCATGCGGGTGATGGCAGGCTGCGAGCGCCCGAGCAAACGCCCGGCAGCCGTGACGCTACCGGTCGACATGACAGCCGCGAAGGCTTCGAGTTGGCGTAATTCCATCTGGCTCGGTGTGGGGACGAAGCGCTGGCGCGTACCCCTACGCGCCAGCACCCCGGTCATCGACGACGCCATGGCCGTCGATGTCGCAATGCCTTGTATTCGGATTGCGTATTCTTCGACCTCAAGCATGCGTATTGCAAATACTTAATATTTATATGCTCATGACCCGAAGTGCAAAGGAGGGTTTTGCCTAGGTGGCATAAGGCGGAAAGAAATTTAGGCGGAGATTTGAGCGTGCGGTGGCGTCTCGCTGGGTGAGACGCGCGACGCGGCGAAACGCAGGGGATGAGGCGAAAAGACGCGTGTCGGTGGCGTCAACGCCCGTCGAAGGGGAGCCGAAGCTGATTCGGATCTTCGGGGTGCGGTTGGCGGCGACGCAACAGCGCAACACTGCGAGGCTTTTTCGGCGCGGCGACGGGCGGCTCGATGTGACTCAGGCGAAACGTGGGGCGTGAGAGGTGGAGCACGCTCAGCGGTGCCGGTGTGCGGCGCAGCGGCGCGGGCGTTGTTGCCAGCGTTGTCGTCGAGGCGCCGGTCGCATCGGCAGCGTCTGCGCAGGCAGAGGCAGCGCCGTCGTCCGGTGTACGCTTCGCGCTGCCGGCAAGACGTCGCCCGAGCAACCGGTAAATGTCCGGATCGAAGCCCGTTGCGGCGGGCATATTGTCGATGAGCGCATCCAGGGCGTCGCGCGACGCCACCGTGCCCAGATACTGCCAGCGATCGATGACGTGATATTCCACTTCACTGGGATCACTGCCATGTTCCTCGATGGCGATAGGGCCGTCGTACGGCCAGGTCTCCAGTTGCAGTGTCGCAAGCGCTTCGCGTGTGCGTTCGGTGTGGGCGTCGACGGGGGCATCGCCCACGCAGACACCGTCGCAACGCTTCACTTGATAGCCGAAGCACGGACGTCCCTTCGCGGCCTTCTCGAGCCCCAACTGCGCACAACATAGACGATGCTCGTCTGCCAGCGCCCGCAGCGCGCTCTCCGCCCCGGTGCGCGACGAGAACGTACCGTACAGCGACTCGGCGCTGGCGAAGTCGACGGTCTTCGCACTGACAAGCTGCGGCGTGTCGCTGCCCTGCGGCAGTTGCCAACTGTAGAGGCTGGCGGCGCGACGCAGCATGCGGTTATGCACGGGCTGCAATTGCTTGACGAGTTGCGATTCGAGCAGCAACGCGCCCAGCTCGCCGACCGTGCGGCGCACTTCCACGCGGCGGATCTCCTGCGAGATGCGCAAGTCCTTGGCGACCTGATGGTCGCTGGAGAAGTGAGATCGCACGCGCGAGCGGATATCGACGCTCTTGCCGACATACAGCAGCGTGTCGCCCTCGCCGTAAAAGAGATATACGCCGGGGCTGTCGGGCAGCGCGTCGATGGCTTCGTCCGGCAACTGCGGCGGCTGGCTCGAACGCTTCGTCACCCGTTGCACGGCTTGCCCGATCAGGTCGGGTTCATAGATCGTGTGGAGCTTTTGCCAGAACTGCCAGAGCAGATCGGCATCGGCGAGGGCGCGGTGACGCCCCTGCGGCGCGAGGCCGAACCGGGCGATCAGTGCATCGAGTCCGTGACGCGCCGCCGACGGAAACAGCAGCCGCGACAGCCGTACCGTGCACAGCACGTCGGCCTGAAACCCGATGCCCGCCCGTCGGAATTCGTTCTTGAGAAAGCCGTAGTCGAAGCGCGCGTTGTGGGCGACGAACAGCTTGCCGTGCAGGCGTTCCGCCAGCCCTTGCGCCAGCGTGCCGAACGACGGCTGGCCCTTCACCATCTCGTTGGTGATGCCGGTGAGTTTCTGGATGAATGGCGGGATAGGCTCGGCCGGATCGAGCAGCGTGCTCCATTGCTCGACACCCTGCGGCCCGACTTCGACCACGCCGATTTCCGTGATACGGTCGTCCAGCGCGTTGCCCCCCGTCGTTTCCAGATCGACGAAGACCATCGGGGCGGGCAGGGAACGCGCAAGCGCGTCCGGATCGATCAGCATGCCGCAGCAGACCCCGAGGACGACAGCGTCGCCGACCCGGCGACGAACGGTTGTGACGATGCGGGGGCATCCCCATTGTCGGCATCGTCAGCGTCGGGCGTGTCGCCAAACAGCCCGCCGTCGGCGAACGCGCTGACGATGGCGCGGAACACGGCCGGCGCCGGGGCATCCGGCCATTGCAGGTCGACGGCGGCGTCGAGCGACGGCAACTTGCCGGCGCGTCGCAGCGCTTCGTCACCCGGCAGCCGCAGAAGACGCGCGAGTGCCCACGGCTCATGCCGCGCGTGAAGGCCGATGTCCGCCTCCGCCTCGTCGGCAATGGCCACGAGCGTGCGCCAGTCCAGCAGCATGGCCGGTGAGGCGTCCTGATGCTGCGCGACGGCGTTGTTCGCAGGCACGATCGCCAACGGACGATGTGACACATGATGCTGCAAATAACGTGCGGCAATCTCGCGCACGATGCTCGCAAGATCGCGCTCGGCGGCGCTCAGCGCCAGTTGATCCCAGTCGATGGTTTCCATGAGATGTTCCTCGATTGAGCGATATGATACTGTATAAAACCACAGTGCGCGAGTCACGTAGCCGATGCCTGAGCGAGGCCCGATTGACGCCGGATGCCTCCCCGCTTCGAAGGGCTCGCCGCTGGCATGACGGCGTGTAATACTCTGCGCCAACCTTTTCGCACAGGAGCGCGCCTCGAGATGTTGACCCTGTATACCTTCGGCCCGGCGTTCGGGCTGCCGGACGCCAGTCCGTTCGTCGTCAAGGCGGAGATGCTGCTAAAGCTGGCCGGGCTGCCATACCAGACCAATCGAGGCGGATTCCGTCGCGCGCCCAAGGGCAAGCTGCCTTACATCGACGACGACGGCGAGATCGTGGCGGACTCGACGCTGATCCGCCTGCATATCGAGCGCAAGTACGGGTTCGACTTCGATGCGGGGCTCACGCCAGTGCAACGCGGCGCGGCATGGATGTTCGAGAAGGCGCTGGAGGACCATTTCTACTGGCACGTCGTGCAGGCGCGCTGGTGCGACGACGAGAATTTCGAGAAAGGCCCGGCGTCGTTCTTCCGATCGATTCCGTGGCCGGTGCGTCCGCTGGCGCAGGCGCTGATCCGTCGCAAGGTGCGCAACACGCTGCACGGGCAGGGCACCGGCCGTTACCAGCCGGAGGAGCAGCGCCAGTTGCTCGCACGTGGGGCGCAGGCTGCCGCCCAGTTGCTCGGCGATCAGCCGTACTTCTTCGGTGACCGGCCGTGCGGGGCCGACGCCACGGCCTTCGGTTTCATCTCCGGTGCGATGTCGCCCGATTTTCGTCAGCCGTTGCGCGACGAGATCGAAAACCATCCGAACCTGACGGCCTATGTGGCACGCATGCGTCGCGAATTCTTCCCCGATGCGGGAGATGGCGCGACGACGTAAGTCGAAGGGAAGACGCGCGAGGCGATCAAGGTCGCTGAGACTGACGACCGAGAGCTGATGACTGAGGGCCGACGGTGGTCGTCAGCCGGCTTCGGAGGCCGTTTCGTCGCTGGAGAGTACGTCGGAGAGCACGAGATTGCGCCCGGAGATCTTGGCCGCATAGAGGGCGCGGTCGGCGCGAATGCACAGCGCTTCGAGGCTTTCGTGCTCGATCCACGTCGCCACACCGCCGCTCAGCGTGTAGTGGCACACGCCAAACGGCCCGGCGACCAGATGCCGGCTCGCCTGCGTTCGCAGGCGCTCGGCAATGCGGATCGCCCCCGGCGTGTCGGTGCCGGGCAGCAACACCGCAAACTCCTCGCCGCCCAATCGTCCGAAGACGTCGCCCTCGCGCAGACTGTCGCGAACGAGCTTCACGAATTCGCGCAGCACCGTGTCGCCACCCGCATGCCCATGCGTGTCGTTGATCGCCTTGAAGTGATCGAGGTCGATGACGATGATCGACAGCGGCCAGCCCCGTGCCACGGCGCGCGCCATCTCCTGACGCGCGAGCAGATCGAAATGCTTGCGCGAGATCGCCCCCGTCAGATAGTCGCGATTGGCTGCCTCTTCGGCCGTGGCGAGCATCGCGTCGTGAATCATGAGGACCGACCCCATGGTCATGGCGGGCATGACAACGGCGCCGATCGTGAGCATGACCAGGTTGAACATCGTCGGCGCGAAGACTTCGAGACCGGGCGCGGGCGCCCACGCGAACGTCACGCCGCGCACCGTGTGCGCAACGGCGAACACCGCAGCCATGCCAGCCGTCAGCCAATAGTTATAGCGATGACGGCGCGGCGGGATATGGCGCAGGATCAGGACCGAGGTTGCGAGCAGGAACGTGGCGTGAAACGCCGAGACCGCGACCACGCGCAGCGAGGGGTTGTCGATGCCGTAATGCCAGAACAGGATCGCCGCCGCGAGCACGCCGAGCGACGCGCCCAGCACGTGCCAGTGCGGTGAACGGCCGAGAAAGCGCGCGCAGCCGGCGTAATAGAGCAGCAGGCCACCGGCCAGGGCGAGGTTGGCGATGGGAATCGACAGAAAGTCGGGGATGACGCCCCGAAGCGCGAAAAGCGGTAACGACGCCAGAACGGCGACGTTGGCGAAGCACCACTCACGAACGCCAGCTACGCGCGAACGTACGAGAGACCCCACGATCAGCAACATCATGAAGCTGAGCAACGAGGTAATCGCGAGGAGGGACGTCGTCAACATGGCAATGGCCAAGGGGGAAGGCTGACATGTATGTGTTGAGCATTGTAATGTACGGCGCGACGCGCGTTACATTCCTTCGCGTGCCACACCAGTAGAATGGCCGGGTTCGCTATTTCTGCCTGAAGGAGCTTTCGTCAATGCAGACGACCCGACGCCAAGCGTCACATCCTTTTCGTTTCACCCGCCTGGCGGCGCTCGCGCTGGGCGTGGCCGCCGGCCTGAGCGCTCTGCCCGCGCTGGCACAGCAAGAGCCGATGCAACGCCGCTCGGCGCAACCGCCGCTGTTTGCCAGCCCGGCCAGTCATGCCACTGCACCGGCAGCGGACATCAATCGCGATATGCGTCCGGCGCTCGAAGCCGCCGGTCTTTGGTTGGGATTGGTCGACGTCAATCGCGGGCAGCAGAGCTGGGAGCAGGCCGCACCGGTGTTTCAGCGTGCGGTGTCCGCCGACGACTGGGCACGCAGCCTGCAAGGTGCACGCTTGCCGCTAGGCAAGGTGAAGTCCAGAAAGATGCACGACGCGGTATTTACCCGCTCGCTCGCCGGGCAACCGGATGGTGAGTACGTGGTGATTCAGTACGACACGGTGTTCGAGAACAAGGCCGAGGCGCATGAGATGGTGACGATGGCCTACGGGATCGACGCGCGTTGGCGTGTCGCAGGCTATCTGGTGCGCTGACGAGGGCGGCATGTGCCCCATGTTGGCGCTGCCCGTCGACATGTCGGGCGGTGCGGCGGGTGAGGGTGTCGGGCAGGGCTTGAATCCGATCTGAGCCGCCCGATGCACGAATGCCCGCTCAGCGCGGCAGGGCGGGTTCGACGATGTGCATCGTCGTCTCGACGTGGTCACGGGCGATCTGCTCCGCGAGCGCTTCGTCGTGCGCGCGCAACGCAGCGAGCAGTTCGCGGTGCTGCGCATTGGTGGCACGCAGTTGTTCGTCGGAGAACATGACCGGTACGCGCAGCGCCCGGTAGTAAAACTGCGTACGTTCGTGAAACTGTGCGATTACCACGTTATCTGCTGCCTTCACGATCAGATCGTGAAATTCCGTATTGAGACGGTTCAAGGCCAGACGCGGCAGATCCGGACTCGGCTCCATCTGTTCGATCAGGGCTTCCAGCGCATTGCAGACATCCGGCGTGATCTTGCGCGCCGCCAGCCGGGCCGTTTCGGATTCGATCGCCATGCGGCTCTCGAAGATCGCTCGCACGGGCAGATGGTCGGCCCCTTGCACTTCCCAGCCGCGATTGCGCGCGATGAAACCTTCGCCCTGAAGGATCAGCAACGCTTCACGCACGGGCGTGCGGCCCACGCCAAGTAATTGAATCAGATCGTCCTCGATGAGGCGCTGCCCCGGCTTGAGTTCCGAGGCGAGAATCATGCCGCGGATTTTGGTCCGCACTTCACCAGTAATCAGGTTGCTGGGCGCTTTCATCTGATGCTTGTCTTCCATTGAGCGGCGAGAACGCCGTTTACTTCGACTTCGGCGAGAGGCCGCAGGTGTTGCCGGGCCTCTCATGCACGGGCATGCGCTATGTAGGGATACCTGTGCCGCTGCGGATTTTACCGAGTTTCTTTCGGCCCCCCGAAAACCATTCCCAAAACGGCAAAGTTGTGGCAGCCATGCGCGCCACGCATCAATGGGGTCCGGTTTTACGCAATTCTTTCGGTTTCCGAAGCGAGGACTCGCTTATACGAGCGTTTGAAGCGCCAGAAAAATACCACAACCCCCGACGTATCGGGGTTCGCGCTCACTTACATGTAATGTGAGTACCCACCGTCGTAGCGTTGCGGGTACCGAAACATGAGGCGCGCGAGCGCTTCGGAAAATTGATGAAGATGTGAAGAAAGTCCGGTGAATAACCCCTTATTTATAAGGGGCTTTCGACGGAAATGCTGACCGTTTTTCCGGGAAACGGGATTTCACAGGCCCCGATGGAAGGTGATGTCGATGATTTGTTCGTGAATTTTTGCAAATGATGGTAATTCGGCTCGATTGTTAATGAAATCGGTGCAAACCCGTTGCGTGAACAGTCGGCCGGGAGGCGTCGCCCCTGCCCTTCGAAAAAAGGGCCTGCGTGGCAGAATCAGGGCATCCCGCTTTGTGCCACTTCGCGTGCCATTGCACGCCCCCCCTCCCATGCCGTCATTGCTCTACCGGCGCGTGCGCCACCTGTCGCAACACGCTGCCGCCATATTGCGCACCACAGCCTTTGTCAGTCTTGCCTCCCTCGTGACGCTGAGCGCTACGCTGATCGCAGCCCCCGCACGTGCCGCCGACCCGGTGCCGGAGCGTACCGTGGTCAGTCCTGGCGCCAGTCCCGCCATCGGTCCGGATTCCAACGCCGGTCCGGCCTACGGCCCGGAGTTGCAGGGCTTCGACTATCCGTATCCAGTCAATCGTTTCGACTTCACGTCGCAGCGCTTGCCGTTGCATATGGCGTATATCGACGTCAAACCGGCGCAAGCGAACGGTCGCACCGTCGTGCTGTTGCACGGCAAGAACTTCTGCGCCGCCACGTGGCAGGAGACGATCGACACGCTCGCCGGCGCAGGCTATCGCGTGATTGCCCCGGACCAGATCGGTTTCTGCAAGTCGAGCAAGCCGGCGCAGTACCAATACAGTTTTCAGCAACTGGCCAATAACACGCACGCGTTGCTCGCTTCGCTGGGTATCTCGTCGGCGACGATCATTGGCCACTCGACGGGCGGCATGCTGGCCGCACGTTATGCGCTGATGTATCCGAACGAGACGCAGCAACTGGTGCTGGTCAATCCGATCGGTCTCGAGGACTGGAAGGCGTTGGGCGTGCCGTCCAGGACGGTGGACCAGTGGTTCGATCGGGAATTGCGCACGAGCGCGCCCGGCATTCGTCGATACGAACAGTCGACGTATTACGCCGGGCAATGGAGCGAGCGCTACGAGCCGTGGGTGCAGATGCTCGCAGGCATGTACCGGGGACCGGGCAAGCGGATCGTGGCGTGGAATTCGGCGTTGCTCTACGACATGATCTATACGCAGCCGGTCGTCTACGAACTGGGGGAAATTCGCGTGCCCACGCTATTGATGATCGGCGACAAGGACACCACCGCGATCGGCAAGGACTTCTCGCCGCCTGACGTACAGGCGCGCATCGGCCACTATGCGGAACTGGGCAAGACCACGCATGCCACGATTCCGGATTCGACCCTCGTCGAATTCCCCGATCTGGGGCACGCCCCACAGATGCAAGACCCGGCAGCGTTCCACAAGGCGTTGCTTGCCGGATTGGCGGCGCTGCGTTGATCTAACGACGTGCGGTCCGGCGTGACTGGCCATGAAGCACCCATGGACCAGCGCCGGACGAGCATCGCGCCGCAAGTATCAGAGGTGCTTGTAGTAGAAGGTCGTGGCGCAGTATTCGCCGTCCGGCATGAGCGCGAACTTCGGGACGTCCCCCGCGCGTTGCCAGCCGCTACGCTGGTAGAGCCGTTCCGCATCGCCGCCCGTGACGGTGTCGAGCACCAGCACGTGACGTGCATGGGCCCGTGCGGCATCGTCGAGCGCGGCCATCAAGCGCTGGGCTACGCCCTGACGCCTGACAGAACGGTGCACGAGCATCTTGGCGACGTCGGCGCGGTGCGGCTGATTCTCCGGCAGATCGAGAATCAGTTGCACGGTGCCGACGATACTGCCGATCCCGCCGCCGTCGGCTGGATCGGCGGCACGTCGCGCCACGAGCAACACGCGCTCGCCCCGGGCGACACCTTCGGCGACCTTGCACCAGAACGCCGTCGCGCGCTCTCGGGTGAGCGGCAGCATGAAGCTCACCGATGCGCCACCTTCCACGCAATCGATGAGCACGTCGGCGAGGGCGTCGACGGCCGCAAACGCCTGTTCACCGTCGAGCGATGTCACGACAATGTCGGAGACGGGGGAAGCGGAAGACATCAGGGCGTTCTCCTCGCAGCATGAAACGGCAATGTGACGAGCCCGACGAGGTAGCGCGCCGTGGCCGACGTGGGATTGTGAAAGCCGATCGGCTGATCGAGCCGCATGGCGAGGCAATCGCCGGTATCGAGTCGCCAGGTGGTACTGCCGAGCGTGATTTCGATGGTGCCGTCGATAACCCAGATCTGTTGCCAGACTTCGTTGTCCCTCGCGCCGGTGTCGTAGGCGACGCGCTCGCCCGCCGGGAACCGGACCTCCACGAACTGGAGCGGTGACGGTTGCGACGGCGAGAGATTGCGTCTCACGTAACCCGAATCGGGATCGGTCCACACGGGCTGATCGGCGTAGCGGGCGAGCGGTGAGGGGGGGACATCGGCTTCGGCCTGCTCGTCGAAGAGCGACGCCAGCGTGACGTCCAGCGCGGTGGCGAGCTTGTCCAGCACGTTGGCCGTCGGGCTCGTCTGCGCGCGCTCGATGAGTGAAATGCTCGAACGGCTCACGCCGCTGCGCTCGGCCAGCGTGTCGAGGGAGTAGCCGCGCTCGCTGCGCAGGTCGCGCACACGGCGGGCGATGCGTTCGTTGATATCCATGGCGTCCAGTTTACTGGAAATTTATTTCTAGTAAAATGGATGCCACGAATTGACGGCACGGTGACCCTTGGTGTCATGCTTGTCGCCTTTTCATGGCCGTATGCGGGTGATACGGCAAATGTGATCACACACTGGCATGCGGCCACTTGCTTGCGGGATTTCTGAAATGACTGCTTCCTCCTCATCGTCGGCTTCGCTGACGATTCGCGACGCCACCGACGCCGACCTCCCGGTCATCCGCGACATCTACAACGACGCCGTCGAGCACACCACCGCGATCTGGAACGAGATCCTCGTCGACCTCGATAATCGCCGCGAGTGGCTGGCGGCACGTCTGAAGCGCGGCTATCCGGTGATCGTTGCCGAGCGCGATGGCAAGACCGTGGGCTACGCCTCGTTCGGCGACTGGCGCGCATTCGATGGCTATCGGCACACCGTCGAGCATTCGATCTACATCGACAAGAATGCACGCGGTGGCGGCCTCGGTGAGGCGCTCATGCTTGCGCTCATCGAGCGGGCGCGCGCCCTCGATGTGCACGTGATGATCGCGGCCATCGAAGCCCAGAACGCACCGTCGATTCGTCTGCACGAAAAGCTCGGTTTTCGCATGGTTGGCACGTTCAGCGAAGTCGGCACGAAGTTCGGTCGCTGGCTCGATCTGACGTGCATGGAGTTGCGTATTGCCTGATGTCGGTCTGACGCGCACGTGATGCGAAAAAGCACGCGCTACACAAACTTTTCGATGCCGCTGTGTCCGCCCGGATATAGCGGCATTTCTTATTTGGCATAGCGAACATCACGCGTTGCGAATATCGCCCGCTCGCGCCCGCCGCGCGGTGCGCAATGCGTGATGCGACGGGCGCGTTCTCACGCAGTGCGTCATGCCCAACCTTGTCATTCATGGAGTCGGCGTGTAGCCTTGAAACGTCCGGTGTCACTCATGAAGCGTGTTCTCATCGCACTTCCTGAGCGCATCACGGCGCGCGAATGTCACGCATTGTGAACATGCATCGTGGGTCCATATCGTCAGACGTCAGCGATGTAAGTGACGTCAGTGCGTGACGATGTGGCCGCGTGAATCGTTGCAGTGCCGTTTTGTCGTTCGGGAGTTGCGGGTCGCATTCGTGTTCGTGGCACGTCCCCCCAAAACAAGACGGACGGAACGCATATGCCGCGCCTGCCAAGAAAACACAGTCCATCCGCGGCCGTGTCGAGCGACGACGCTCGTCATGACGCCAGCGCATCCCCCCAATCTCCCGCAAGTGCATCGAACACCACGAGTCCCGAGACGTCGCCCGGATTCGCGTTGACGCGTCGCGGGTTCCTCAAGGCGTCGGTCATCGCGGGGATCTCCGTGTACATCGCGCCGATGGGCAGCCGGGCATTTGCCGCGCTCTTCGAAGACAGGAACCTCACGCCGGTCGCGTGGGACGCCGTCAAGGGACAAGCGAAATTCCGTATCGACGGCACGGCCAAAGTCACCGGCAGCAAGATTTTCGCGCGCGACGTGCGCTCGCGCGACATGCCGGGCTGGCCCGCGCAACAGGCGCATGCCTTCGTGTTGCGCACCACGCTCGCCGACCGTCCCTATCTCGGTTTCGATCTCTCGCGTCTGGACGACGGTCTGCAACCCGACCGTCTGGTGACGGCCGACGATCTCGCGCGCGACGGCATCGCCTTCCCCGAGTTCTATGGCGACGACATGCTGCTGCCCACGGGCAAGACGCCCGCCTATCTCGGGCACGCGGTCGCGATTCTGATCTACAAGGATTTCACGCGCTTTCGCTTTGCCAAGGACAAACTCAAGTTCCACGACGAAATCATTCGTTACGGCGATGTCACCGGCCCGCTGGAACGCGACCCGTGGGGCAGCTTCCGGTACGTGCGTGTGGGTGGCAAGACAGCCTACGACGATGACGTCTACTCCAGTCTGAAGGATGCCCCGATCTTCCCGAGCATGATGCGCAAGCATCTGCCTGTCTGGCCGGACGGCAACGATCACGGCAAACTCGACGAGCAGGGCATGGCGCATGCCGGCAAGATCGGCGACGCGCTCGCGCATCCGCCGTCGAACTGGCTGGTGATGTCGCGCGAGTACCGCACGCAGTCGGTCGACACGGCGGCGCTCGAACCCGATAACGCCAACTGCTGGTACGACGCCGCGACGCAAACGCTGCACATGGTGGTGCCCACGCAGTCGCCGTCGGAAGTGGCGGAGAACGCGGCGGCGATGGCGGCGAAAGGGCACTTTCCGGTCAGGCGTCTGATCGTCTATCCGTGCTACACGGTCGGCTATGGCTCGAAGGATCACTACAACATGCCGTTTTACGGACTGGCCGCCGCGATGTACGGCGATGGCCTGCCGGTGCGGCTCGCCAACGACCGCTACGAACAGTTTCAGACGTCGCTCAAGCGTCACGCCTTCACGATGCGCTATCGCATCGGCGTCGACAAAGAGAGCGGCATGCTTCAGGCGTTCGCAGCCGACATGGAGTGCAACGGCGGCGGCCGCATGAACTTCTCGCCCTCGGTGGCGATGGTGGGTGCTACGGCCGCGCAGTCGATCTACTACTTCCCGCAAAGCGATCTGGCGAGCGTGGCGATTGCCTCGCGCGCGATCGATGCGGGCTCGGCGCGCGGGTACGGCACGTTGCAGTCGATGGCGGCCACCGAGATGATGATCGACGAGATGGCCGCACAACTCGGTCTCGACGCGATCGACTTCCGCATGAAGAACGCGTTGCGCTCGGGCATGAAGAACACGCAGGGCGCGATCCCCGCCGGGGCGGTACGGGTCGACGAAGTGCTCGCCCGCGCGAAGGCGCATCCGTTGTGGACGCAGCGCGACAAGAAGAAAGCCGAATATGAAGCCGCGCATCCGGGGCGTCGCTACGGCGTGGGATTCGCGTGCGTGCAGAAGGACTTCGGCACGGGCGCGGAGACGTCGTTTGCGCGCGTGGAGTTCGACGAGACCGGCAAGATTTCGCTGCACCACACGGCGGCGGAGATCGGTACGGGAACGTCTACGTCGCAGGCTGTGGCCGTGGCGAAATGGCTGGGCATGCCCGCGACGGACGTGCATATCGCCATCACCGACTGGCCGGAACTGCCGGTCGTCACGAGCGGTGATCCGTATCTGATGTCGCAGGGCGATCAGGACAAGCTCGCAGCGAACCCGCGCTGGTCGCCGGGGTATGCGTCGCCGTCGAGCGCCACGAACTCCGCGTTCTATTTCACGCACAGCACGCGCGAAGCCGCGCGTCTGCTGTTCTTGCAGGGCCTGTGGCCGGCGGCGCTGTCGATCTGGCGCCGGGGGCTGGGCGGCGGTCAGGCCGCACCGCTCGTGGTGCGCGCCGAAGACGCGCGCTGGGTCGAGGGCAAGCTTTCTGCGGCCGGGCTCGAAGCGCTGCCGTTCGCCATGCTCGCGAAGACGGCCCACGATCTGGGACTCGCCACGGGCGCGACGGTGCACGTGTTCAACCGCTGGCAGTGGGCCGAAGCCGACTGGGATCTGGGCGACGGTGTGACGCAGCGCCTGCCGGTCGACGGCATTGCGCTGCGTTTCGGCAAGGGCGGGGCGAACCCGGCGGCTGCCGCCGCACAGACGCAGGCGGCGCAGGCCCCCGCGGCGAAGGCGGCGCATCGCAGCGGCAACGCGCCAGCGAAATCGGCTGCCGCATCCGCATCGCAGGGTGCGAAAGGGGCGCATTCGGCCAACGCGAGCGCCACGAGTGCCATAGGGGCGCAAGTCGCGGCACCCGTGCCCGCTACCGGCTATCGGACTTTCGACCGCAAGCGCGTCTATTACCCGCCGGTGCAGCGCAACAACGCGGCTGTGACGTATTACAGCGCAGTGGGCACGCTCGTCGAATTGTCCGTGCACGAAGCGTCGGGCAAGGTCGAACTGATTTCGCATCACTCGATCATGGAGTGCGGCAATCAGATTTCGCCGCAACTCGTCTCGGGGCAACTGCAAGGCGGGCTCGCGATGGGCATCGGCCATGCGTTGCACGAATACCTGCCGCTGTACGAAGACGGCCCCGGCAATGGCACGTGGAACTTCAACCGTTATCACCTGCCGCGCGCGGTGGACGTCGCTGTCTGGACGCAAACGGGCGAAGTGCTGCCGCCGATCTCCGAGACCGACGTGCCCAAGGGCATCGCCGAAGTGGTGATGATTCCCGTGGTGGGCGCCATTGTGAACGGCCTCGCGCATGCGATCGGCCATCGATTTACTGATTTGCCGGTGACGCCGGAGAAGATCCAGGAGGTACTGGCATGACGGACACAACGAACGCACCGAACACGGTGAGCGCACCACAGGCGGCATCGGCTTCCGCGGCGTCTGCTGCGTCTGCTGCGTCTGCGGCTGCCGCGACGCAACCCATGAGCAGCGCGAGTGCAGCGCCGGTTTCGACGCCGTCGAATGGCAAGAAACCGTGGGAAACGTTACCCGTGACGGTGAAAGTCAACGGCGTGTCGCACGGTCCGATGGACGTGCCCGCCGGCCTGATGATGATCGACTTCCTGCACGAGACGCTGGGGCTGACCGGCTCGCGTCTGGGGTGCGGGCAGGGCATCTGCCATGCGTGCGTGGTGATCGTCGATCATGCCGACGGCAGCAGCGAGACGGTGCGTAGCTGCATCACCGGTGCGAACTATTTCGACGGGAAGACGGTACGCACGGTGGAAGGGCACGCCACGCGCGACGCCGACGGCAAGGTGTCGCTCGCGCCGATCCAGCAGGCGTTCCTCGATCATTTCAGCTTCCAGTGCGGCTACTGCACGCCGGGGTTCGTGAATGCGGCGACGGTGCTGATCGAGCGGCTGAAGCGTCAACCGATTGCACGGGCGGATCTCGAAGCCGCGATCACCGAAGGGCTCAACGATCAGATCTGCCGGTGCACGGGTTATGTGCGCTATTACGAGGCCGTGCGCGACGTTGTGCTGAAGACGCCCGGTTGCATCAAGGACGCGAAGTGAGGGGGCGCGAAATGACAGGAACCACCATGCATTCGACTCGCGCCTCCCGCGGATCTCGCGTCTCCCGATGGGGGCTGCGCGTGGCGTGTCTCGCCACCGTGTTGCTTGTCACCGCGTGCAACGACTCGAACACGCCGAAGCCGCCCGAGCCGACGCAACCACCGAAGCCGAAGACGTCGATGATCCCGTCGCTAGTGACGAGCGCGATGGCAGCGGACGCCCCGGCAGCGGCGAGCGCACCGGCGGCGTCTGCGGCTACATCGGCACCTGCGGCGTCGGCCAGCGAGCCTGCGGCGAAAGCGTCGTCGGCAACGGTTGCCCCGACGTCCGCACCAGCATCGCAGGCCCCGTCCGAACTGATCACGCGCGGCAAGTATCTGGCGCGTGCGGCAGACTGCGCGGCGTGTCATACGAGCGCAGACGGTGCCCCATTCGCGGGTGGCGTGCCGCTCAAGTCGCCGTTCGGTACGTTCTACGGGACCAACATCACGCCGGACAAGACGAACGGCATCGGCGGATGGACGGCAGACGAGTTCTACCGTGCGCTGCACGACGGCGTAGCGCCGGACAAGGTGCTGTATCCCGCCATGCCGTACACGTCGTACCGGCAGATGACGCGTGCGGACAGCGATGCCATCTACGCCTATCTGATGTCGGTGAAGCCGGCCGCCGTGCCCAACCGAAAACACGACCTCTCGTTCCCGTACAACATGCGCTTCGCGATGCGCGCATGGGACTGGATGTTCCTGAAAGACACCTTGCCTGACGCATCGAAAGGCCAGTCGACCGACTGGCTGCGCGGGCGCTACCTTGCCAACGCCCTCGGCCACTGCGCGGAGTGCCACACCCCGCGCGGCACCTTCGGGCAGCTCGACAAGGCGAAGCCCCTTGGGGGCGCAGCGCTCGCGCGTATCGCGGCGCCCGATCTGACGCCCGACGCGCTGGCGGCACGCGGCTGGACGGTGAAGGATCTGCAAACGTTCTTCGGCACCGGCATCGCGCCGCAAGGCTCGGCGTTCGGCGAAATGTATCCGGTGGTGCATCTGAGTACGCAGTATCTGACGGGAGACGATCTGCGTGCATTGTCGACGTACCTGCTCGGCGATGCGCCGCCGGCCCCGAAGCCGCTGCCGGAGCATCCCGATACGAGCAAGCTGATGGCGGGCCGTAACCTGTATCTCGCCGTTTGCGCCGGCTGCCACGCGGCAGATGGCACCGGCAAGCCGCACGTGGCCGTGTCGATGCTGGGCAATTCGACGGTGCGTCAGAAGGATCCGCGCAATCTGATCGTCACGATTCTCGATGGCGTCGAGGCGCAGAAATTCCCGGGACTCGAAGCAATGCAGGACATGCCGGGCTTCGACAGACGGTTCACCGACGCGCAGATCTCGGAGCTGTCGAACTACCTGCGCGTGGCGTACGGCGGGCAGGCGGGCGACGTGAATTCCGAGATCGTCAAGCAACTGCGTCAGAAGTAAATCGCAAGCCATGCCGGCGTCGTCCGACGCTGTGCGACATACCGGACGTGGCAGGACATGGCGCATAATGACGCGCCATGTCCCGCACACAACGTCTCTTTTCCCTGATGCAGTTGCTGCGCCGTCACCGCTATCCGGTGGCGGGGGCGGCGCTCGCCACTTCGCTCGGCGTGAGCTTGCGCACGCTCTATCGGGACATCGCCGAATTGCAGTCGCAAGGCGCGCACATCGAAGGCGCGCCGGGGCTGGGCTACGTGCTCAAGCCGGGGTTCATGCTGCCGCCGCTGATGTTCTCGGAAGAGGAAATCGAGGCGATCGTGCTCGGCTCGCGCTGGGTTGCGAAGCGCACCGACGGGGCGCTGGCGGACGCCGCCGCGAACGCGCTGGCGAAGATCGCCGCAGTGCTGCCGTCGGATCTACGCACGTCGCTGGAAGCGTCGACATTGCTCATCGGGCCGGGCGATCCGTTGCCGCCGATGATCGTCGAGCTGACCGACATTCGCGAGGCCATTCGCGCCGAACGCAAACTCCATCTCTCCTACCGCGACGAAGCGGGACGCCTGTCGGAGCGCGTCGTCTGGCCGTTCGCACTCGGCTTCTTCGACCGTGTTCGCATGATTCTGGCGTGGTGTGAATTGCGCGACGATTTTCGCAGCTTCCGTTGCGACCGTATCGAAGCGATGACGGTGACCGTAACGCGTTACCCGCGCGGGCGTCGCGCGTTGCTCAAAGCGTGGCGCGAGACGACGGGCAAGGACTGAGTTGCCGTCGGTTTCGCATGTGTCAGCGGTGTGACGGACGGTGCAAAAGCCGTTCGTCGATGCGTTTAAAATCGGTGTTTTGCTGCTGACAAAAACTGACAGCATCCCTTCGTACGATGACGTTCATGACAACGCAGGACGGCATTCGATTCGCCAGCGATCGAAGCGGCGTTGTCCATAAAAACTTCATCGATAACGAACGACAGGAGCTCGTCATGCTGCATCCCGACATGATCAATTTGTACGTTGCCAGCCCGCCCGAGAGCGCGGGTTTCTATTCGGATCTGTTCGATCTGGAACCGGTGGAAGCGTCGCCGGGATTTGCGTTGTTTGCTTTTCCCTCGGGGATGAAGCTCGGCCTGTGGGCGCGCTTCTCCGTGGCGCCGACGGCGATTGCGCCGCCGGGCGGCAGCGAGGTGGTGTTCCCGGTGGCGTCGTATGCACACGTCGATGCGACGTGGGAGGACTGGAGTTCGCGAGGCATCACGATTCTTCAGGCGCCGACGACGATGGACTTCGGCCGCACGTTCGTCGCGTCCGATCCGGATGGGCATCGTCTGCGTGTTTACCGCCTTGCCGAGAATCGCTGATCCGCTGTTCAGTTGATCAGTTGAGCGACCGTTGAGGTTGGCGGTCGCGTGAGTTGGCCGGTGCGTAAAGCGTCGGTGAGTAAGGGGCTGCCGGGTGCCCTGCATGAGCGGCACCCGGGCCCTTCCTGCTCTCGCTATTGCACTGCGCTTACTACTGGTAACGCGACTTCGACAGCAATTACCGTACTGCTACTGCTACTGCTACTGCTACTGCACACAGCTACTGCAATACCAACTACACCTACACCTGCCATATCGACGGCAGCGGCCTCTTTGACGAGACGACCGCCGTTCTCCTCCACCGCAACATTTACTTCGTCGAAGCGGTTTTCACGAGCACCGGCGAATCGCGGTACTGCG
Organism: Pandoraea sp. LA3; assembly: GCF_022696215.1. Classification (NCBI taxonomy): domain Bacteria; kingdom Pseudomonadati; phylum Pseudomonadota; class Betaproteobacteria; order Burkholderiales; family Burkholderiaceae; genus Pandoraea; species Pandoraea sp. LA3. Next base: position 406,354 of record NZ_PTPY01000030.1, on the reverse strand, counting down.
TGGGGAAAATGCGCTTGAGGTCCTTCACCTTCGGCAGATCGTTGATGACGATGTACGGATAGGTCGGGTGCTCCGTGAGGAAGTCCTGGTGATACGTCTCGGCAGCGTAGAAGCCGGTGTACTTCTCGACCTTCGTGGCAATGGGCTTGTTGTAGGCGTGCGAAGCGTCCAGCTGAGCGATGTAGGCGGTGGCGACCTGGCGCTGTGCATCGGTCATCGGGAAGACGGCCGAGCGGTATTGCGTGCCGCTGTCCGGGCCCTGGCGGTTCACCTCCGTGGGGTTATGCGCCACCGAGAAGTAGATTTGCAGCAGCTTGCCGTAAGACACCTGCTGCGGATCGAACGTCACCTGCACCGATTCGGCATGCCCGGTCGAGCCCGTGCTGACCGTCTCATAGTCGGCCGTCTTGGCAGTGCCACCGGCATAGCCTGACTCGGCCTTCGTCACGCCCTTCACGTGCTGGAAGACACCCTGCACGCCCCAGAAGCAGCCGCCGGCGAAGACCGCCGTTTCGGTGCGGGCGCCCGTCGACGGTTCGTCGAGCTTTGGTGCGGCAATGACGACGGCATCCTCGGCGCCAAAGGCGAACGCCCCCGATTGCCACACGAAGACCCCGGCGGCGACGGCGGCCGTGCCGATCAGGGCGCGTCGCAAGTGCGAGATCGGTGACGTCTTGCGGCGCGATGTGGCGGCATCGCGATGGAGCGCTTGCTGCGGTTGTTGCTGTTGTTGCCGTTGTTGTGAATCGAACTTGGTCATCTTAAGACTCCCGGCGTCGACGGACGCCTTGGTTGCGGTGTTGTAAGGGCCTGTAGGGCGTTGTATGGACTTGTACGGCGTTAGTGAGTCCTGGTTTTTCGATCAACCGAACGTGAAGGCGTAGGCAGACGCCCCGGCGTCGAGAAACTCGATGCTGAACGTGTGGTCGCGCACGTCGCCCTTTTGACGGACCAGTTGATACAGACGCTGCGAGGTCACCGTGCCGGTGCCGTCGGCCGCGACGTCGGTGCCATGCGCGTCGCCCGGGGCCTCTCCGTCGACGGTCACGCGGAAGCGCACGGGCTTGCCGCTGGCGTCGGGGCCAAGCACCAGGTGCAGGTCACGAGCGTGGAAGCGGTAGACGATGCGTGCACCAACCTGCGTAGCCGTCGCCTGCTCGGGGCCGACCTTCCATTGCCCGGCGAATCCCCAGTTGTTGAGCGACGGCATCGACGGGGCGTGGTACTCGTTCACGGCGTCCTTCACGGCGCCGCCCGGCGACGCGAAGTTTTCGGCGCGTTCGTAGCCGACGTACGTTTCCGGCGACTGGACATCGCCCATGTCGGCGGCTTGTTGCACGCCGCTGGCCTTGACGTCCGTGATGCTGTCGGCGACCTGCTTGGCACCGGCTTCACGCAGCAGTTGCTGGATCACGCGCTCCGATTCGGCGTAGTTGCCCTCACCGAAGTGGTGGTAACGCACGCGGCCCTGCGCATCGACGAAGTAGTGCGCCGGCCAATACTGATTGTTGAAGCCGCGCCAGATGGCGTAGTTGTTGTCGATGGCGACCGGATAGTCGACGCCGAGATCGTGCACGGCTTTCTTCACGTTGCCGATGTCGCGCTCGAAGGCGAATTCCGGTGCGTGTACGCCGATGACGACGAGCCCCTGATCGCGATACTTCTGTGCCCACGCTTTCACGTACGGCAGCGTGCGCAGGCAGTTGATGCAGGAGTAGGTCCAGAAGTCGATGAGCACGACCTTGCCACGCAGTGCCTGTGCGGTGAGCGGCGGCGAGTTGAGCCATTGAACGGCACCGTCGAGCGAGGGCAACTGGCCTTCGACGGGCAGCGGTGCGGGCTCGCTCGCTGCGGTGCGAACCATGGCATTGCTCGCGGCCATCATGGCGGGGCCACCGGCAGCGTTGTTCGTGCTGTCCGTGCCGTTGCCGTTGCCATTGCCAGCGTCTGCCGTCGGGGCTTCGGTGGCGGCGCTGTTGGTGCTATTGGCGCTATCGTCGGCATTGCCGCGATTACCGACATTCGCAGCATTGCCACGGCCGCCCAGTTGATCGACCAGACGCTGTTCGATGCCGCCGGTCGACGCCGTCGACAATTGGGCGAGTACGCCCGTGTCGAGACCCAGCGCAATCGCACCGACGCCTGCGAGCATCAGGCCGCCCAGCACGCGGCGAATCCATTCGCCTGCGCCGAGGGAGCGCTTCATGGTGGCGAAGACGCGTCCGCCGACGAGCAACGCCAGGGCGAGCGAGGTCGCTGCACCTGCCGCGTAAGCGATCAGCAGCAACGTGGTGCCGACGCTCGCGCCTTGCAGGGCGGCGCCGGTGAGCACCAGACCGAGAATCGGGCCGGCGCAGGGCGCCCACAGCAGACCGGTGGCGATGCCGAGCAGGAACGAGGCGCCCGGGCCGGCACCCTTCGATTCGCCATCGGGGGTTGTGCCGTCACCTTGTGCGGACTGCGTCAGACGATTGCCGAGCGACACGAGCGGGTGCGTCAGGCGTTCGGCCAGTTTCGGGAACAGCAGCGTCGCACCGAAGATGGCGACGAGCGCGAGGGCGAGCCAGCGTCCGTACTGGTTGGCCTGCACGACCCAGCTACCGCCGACGGCGGCGAGCGTGGCGACGACCGCGAACATCAGCACCATGCCGGCGAGCATGGGCAGCACGCTGCGCGAGAACGACTGACCGGCGCGCGAGAACACGAACGGCAGCACCGGCAAGATGCACGGGCTGACGATCGTCAGAATCCCACCGAGGTAGGCAAGGATGAGCAAAGTCATGAAGCGCTCCTTGGGCGACGTCCGATCTTCGGACGGTGCAAGTTTTTATAGAGTGAGCGGTGAGTCGGGACCGGCTTCAGCCGGGACGGTGCTTCTCTTCATTGCCTGAGTGCCGCTGCGGGTCTCGTCGCTTGCCATCGGGCTGGCTGGCGGGACCCGTGCGGGCACTCAGGCGGCTTGCGGGAGGAATGTCATCGCCAGACCGTTCATGCAGTAGCGCAGGCCGGTCGGCTTCGGGCCGTCGTCGAATACGTGACCCAGATGGCCGCCGCAACGGCTGCAATGGACTTCGGTACGAATCATCCCGAACGTGGTGTCGGTGCGGGTGCCCACGGCCTTGTCGAGCGGGGTCCAGAAGCTTGGCCAGCCGGTATGGCTGTCGAACTTGGTGCGCGACGAGAACAGCGGCTGTGCACAGCCCGCGCACGCGAAGGTGCCGGCGCGGTGTTCGTCGTTCAGCGGGCTGGAATACGGGCGTTCGGTGCCTTCCTGACGCAGGATTTCGTACTGTCCGGGCGAGAGACGCTTGCGCCATTCGGCGTCGCTGAAGGCGACCTCGAAATGTGCGGGCGCGCCCGCACGGCGGCTGTCGTCGGCAAAGGCCGGACGTACCAGACGCGGCACTAGCCCGGCGGCCGCTGCGGCAGCCGCCGCGCTCGCGCTCAGCAGGAAGAGACGGCGGGCAGGCGTTGCCCCGGCGTCGGCGGCGCCGGATTGCGCGCTCTGACGCGGCGCCGGCGACTGTTTTGCCTCAAGCGCCTGGATCGGCTTGCGTGGCTTGGGCGGGTACAAATCGGACAATCTCATGACATCCTCCGGTCAGTGGGACGATCCGGGGTGGGCTGGCCCCGCCGCAGCAAAAACGGGGAGCGCGACGGCGGTGGTACGGCACAGAGGGGATCCACGCCGGATCGATGACTGAAGGGTAGTGCGCGAGCGATGGCAAAGTCCTCACGTAAAATTAAACAATTCGTGATACCTGCGAGCGCCGGTTCTGCGCACAATGGGAGCCGTTAGCATCCGCTAATACGCTGCTATCAGGGCGCTAAAGTGCCGCTAGCATCGGTTATCATCCGCCGCCCTCACTTTTCGGGAGCTACCCGTTCGATGGAATCGCCGCGCCGTGTTCTGCTCGTCGAAGACGACGTGCATATCGCCGACCTGCTCACGCTGCATCTGCGCGACGAGCGCTTTGAAGTCGTGCATTGCGCCGACGGCAACGAGGGCTTGCGCCGTCTGGCCGAAGGCGGATGGGATGCGCTGATTCTCGATCTGATGCTGCCGGGCGTCGACGGGCTTGAGATCTGCCGCCGGGCGCGTGAAATGACCCGTTACACCCCCATCATCATTACGAGCGCCCGCTCCAGCGAGGTGCACCGCATTCTCGGGTTAGAGCTGGGCGCGGACGACTATCTCGCCAAGCCGTTTTCCGTGCTGGAGCTGGTGGCGCGGGTCAAGGCGCTCATGCGCCGTGTCGACGCCCTGGCGCGCAACGCCCGCATGGAAGCGGGCAGTCTGGCGATCGCGGGTCTCTTCATCGATCCGATCGCCCGCGAGGCGTCGCTCGCCGGCAAGCTGCTGGATCTCACGCCGCGCGAGTTCGATCTGCTGTATTTCTTCGCTCGCCAGCCCGGCAAGGTGTTCTCACGCATGGATCTGCTCAACGCCGTGTGGGGGTATCAGCACGAGGGCTACGAGCACACCGTCAACACGCACATCAACCGGTTGCGCGCGAAGATCGAGGCCGATCCGGCGCAGCCGACGCGCATCCTGACGGTTTGGGGCCGCGGCTACAAGTTCGCGAACGACGGCGCACCCGATGGCGCGGGTGGCGCCGGTAGCGAGGCAGGAGCTGCATGATGCGTCGCTGGAATCTCACACTGACTCAACGTCTGTCGGTCGTTTTCGCGGTCCTGCTGCTGATTTGCAGCGGCACGTCCGCGTGGATGCAGGTGCAGGCGAACCGCATGCACGAAGCCGAAGTGATTCAGGGGCTGTCGCGCGGGCTGGCCGAACATATCGCCGCGAACGCGCAACTGATGGACGCGAACGGCATGAAGCCCGACGCCGTGCGGCGTCTGTTCGGTCAACTCATGGTCGTGAACCCGAGCGTCGAGGTTTATCTGCTCGATGAACAGGGCCGCATCACCGGGCACGCCGCACCGGAGGGACGCCTGCGACGCGCGCAGGTCGATCTCGGGCCGGTGCATCAATTGATCGATGGCGAAGCGCTGCCGATTTACGGCGACGATCCGCGCAACAGCGATGTGCGCAAAGTGTTCAGCGCGGCCCCGTTGCGTGTGGATGGGCGCGAAGTCGGCTACGTGTACGTGGTGCTGTTGGGTGAGGCGCACGACCGCTTCGCCGAGCGTGGCGCGACGAGCGCGGCACTGAACACGGCGCTGTGGTCGATCGGACTGGTGGCGGCGTTGTGCCTGATCGCCGGTCTGGCGGCGTTCGCGCTCATCACGCGCCCATTGCGTCGCCTGACCGATACCGTGCGCGAATTCGATATCGACGCCGCACCGCCGGTTGCCGCGCCTGCCCCCATGTCGTCGATGTCGGCCGAGGAACTGGCGGCACAGCAGTCGCGGCCCAGCGACGAAATCATGGTGCTGGAGCGTGCTTTCCGCCAGATGGCCGAGCGACTGGGCACGCAGTGGCGCACGTTGACGCGTCAGGATCAGGAGCGGCGCGAACTCATCGCCAACATCTCCCACGATCTGCGAACGCCGCTCTCGTCGATGCACGGCTATCTGGAGACGCTCTCGCTCAAGGACGCCACGCTCACGCCCGCCGAGCGGCGGCGCTATCTGGGCATCGCGTTGGATCAGAGCCGTAAGGTGGGCGCGCTGGCGCAGTCGCTGTTCGAACTGGCGCGTCTGGAGCACGGGTTCGTGCAACCCGAGGCGGAGCCGTTCTCGGTGACGGATCTGATTCAGGACGTCTTTCAGAAATTCGAACTGAGCGCCGAGTCGCGCGGCGTGGCATTGCGCGCACAACTGGCTCCGCAGATTCCGGCCGCCCGTGCCGATCTCGGACTGATCGAGCGCGTGTTCACGAACCTGCTGGAAAACGCGTTGCGCTATACGCCGTCGGGCGGGGAGATCACGGTGGCGGTGGCGCCGGTCGGCTCGGAAATCGAAGTGCGCGTGAGCGACACGGGGCCGGGCATTCCGGAGAATGCGCGCGAAGGGCTCTTCGAGCGTCCCTTCACGGTGGGCGGCGCTCGCCGCGAAGGCGGGCTCGGACTGCGGATCGTGCACCGAATCCTGCAACTGCACGACCGGCGCATCACGCTAGTGGATACGACCGGTCAGGCGGGGCAGGGCGCAACGTTCCGCTTTACTTTGCCGACGTAAACGCGTTGCCGGTGGCGGCAGAAGCTGCCGCAGGCAACGCCACCGTTGTGGCTGGGGGCGTTGCAGTCACTGCCGGTGCCGAAACGACAGGCAGGGTCGGGGCGGGCGTCGATGCACCGTTCGAGCCATTGAGTGCGACACCGGTTGTCGCGTCGAAATACGTCAGCTTGCGCACGAACACGTTGGCAAACGGGTCGACCCTGTCGCCGGGCGACGTGATAACGATACGCACGATGTTGCCGTGGCTGTCGTACTTGTAGTGATACTCGGACACGTGACGCTCGCCGGTCGCCGCATCGGTGCGGGTGACGCGCATCAGCTCGTGATTCGGAGAATATTCCGAGACCTCGTTGTCCCAGGCTAGCGGCAGCCACTGTCCGTCGATAAAGGCCGAAGCGCCGTTATCACGCACGATTCGGCCGCCATCGGGTTTGCGCTCGACGCTCGCGAAGGTGCGATACGACACCATCTTCGGCGCGGGACGTGCCCGGCCATCCGCCGTGATCACCCGCCGGGCTTCGTTCGGCGCTTCCCACTGACGCGACAACGCGAAGCACTCGTCGTCGAACTGTCGCGCCTGCACGGTGCCCGGGCGGCGGTGATGCAGGCTGCTCGACGCGGACACGATGCTGCGCGTCCATTCCAGGTGCCCATCCTCCTGACGCACCTGCTCCTTCCATGCCGGATGGCGCACCGCGTGCACGATCCACGCGTCAGGCCCCTCCCAGTCTACGGTTGCACCGTCGATGCTGTGCAGCCGACCGTCTGCGCCGTACGTGTAACGGCCACGGTCGGTGCTGGCGAGCAGATGACCTTGCAGGTCGAACTCCATCACGATGCGGTTGCCGTTATCGAGCGGGCCGACCTTGCCGGTCGCGCGGTCGTAGCTGGCGATGAAGCGCGTTTCCTCGATTTTGCGAACGCCGGCGGGAATGCCGCCGAAGTTGCGCATCAGGTCGTCTTCTTCGCGAAGGGAGGTTTGCACGCACCACGGCAGCGGTGTGACGGCCTGAGCCGCTTCGACGGCAGTGGCCGGGGGCGCGGCGTTCGCGGGCGCCGATACCGGCGTATGCGTCACTTTCTGGCTGGCCGGGGCGGTGCCCGGCGGTGTGCTGGCGCAGCCGGCGAGCACGGCGGTGAGTGTGGCGAGTGCCAGAGCACCGCGCACGGGACGTAAAGAAAGCATGGATTGGACAGTTCGGGCAGGTGAAGCAGACATCATCGCAACGGATTGCCGGAGGTGTTTTTCTGCAATTGTACCGGCTCCGTGTGACGTGTCCGCGCCAGCCCGTTCCGGGATGGGCCGAAGGCGCGTCTACGGGGGATCGACGGCGCGCCTTCGGTCGACCGCATTAGCGCCACAGAAACCACGCAAACGCGGTAATGACGAGGATGCAGACGAGGTTGATCCCGAGCCCTGCGCGGACCATCTGGCTTTGCGGCACGCTGCCGGTGCCGAACACGATGGCGTTGGGCGGGGTGGCCACGGGCAGCATGAACGCGCACGATGCGCCGATGCCGATCACCATCGTCAGCAATGCCTCGGGCAGGCCCAGCGACAGCGAGATGGCGGCGAAGATCGGTACCAGAATCGCGGCGCTGGCCGTGTTGCTCGTCAACTCGGTGAGGAAGACGATGAATGCGGCCGTGATGAGCAGAATCACGAGGACGGGGCTCGTTGCGAAGACGCTCGACACGCCGTGCGCCATGACGACGCTGGCGCCGGAGTCGCGCAGCACCACGCTGAGCGTGAGACCGCCGCCGAAGAGCAGCAGCACGCCCCAGTCGGTATGGGCCTGAATCTGCTTCCATGAGGCGACGCCTGTGGTGGCGATGAGGATCGCGGCGAGCAATGCGATCAGTGTGTCGAGTTGCTTCACGCCGCCAAGCCACGCCGAGATGTGCTGGCTGAAGATCCAGGACAGGACCGTGAAACCGAAGATGCCGACGGCGGCGATGCGCTGGCCGGTCCACGTCATCGGTTCGGTCTCGATGTCGACCGTCTGGTCCAGACGCGGACGCAGCACCAGCCAGGTCGTCGCGATCATGAGCGGGAGCAACACGGCGACCAGCGGCACGCCGAATTTCGCCCACGTCAGGAAATCGATGCCGAGGTGGGTGGCGACCATGGCGTTGGGCACGCTGCCGACCACCGTGCCCAACCCGCCGATGTTCGCGCTGTAGGCGATGCCGAGCAGCAGGAACGTCACGGTCTTGCGGTCGCGGCTGGCGTCGAGCTGCGAGAGGATGCCCAGGGCGAGCGGCAGCATCATCGACGTGGTCGAGGTGTTGTTCACCCACATGGAGAGCAGGGCGGTCGCGCCGAACAGCATCAACGCCGCGCGTCCCATATGGCCGCCGGCCAGATGGAGGAGCCAGTTGGCGAGAAAGCGGTCGAGCCCCTGAATTCGCATGGCGGTCGCCAGCGCGAAGCCGCCGAAGAACAGGAAGACGATGGGATGGGCGAACGAGCCGAGTGCGGCGGGTGTGTCGAGAATGCCGAGCATGACGGCCAGCACCGGCACCATCAGCGCGGTGGCCGTCAGATGGACGGCTTCGGAGAGCCACAGCACGGCGATGAAGACGGCGAGCGCCAGCCCGCGATTGGTCTTGTCTTCGAAGGGCAGGACGACAATCAGCGTCACCATCAGAACGAGATTGGCGAGCAGTATCCAGGCGTCGCGGGCGGACATCGCCCACTGCCGGGCGACGGTTCCAGCAAGTTGGTTCATCTCCAGATTCCTCGAGTTGCGATAGTTTTCCTTGGCGTTTCCCGTCGTAACAAACTGAGCGAGGGGGCGGGGCACGCGCCGGACCGGTAGCGGCGAGGTCCGGCACCGATGGCGTTCCGAGACGACTGTCCATCGCTCTCCATTGGTTACGTGCCAGCCTTTGATATCGCGAATGCCGCTGCGGTGCCTTAGGAAATCGCTCATACGTGGGGTGGGGAGCGATAGTTCGGGCCTATGCCCTGTTTCGCCTGTCAACGTTGACAGTTGGCGGGCATGAGTTTGCATGGCGAGATAGCGATGTGGCGAGCGTCGTGAATTCGTCGAACATGCAAACGCTCAAGTATTGGGTCTCGATGGCATAACCGACATCGTTGCAAGATTCCACAACGATTCATAAGAGGTAGCACGGGGTTAGTTCTGTTGTGCGATGGAGCGGCGCTGCGAGATGTCGGTACGCAGCGCTCTTTTTATGCCCGGGCGAGATCGCCCCCTGCTTTTGACAATCCTTTGATCCTCCCCGAGAATCGCCGAGCAAAACACGGCACAACTTCATGTCGGATACGGGGGGCGGGCGATGCATTCCCATGATGATCAAGCGAGACGGGACGGCGGCTATTTGCCGCAGCAAGGTCTTGGCGGAGGCCTCGCTGGTCAGACGCTCAGTGACAATCGCCCCAGCGCCCTACGTCAACGTCAGATTCAGGACATGGCCGATGCAAGTCCGCGAACACGTCACTCGGCCGCTATTCAACGCATGGCAGACGCCAGCACGGACCGCGATGGGGACAAGTTTGGCGCGATGCTGCCGCTGCAACGTGCGGCCGACACATCGGCGGGACCGGAGTCTCCGCCCGAAGGCGGTCTGCCGGGCGGGTTGAAGTCGTCTATCGAGCTGTTATCGGGATTCACGATGGACGACGTCACCGTCCACGCCAATTCGACAAAGCCTGCGCAGCTTCAGGCGCATGCCTTCACGCAGGACACTCAGATCCACCTCGCCCCGGGGCAAGAAAAGCACCTTGCTCATGAAGCGTGGCACGTCGTCCAGCAGAAGCAAGGCCGAGTCCAGCCCAACGCGCAAACCCGGAATGGCACCGCCCTCAACGACGACGCCGGGCTCGAACGCGAAGCCGACATCATGGGCGAGCGGGCGCTGCAACTTCGCGGCCGCGCCGGCGCACCGGGTTCGTTGCAAAGTGCACGGGCCACCCCCACCGTCCAGCGGGTGAACATTAGCGGGCATCAATACTCGGTGGAGCAGGCCATCGCAGCAGTGCTGGATGAACTGGGGACTCCCGCCCCCCGCATCGACGCGCGCTTCCGGCCGCTGATCGCGCAGCCCGAGATTCTGCGCGAGGTCGTCGAAGATATCGATCAGCGGTACACGGAGAAATCACTCGACGGCGAAGACCATTTCTTTGAGATTCTCGAAGATACGTTCGAGACCTGGTACGAGTGGACGGCGCGCAATCGCCGTCCCCCGCCTGGTTTGGAAGTGACTGTCGATCCGCTCGATCTGCCGCACGAGACTCCGCTGCCCGTACGGCAAGAGCATGCACGGCAGATTCGACTTCAGATCGAAGGCATCAACTCGCTGTCGGTCGAGCAATGGCTAGGCAATGTCCTGTTGAACCGGATGAAGTCCACGGATACGCAGATATCGTCAAAATTTGCCACCGATACCGGCAAGCGTGTCGCGCAGACCATCGATGGGTATCTGCTCAAGGACGATGAGCTCGCGCTGTTCTTCATGAATACCGTCTTGCGGCGTCTTGAAGACATTGTGAGCAAGCATAAGGAATATGCAGGCAACGCGGCGGTGCAAGGGATCATCCGGGCCGCGCAAACGGCCATTGCCGTGGGCAAGAACGTCTACCTGATTTTCCGGAACATGAACGGCCAGATGTACCTCGACTGGCTCGCTAAAAATGGTCTGGAAGGCGGTGTCGGACGTAATTCGGGCGAAGGCGACAACACGTGGTTCCGTGCCAAATTCGCCGACGGCATTCACCTTGCGTCAGCCAACGGCGGTGCTCTCGAACGCAATGCCGTGCTTCACAATCCCGACCAATGTATCGGCGGACCGATGGCCATTCTTTGGCACGGCCGCGAAGAAGAAGCCGTCGCCACGCTGCAAGAGAATTTCCGACGCTTTCGCGACGAATATGCGCGGCTGGCCAGCGCGTGCCATACGCAACGGCAGTCGGTCGCGCAGAAGCGATATGACGTTGAAAACCGGGGGGCTTATCTCGCGAAAGTTAACGATTCCAATCGGTTCAGCGCCTTATTCCGTATGCCCGCCTCGGCGCCAAAATCACCTGATACGCTGGCGCAGGAACTGCAGGATGCGACCCTAACGCTGGGTACGCTCGAAGGGCAGTTGACCGAGATATCGGCCCGATACCGGCAATCGGCGACCGAGTATCGGAGCGCCATATTGCGGCACCTTGGAAATTACGACGTCAACAGCAATCTGGGGCAGGCCTGGATGGAAGGCCGAGACGCTACGAGCCGAATCGAGCAGGTGTTAGGAAACGTGCTGGAGTATGTGCAACGTTTCGGCATCGACAACGTGAGGAACGTCCGGATGAACGTTCGCTACGATCTGGCGTCTCCCGTGTTCGGTAGCGGCCATTTGCCAGCGCAGCCTGACGTGGGTGCCGAAGACTTCGTCAAGGCGTCGCGCGAAGCCGGCCAGGTCTCGGTGCCTGAGCTCAGTCGATTCAAACGCGAAAAACTCGACACGCCGCCGGATCCGTCGAGCAAGCAGCAAACCTTGCACGACCTCGGCCATCGACACAGCGACGTCTTTACTGCGCAACAGGCCATGGATGCTTCGTTGCAGAACGTCCGGCACCATTTCGGCGTCGGGCGTGCACCCGGGCGTGGCATGAACTGCCTGATTTATGCGGTCCTGCTGGCATCCGGGCGTAATCCGACACAGCAGCAAGTGGACCATATCCGGGCGAGCGCGATGGACCTCGGTCTGGTCGGGCTGCTCGACATGTTCGATCTGAATCAGGGCGGCGGGCAGGCGGTGCTGCAAATGATCGTCAATCAGATTGGCGCGTTCACGTTGCACGTTGTCAGCGTGAATCCGGTGACTGGGGGGTTTTCGAGCTACGAGACCTACAATCTCGGCGGTGGCCCAGTGCTCACGATCCTTCACACCGGCAATCACTTCACGCCGCTGTTCGGTGATCCGACCGCCTTCCAGGCGGCACTGGATCCTGGCGTACCCCGCATCCCCCACACCCTCTAGCTGAGATCGTCACGTATGTGGTTGATTTCAAAAAGTTTGCGTCTGATGTCGATCTGACGAGATCAAAGTTGAGTGAGCAAAGTCCGGAATTCAGTGCATCTCGTCAGTAATTTCACTTTTCTTCACCCCCGGGAAAACCCCGCGTCTTGAAATCGTAAAACCCCGTCCCTATAATTAGCACTCGTTGGCGCAGAGTGCTAACGCCATGAATTCACCAGATATGCAAATGATTGCATATTTAGTTTTGACGATCTCACTGAGAGAAAGAGGAGCTTGTAATGAACCTTCGTCCCTTGCATGACCGCGTTATTGTCAAGCGCCTGGACAACGAAACGAAGACCGCATCGGGCATCGTGATCCCGGACGCGGCTGCTGAAAAGCCGGACCAGGGCGAGATCCTGGCCGTCGGCCCGGGCAAGCGCGATGATCAAGGCAAGTTGATCGCACTCGACGTGAAGGTGGGCGACCGCGTTCTGTTCGGCAAGTACGCCGGCCAGAGCGTGAAGGTCGATGGCCAGGAACTGCTGGTCATGCGCGAAGAAGACATCATGGCCGTCGTGGCCCAGTAAGTCTTTCCCCCAAAGACATCTACGTAAAGTATTCAAGGAGTTACAGCAATGGCAGCTAAAGAAGTCGTTTTCGGCGATGCCGCTCGTGCCAAGATGGTCGAGGGTGTCAACATCCTGGCCAACGCCGTCAAGGTGACCCTGGGCCCGAAGGGCCGTAACGTCGTGCTCGAGCGCAGCTTCGGCGGCCCGACCGTGACCAAGGACGGTGTGTCGGTCGCCAAGGAAATCGAACTCAAGGACAAGCTCCAGAACATGGGCGCGCAAATGGTCAAGGAAGTGGCTTCCAAGACCAGCGACAACGCCGGTGACGGCACCACCACCGCAACGGTGCTGGCGCAGTCGATCGTTCGCGAAGGCATGAAGTACGTTGCCTCGGGCATGAACCCGATGGACCTGAAGCGCGGTATCGACAAGGCCGTTGCTGCCGCCATCGAAGAACTGCGCAAGATCAGCAAGCCCTGCACCACGAACAAGGAAATCGCTCAAGTCGGCTCGATCTCGGCCAACAGCGATACCTCGATCGGTGACTACATTGCCAAGGCGATGGACAAGGTCGGCAAGGAAGGCGTGATCACCGTCGAAGACGGCAAGTCGCTGCAAGACGAGCTGGACGTCGTCGAAGGTATGCAATTCGACCGCGGTTACCTCTCGCCGTACTTCATCAACACCCCGGAAAAGCAAGTCGCGATCCTGGAGAACCCGTTCGTCCTGCTGTTCGACAAGAAGGTCTCGAACATCCGTGACCTGCTGCCGGTGCTCGAGCAAGTCGCCAAGGCTGGCCGTCCGCTGCTGATCATCGCCGAAGACGTCGAAGGCGAAGCCCTCGCAACGCTGGTGGTCAACAACATCCGTGGCATCCTGAAGACCTGCGCCGTCAAGGCTCCGGGCTTCGGCGACCGCCGCAAGGCCATGCTGGAAGACATCGCCATCCTGACGGGCGGCCAGGTCATCGCCGAAGAAATCGGCCTGACGCTGGAAAAGGCTACGCTGGCTGAGCTGGGTCAAGCCAAGCGCATCGAAATCGGCAAGGAAAACACCATCATCATCGATGGCGCCGGTGAAGCCGTGAACATCGAAGCACGCGTCAAGCAGATCCGTGCCCAGATCGAAGAAGCCACCAGCGACTACGACCGTGAAAAGCTGCAAGAGCGCGTGGCCAAGCTGGCCGGCGGTGTTGCCGTGATCAAGGTCGGTGCTGCGACCGAAGTCGAAATGAAGGAAAAGAAGGCACGCGTGGAAGACGCGCTGCACGCTACCCGCGCTGCCGTGGAAGAAGGCATCGTCCCGGGCGGCGGTGTTGCGCTGCTGCGTGCTCGCGTTGCCGTGTCGGACCTCAAGGGTGCCAACGCTGACCAGGACGCCGGTATCAAGATCGTGCTGCGCGCGATGGAAGAGCCGCTGCGTCAGATCGTCACCAACGGTGGCGAAGAAGCCAGCGTCGTCGTGGCCAACGTGGTTGCCGGCAAGGGCAACTACGGCTACAACGCATCGTCGGGCGAGTACGGCGATCTGGTGGAAATGGGCGTTGTGGACCCGACGAAGGTCACCCGCACCGCACTGCAAAACGCCGCTTCGGTGTCGGGCCTGCTCCTGACGACCGACTGCGCCGTTGCCGAACTGCCGAAGGAAGATGCTCCGATGGCCGGCGGTATGGGCGACATGGGCGGTATGGGCGGCATGGGCATGGGCATGTAAGTCTCGCAAGAGACGGCATGCACGGAGCGCCGTGAGGCGCTTCGAATGTCTGGCCTCCGGGCGTCGGTGCAAGATCATCGATCTACGTACCGTCGCCCAACGCCAAAACGGCAACACATTCTCCCGAATGCGTTGCCGTTTTTTTATGCGCCGCCGTTTGAGCTCTGACGACGCGGGCGTTCGCCGTCAGTCTTTCCCCGATGCTTTCGGGCGGGCGGCGATATCCGGCGGTGCGACAGTCTCGGTTGCCCCATCGTCGCGCCTGAGCGGGAATGGAGAGCCGGCAAGCGGTGTCATGGCCGCGATCTCGTCCTGCATCCAGTCCCAGAAGGCGTGGATCGCGCGCTCGCGCGGATGATTTTCCCGCCAGTTCACATGGTATTCCAGACTCGGCGGAATACAGACGTCCCCGATCTGCACCAGTTCACCCGCAGCGAGCGTATCGCGCACGAGCAGGCTGCGAGAGGTCGCAACGCCTTGTCCCGCGATGGCGGCCCGCAGGAGCAACCCCGAATCGTCGAAGATCGGCCCGCGCGTGGGCTCGTGCGGCGGCAAACCGGCAGCCACCTGCCAGTCGCGCCACGAGCGGTGGGCGAAACGCAGCATCGGCAACTTGTGGATGTCGGCCACCGTAAAGTCCGGTACCTGCGCGACGACGTCAGGATGGCAGACAGCGATGACAAAGTCGTCGAGCAACTTGCGTGTCACGAACCCGGTTTCTTCTACGCGCTGATGCCAGATACCGACGTCGACCGAATACGGATCGGGCGCGGCGATATCTGCATGAATGCGCACGACCAGATCGATGCCCGGGTGCCGCTCGCTGAATCGCGATAGCCGGGGAATCAGCCATTGCGCCGCAAGATCGGTCATCACGCTGATTTCCAGACGGACGATGGCGGGTGTCGCATGGGGCGCAATGCCGGCCTTGGCCTCGTTCATTGCTTCGTCGAGTTCCGACATACCAATGCGCACTCGTTCGGCCAGGCGGGCGCCGACGCTGGTCGGAATCATCCGTGCCCCCACGCGGCGAAAGAGGGCCGTGCCTAACTGCTGCTCCAGCGCGCGCATGTGATGGCTGACAGCACTGTGCGTCAAATTCAATTCTTCGGCGGCGCGCGTGAAACTGCGGTGACGGGCAGCCGCTTCAAGCGCACGCAGGGATTGGAGGGGAGGGAGGTGCTGGAACATGATGTCAAATTCTACTCACAATACGAGCGCAAAGGTTTCGTTGGCTTCAACGCACGGTTCCGCAGACAATCGATACCCAAGCAAGTGATTAGGGTTTACTCCATGTCGAAAGCACTCAGAATCTTCGTGCTGTTTGCCTGCGGATACTTCGTCTCCTACGTGTATCGCGGTGTGAACATCGGATTTGCGCCATTCATGACGCGCGAACTCGGCCTCTCGTCCGCTGACCTCGGTCTGCTCACGAGCCTCTATTTCCTCGGTTTTGCCGGGGCGCAATTGCCTGCGGGCGTGTTGCTCGACAAGTTCGGGCCCCGCCGTGTGGCGTCGCTGGTGTTGCTGCTGGCAGCCGCCGGTGCAGCGCTGTTCGGTCTGGCGCAGGGCGTGGGCGCGCTGATGGTCGGGCGTCTGCTGATCGGTGTCGGCGTGTCGGTGTGTCTGGGCAGCGCCTTCAAGGCATTGGCGCAATGGTTTCCGGTGGCTCGTCTGCCGCTGCTCAACGGTCTGGTGATGGCGGTGGGCGGCATGGGCGGCGTGGTCGTCGGCACACCGCTGAACTGGCTGCTCGGCCTGACGGACTGGCGCGTGGTGTCGTTCGGATTGGCGGCGCTCACGGTGTTCATGTCGGTGGCGCTCTGGTTCGGCGCGCCCGAGAAGCCGGGTTCGCATGCGCAGGGTGGTTTGTCCGAAGCGTTGCAAGGCGTGCGTGAGGTGCTCGGCAGCGCCATGTTCTGGAAAGTGACGTCGCTCTCGGGGATCACGCAGGGGGTGTTCTACGCGATGCAATCGCTGTGGATGGCGCCGTTCATGCGCGACGTAGAAGGGCTGTCCGAAGCGCAGGCCGCCTCGCTGGTGTCGGTCGTGGGGCTCGCGATGATGGCGGGGAGCGTGGTGTTCGGTGCGGCAGCCCGCTCGCTGGAGCGACGCGGCGTGAGTGTCTTTGCCTTCTCGGGTGTGGGCATGCTGGTGTTCGTGCTGGTGCAGTTGCTGCTGATGCTGGGTGCACCGATTCCCCCGGTCTGGCTGTGGGCGGCTTACGGAATTTTCGGCGGTACGGGCATTCTGTCGTATGCCGTGCTCGCGGAGTACTTCCACGGCACGCTGATCGGACGCGTGAACACGTCGCTCACGCTCATCATCTTCCTGCTGATCTTCCTGTGTCAGGTTGGCATCGGCGCGGTGCTCGGCGCTTACCCGGCGCACAGCGCACAGGGACACTTCTCGGCCTGGACGGCACTCATCGTGCTGCAAGTGATTGGCGCAGTGTGGTACTTCTGGCCGCAGCGTCAGCGCGCCGGCAAGGCGGCCGCGGCGGCGTGATGACGGCGTGATGGCGGTGCGGCGCGTCGTCCCGATATCGGATGACGGCGCGCACTAAGCACGCGGATGCATAGCGTGCGCTCATGATGCACATAAGCGGCGCGCATGAGCGATTCGCATCAACGAAGAGGCTCGCATGGCGAGCCTCTTTCACATTCCACGTCGAGGTTTGTCGTCACTGCTCCGCTTCGAGCACCCGGAGCCAGTCGCTCAACCCGGCTTCGAGACTCGTGAGCGACGCTCCCGAGAGCGGTGCGAGCATGCGATGTTCGTTGGCGACGTGCGCCTCGACCGCGCGCTCGATCACCGTAAAGCCGGACTCGGTCAACTGGACCAGCGTGCTGCGGGCATCGTCCGGATTGGCAACGCGTGCGATCCAGCCCCGCCCTTCGAGACGCTGCAAACGATGCGTCATCGTCCCCGAGGTCACCATCAGCGCCGAAAACAGGGCAGTGGGAGCGAGACGGTAAGGCTCGCCGGCGCGTCGCAGCGTCGCGAGCATGTCGAATTCCCAGCCGCTCATCTCGAACTCGGCGAAAGTGGCGTCGAGTTGCTGCTGCACAAGTGCTGCGCAACGCTTGAGGCGGCCGATCACGCCCATGGGCGATACGTCGAGATCCGGACGTTCCCGATGCCATTGCGCGAGGATCCGGTCGACGGCGTCGCCGTTCGCAGGTTCCCGTGATACGGCGCGGTGCGCATCTTGCGCTTTATCTCCCGTTGGCCGATTCGCCATCCCTTGACTCCAGTTGTCTTGACATCAAGACAAAAGGATACCAAACTGCGATTTATCTTGAATTGAAGATAAATCATCATGACGACGAAAACCCGTGTGCGATCGACGTGGCTAGACGTCTTGCTGACGGCGCTGGCACCCGTGATCTGGGGCTCGACCTATATCGTGACGACGCAGGTGTTGCCGCCCGACCGACCTTTCACGGCGGCGCTCATTCGCGTGCTGCCCTCTGGATTGCTGCTGTTGATGTATGCGCGACGCTGGCCCGCACGTGGCGAGTGGACGCGCTTGCTGGTGCTCTCGGCGCTGAACATCGGGGCATTTCAGGCGTTGCTGTTCGTGGCGGCCTATCGCTTGCCGGGCGGATTGGCGGCGGTCGTCGGCGCGATTCAGCCGTTGCTCGTGATGGGGCTGGCATGGGGCGTGGAGCAACGGCGTCCGCTGGCGAGCACGGTGTGGGCGGCGGTGGCGGGTGTCGTCGGCATGGGCGTGCTGTTGCTCTCGCCGGGGACGGTGTTCGAGCCGGTCGGCATTCTGGCAGCACTGGCCGGGGCCGCGAGTATGGCGACGGGCACGTATCTCACGCGTCGCTGGCGCTTGAACATGCCGGTGCTCGCGCTCACGGGCTGGCAGTTGCTGCTCGGCGGCGCGATGCTCGTACCGGTCGCGTGGCTGGCAGATCCGCCGTTGCCGTCGCTTACGATTGGGCAGACGGCGGGCTATGCCTATCTGTCGATGGCGGGCGCTTTACTGGCGTATGCGTTGTGGTTTCGTGGCATCGCCCGTCTGGCCCCGGTGGCCGTGTCGTCGCTCGGACTACTCAGTCCGCTGACGGCGGTCGTACTCGGATGGATGCTGCTGGGGGAGGCAATCAAAGGCCTCGCCTTCGTGGGGCTCGCGGTGGTGTTCGCGAGCATTCTGGCGGTGCAGTGGACGGCCGCGCGGGCCTGACGATCATCTGCGATGCTTCAAGGCTAGGGGATCAGGGACCGGGGTAGGAGGATCAAGGATCAAGGACCTGGCGGGCCTGAAGTGCCGACGGTGCCATGCCTGGTGCAAGACACCGCCCCGCTGAGTCCGAGTTCTTTCGTGTCCGTCGATTATTCGGACGCCACCCAATCCCCCGATTTGCCGCCGTGCTTCTCCAGCACGCGAACGTCGGTCATCGTCATGCCTCGGTCGACCGCTTTGCACATGTCGTAAATCGTGAGCAGGCCGACCTGCACGGCCGTGAGGGCTTCCATTTCGACGCCGGTGCGTCCGATGGTCTCGACCTGTGCGCGGCAATGGACGGCGTTGGCGCCGTCGTCCACCAGAAACTCCACCGTCACCCGCGTGAGCGCGAGCGGATGGCACAGCGGAATCAGATCGGCCGTGCGCTTGGCGCCCTGAATGGCGGCGATTCGCGCGATGCCCAGCACGTCGCCCTTCTTGGCGGTGCCCGTGCGAATCAACGCGAGCGTTTCGGGCTTCATCCGGATCGTGCCGCGTGCGACCGCAATGCGATGCGTGCTGTCCTTGCCGCCAACGTCAACCATGTGAGCCTGTCCGGCGGTATCGAAGTGGGTGAGTTCTGCCATGAGCGTCGATGCTGAGAGAATGCTGGGAAGATGACGAAAACGGTCTGCGTGCCCCGTTATTGCGTCGGTCGTGAATGTGAATTTGCCGATGTTTTCGACGTCCAGGCGATGGTGCGGAACGTCTACGTCTGGCTGCTATCATAGCAGCAGCCCCGAGTGATCTGCGCCGCGCTGCGCCTACTTCCATGACGCGTTCGCTACCTTCCTTCCGAGCCACATTCCTCGCCGCATTCGGCTCCACATCCCTTGCCACGTTCGGCGCAACCGTTCGCTTCACGCATCGCTCGAACGCTGTGCGGGCGTGCCGTGCGCTTTGCCTGCTTCGTCTGTCTTCCCTCGCATGACCATGATGCCGACGCGCGCTCGCCGTCCCGCGCAGGTTGCCGCCCCCGGCCGCTGGCGCCGCGCGATCGCGTGGGTCATGTTGCCCGTGATGACGGCGACCACGTTTGCGACCGCGATCGTGCCGACGCAAGCGGCCGCGCAGGGGTTGCCGACGTTGGGCCAGAGTTCGGCAGACGATCTCTCGCCCGCGATGGAGCGCAAGCTCGGCGAGCGGGTGATGCGCGAGATCCGCGCCGACCCGGACTACCTTGCCGATCTGCTGCTCTCCGATTACGTCAACGCGCTGGGCAGCCGACTCGTCTCGGCCACCCGCAAGGTGGGGCTCGACGCCAGCCAGAGCTTCGAGTTCTTCGTGGTGCGCGACGCGGGGATCAATGCTTTTTCACTGCCGGGCGGGTTCATCGGCATCAACACGGGGCTTATCGTTGCGACGCGTACCGAGTCAGAACTCGCTTCGGTCGTCGGGCACGAAACGGGGCACGTGCTGCAACATCACATCGCGCGGATGCTCGGTCAGCAGGCGCAGAACTCGTGGCTCGCGCTGGGCGGAATGCTGCTCGGCCTGCTCGCCGGGATCGGCGCGCGCAGCTCGGATCTCGGCATGGGCATCGCGATGGGCGGGCAGGGGCTCGCCATCGATCGCCAACTCCGCTTTTCTCGTGACGCCGAACGCGAGGCCGATCGCGTCGGCTTTCAGTTGCTTCAGGCGGCGGGCTTCGATACGTACGCCATGCCGACGTTCTTCGAGCGCCTCCAGCGTGCCGATGCCATCAACGAAGCCGGTGTGCCCGAATATGTCCGGACTCACCCGCTCACGACCGAACGCATCGCGGATATGCTGAACCGCTCCCGCACCGCGGGCTATCGTCAGCCGGAACAGTCGCCGGAATATGTGTTCGTGCGCGCCCGCTCCCTCGTGTTGCAGCAGAAGTCGGCGAGCGACTTTGCGGCGATTGCCGAGGCGCAGCGCACCGCAATTCGCACGCAGACGACGCCGAGCGTGGCGGGCGCCTGGTACGCGGTGGCGCTGTCCGAGTTCAAGCAGCGTCGCTGGGAACCGGCACGCGAGGCGCTGGAGAAGTCGCGTGCGGCCTTCGGCGGCACCGGCCCCGGCACGCCGAGTCTGGCGGTGCTCGCGTCGGATATCGCACGACTCTCAGGCCGGCCGGATGAAGCGTTGCGCGTCGCCACGCAAGCGCGCGCGGCATTCCCGCTGTCACAGGCGGCCGACATGGCGTATGCCGACGCGCTGGTCGCGAGCCAGCGCATTCCCGACGCAACGAAGTTTCTGCAAGCGCAGGTCGAACGCTATCGCAGTGAGCCGATCTGGTGGCGGGCGCTGGCAGGCGCGTGGGCGGCGGGCGGCAAGCGGGCGCGTCAGCATGAGGCGCTGGCGGAACAATACGCCTTGCAGGGGCAGTGGATGGCGGCCGTCAGCCAGTTGAAACTGGCACGCGATGCGGGCGACGCCGACTTCTACGAGATGTCGACCATCGACGCAAAACTGCATGAGTTCCAGCGTCGGTACCGCGAAGACAAGGAAGACGAGAAGGACTTCAACAAGCAGTTTGGTTAAGCGGACACCACGCGGACACAACGCGGGCATAACGCGGACATAAAGCGAGCATCAAGCGGGAATCAATGGGGCGTCGACAGGCGACGACTTCGTAACCGCCGCGATCTTCGCAGCCTTGGTTCCACGCGCGTCCTTGTCGCTTCACGCCGTCGACGTGTCGGGCGCCTGCGGGACGCGCTCGAAGCCGTAGGTCTGCGGCAGGGTGCCCGCGTGGGTCGTTGCGAGCGGCAGCGAGTCGCCATTGCGCCAGTGCAGACGGACGGCCGCCTTGGCGTCGGCCGTATCGTCGGCGGTTTCGGCGACCTCATAGGCCTGCGTCAGATCCGATACCTCGGTAAGCAAATCGATGTCGTGATCGTGCAGCAGCGCGAGCGTCGTCGTTGCGGTGGTGCCCGTGCCGTCGTTCGCGCCAAGGGTTTCCGCAGCGCCGGAGGCTCCCTCGAATGCGACGCTGCCGTCCTCGTCCAGCAGACACGCCTGCGGCACAAATGC
Source organism: Pandoraea sp. LA3 (assembly GCF_022696215.1). NCBI lineage: Bacteria > Pseudomonadati > Pseudomonadota > Betaproteobacteria > Burkholderiales > Burkholderiaceae > Pandoraea > Pandoraea sp. LA3. The sequence continues at coordinate 384,715 of NZ_PTPY01000030.1, read as the reverse complement.
GTGGCCCAACTGATCCGTCAGCACCGGTGCGCCGCGGCCATCGTTCGCGCTGGCATCCCACGTCAGCCGCACCACAAAGGGCGCATAGGCCAGCGAGACGTACACCCGTTGCGGACCGTTCTGGAAGTACCAGCGTCCCGCGTCGTCGCTGGCGTAGTTGCGCGCAATGAACGCGATCAATGCCTCGTGACGAATCGGGTCTCCCGCCGTGCCTTCGGCCTGCGCCTGCTCGTCGCGCATGCGCCACTGTCCGCGACGATCCAGCGCCAGCCACCCGTAGCAATGGGGCACATTTGGCCATTTGGCCATTGCCTGACGAACGATTTCATCCATTAGGAAACCTTAATGTCTGTCGTGCCGACGTCTATCGCTCGCACGAGCGTGGTCCACGATCATGCAGCGTTCGGCAAAAATTGGCGGAAATAGTCGACGACGGTACGCGGCATCCACGTCAGCCCTCCCGGGAACGGTCCGCTCATGAAGCCGACGTGTCCGCCGTTGGCGGGTTGCAGCAGTTGCACGAAGCGGCCAACGTCGTCTTCGCCGGGCAAGGCGCTGGCGGGCTGGAACGGGTCGTTGCGTGCGTTGATGACCAGCGTCGGCACTTCGATGGCCGGCAGAATCGGTTTGCTGGACGCCCGCGTGTAGTAGTCGAAGGCGCTGTGATACCCGTGCAGCGGCGCCGTCACCACGTGGTCGAACTCGCCCAGATCGCGGGCGGCCATCATCAGATCGCGGTCGTAGAGGCCCGGGTACTGATCGAGCTTCGCCAGCGCCTTCTTCTTGAGCGTGCCCAGAAAGTTGCGCGTGTACACCATGTTGAAGCCGTGCGAGAGCGCGAGACCCCCGGCGCGCAGGTCGAGCGGGGCGGAAATCGCGCAGGCTGCGCTCACGATTCGCGTGGCGTGCCCCTCGCGCTCTCCTAGCCAGCGCAGCAGCACGTTGCCGCCGAGTGACACGCCGGCGGCGAAGATCGGCCCCGAGATGTTCTCGCGCAGACGTTGCAGCATCCAGTCGATCTCGGTGCTGTCGCCCGAATGGTAAAAGCGCGGCGCGCGGTTGATGCGGCCGCTGCAACTGCGAAAGTGCGGGATGACGCCGCGCCAGCCCAGTGCTTCGACTTCCCGCATGAGGGTGCGGGCGTAATGGCTGCCCGAGCCGCCTTCCAGTCCGTGAAAGAGCACGACGAGCGGTGTCTGCACGAGACCTTCCGGTGCGGGCGGCGATTTCTCCGAGGCGGGCGGCGCGACCAGCCAGTCGACGTCGACGAAATCGCCATCGGGGGTATCCCATGTCTCGCGACGGAATTCCACCGATGGGCGACGGCCCAGCAGTGCGGGATAGATCGTCTGGCTGTGACCGTCGGGCAGCCACCGTGGCGACCGGTAATCCTGGGGGAGAAAGACCGCCGGGCGCGCTGTCATCGAGACGCCGGGCGGATCAGTGCAGCCCGTCCGGGCGCGCGTGCATCATCAGGCTGAATTGCTCGACGGCATGCGGCGGCAGCGGGCTGGAGTGGATGTGGGCGAAGCGCCAGTCGCCCTGCTCGTGGACCAGCACGTAGGTCGTATGGATGAGCTGGGCGGTGTTCTGCTTGGCGTCTTCGTTGCCCACGCGTATCGCTTCGGTCGCCGTATGCACGACCGTGCCGACGGTGTCGTACTCGGTCGTGTCCAGCGAGTCGATCAGCACGACGCTTTGCGTGAACTGGGCGACGAGGCCGCTGCGGATCTGTTCAAGACCGTCCCAGCGGGTGCCGTCGGCGCGAATGTAGCTGACGAAATCCTCGTTCGCCCAAAGCGCCATCGCGCGATCCGTCTGTCCCCGGCGCAGCGCGTCATAAAAGGCCGTGATGGTTTCACTGGCGGCATCGAACAGACGGACAAAACGTGGCATGAGGATTTACCGTTGAGTGTTACCGGGGTCGAACTGTTGCAGCTTCCGACGTCTCGTGTTTCGCAAGAGGCTTTGTGCGCCTCAGCGTTGCGTGAGCAGGATGTTGCGCAGATTTGCGAACACGTGCTCGGGCATCAGCTCGTTCAGGCAGCGCGTATGACCCAGCGGGCATTCGCGGGCAAAACACGGGCTGCACTCCAATTGTAGCCACAGGATATGCGCCTGGTCGGATAACGGCGGCGTGTGGCGCGGATCGGACGAACCGAACAGGGCGATCTGCGGGCGGCGCAACGCCGCCGTGACGTGCATCAACCCCGAGTCGTTGCTCACCACGGCGTTGGCGCGCGCGAGCAGTGCGCAAGCTTCGGCGAGCGACGTCTGCCCGCAGAGATTGCGCACGAACGGCGCGTCGGCGGCGATCTGCTGGGCCAGCGCCCCGTCTTTGCCCGACCCGAGCGCGACGATCTGCGCATACGGGAACGAGCGGCGCACCAGTTGCGCGAGCTGGGCGAAATGGCCTGGCGGCCAGCGCTTGGCCGGTCCGAACTCGGCACCGGGGCAGAACACCACGAGCGGCACGCGCAGATCGAGCCCGAAGCGGGCGAAGACGCGGGCCGACTCGTTCAGATCGGCTTCGATGCGCGGCGTGGGCAGCGTCTCGGGCAGCTTGGCGCCGGGCGCGAACGCGAGCGCAGCGTAGTGCCGCACCATCGGCGGGCGCTCGTCCTTGCGCGGGTTGGTGTGGCGCACGTTGAGCAGGCCGTAGCGCTGCTCGCCCTTGTAGCCGATGCGCAACGGAATGCGCGCCAGCCACGGAATCAGCGACGACTTCAGGGAGTTCGGCAGCACATAGGCGGCGTCGTACCCTTCGTCGGCGAGCACGCTCGCGAGCCGGTAGCGCTCAAGCGGCTGCAATTTGCCGTGCGCGAGGTCGGTGGCGACGACGCGCGAAATCTCCGGCATGCGTTCCAGCACCGGGGCGACCCAGCCGGGCGCGATCGCGTCGATGGTCAGACGCGGATGCAGACGCTTGAGCAGGGTAAACAACGGCTGCGCCATCAGCGCGTCCCCAATCCAGTTGGGGGCGATCACCAAGGCTTTATGCATCGTGGCGGAGACTCTATACGTTAAGCGTGACGATGAAACGGACGACCAGCCGGCAGGCGCGGGGCAACGGTTGCGTGCTGCGCGTCGCCGGCCGGGGCCGGATCACGAGGCAGGCAGCGATCAGTGACCCTTGATCACGACGCCGGGCTTCAGGCGATAGCGCGTGCCGCAGTAGGCGCAGGCCGCTTCGCCGTGGCTCACGTCGATGAACACGCGCGGATGGCTGCTCCAGGACTGCATTTTCGGGTTCGGGCAGTGGACGGGCAAATCTTCGGCGCCGACTTCGACGACCGGCATTTGTTTGACTTCGCTCATGGGGTTCGGACCGTGATGGGTATTCGCTGGTATTCGCTGGCGTCGCGAGCGTCTGCCCGCTTACCAAAAGTCGCTATTGTAAAGCAGCAGCAGCCCTTTGCGGATGGCGAGCGCCTCGCGCGGTGCGGCGCTGCCTCGCCTCATGGGTCCGCGTGGTGCGCACGCGACAACTCGCCCGTTGCATCAGAAAAAACAGGCCGACGACGGTATTTCACGTACTAAGTAACCATTTACCGTGGCTATAATGGCCTGTCGTCCGCCGCCACCGATACACCTATTCAAGAGACACTCCGGCAACCCTGGCGGGCGCCATGACCGCCTGCGGTCATCTTGGGCGTGCCGGGCGCCGTCGGGACCGCTTTGCCCCGCAATGCCAGACACCGCGTCGTTCGTCACGGCGCTCGCCCCCCCAGCCGACCATGCCAATGTTTCGCTTGCCAGCCGCCGAACGTGAAGGGTTCGCGGCGGGTTTTCGCATTATTTCGCCGCTATTGCCCGCGATCTTCTCATGGGGGCTCGTCACGGGCGTCGCCATGAGCAAATCGGTGCTCACCGTGCCGCAGGCCATCGGCATGAGCCTGATGCTGTACGCCGGCTCGGCGCAGTTGGCGTCGCTGCCCCTGTTCGCTGCGGGCATGCCGTTGTGGACGATTTTGCTGACGGTCGGCATCGTCAATCTGCGCTTCGTGATTTTCAGCGCCGGGTTGCAACCGCATTTCTCCTATCTGTCGTTGCCGCGCCGCATCGCGCTCGGCTACGTGAACGGCGACCTCGGGTTCGTGATGTTCATGAACCAGAATTTCGCGAACGGCTACGTGCCGGGCAAAGAGGGCACCTATTACGGCATTACGCTCAGCAATTGGGCGGTATGGCATATCTCGTCGACGCTCGGCATCTTGCTGGGCGCGCTCGTGCCCGATAGCTGGGGGCTGGGCTTTGCGGGCACGCTCGCGCTCATTCCGATGATGGTGCACACGATCAACAGCCGCTCGACGATGCTCGCCGTGGCGCTCGCGTCGCTCATCGGCGTGCTGGCCTTCGATCTGCCGTACCGTCTCAATCTCGTGCTGGGCGTGATCGGTGCGCTCGCCGCCGGCATGGTGTGCGATGAACTGGCCTCACGTCACGCGAAGCGGCTGGCGCTGGCGAATCCGGTGAAAGTGCCGATTCCGGTGGCGCCGCCGACAGCGGCGAGTCCCCTCGATATTCGAAATGAAGTCGTGCAGGCCGAGCAAGCCGTGGAAGTCATGGACGAGGAACGCCGTCATGCCGGGGAGCGCCGTCGATGAGCACCTTTGAAATCTGGTTCGCCTTCGTCGCGATGACGGCGGTCACCATCGTCACGCGCACGCTCTTCCTGCTTGGCGGCGACCGTGTGGCGCTGCCCCAGCGTCTGCAACGTGCGCTGCGCTATGCACCGGCGGCGGCGCTGGCCGTGATCGTCGTGCCCGAGGTCATGCTGCTCGATCATCAGTTTGCGTTGCATCTGGGCAATCACAAGCTGGCGGCGGCGGTCGCGGCTACGGGCTGGTTCGTCTGGCGGCGCAACATGATCGAGATGATCGCGATCGGCATGGTCGTCTACACGCTGGGACGACTGTTCCTGTAGGTGGAACCTCTCGCCGTGAAAATGGGCATCCGGTGGGTCGGATCAGTTAAAATGCATGTTTTTCCCACCATTTATTCCGGATTCTCATGGCTTCCGTCGTACGTCTTTCCGATTTGATCGCTCAGGGCGCCCTTGCGGGCAAACGTGTCTTCATCCGCGCCGATTTGAACGTGCCGCAAGACGATAACGGCCGTATCACGGAAGACACGCGGATCCGCGCCTCGGTGCCCGCCATTCAGATGTCGCTCGACGCCGGCGCTGCCGTGATGGTCACCTCGCATCTGGGCCGCCCGACCGAAGGCGAATTCAAGCCCGCCGATTCGCTCGCCCCGGTGGCGCAGCGTCTGTCGGAACTGCTCGGCCGCGACGTGAAGCTGGTGGCCGACTGGGTCGACGGCGGCTTCGACGTGGCCCCCGGCACGGTCGTGCTGCTGGAGAACTGCCGCGTCAACAAGGGCGAGAAGAAGGACAACGACGAACTGGCGCAGAAGATGGCCAAGCTGTGCGACGTCTATGTGAACGACGCGTTCGGCACCGCCCATCGCGCCGAAGCCACGACGCACGGCATCGCCAAGTACGCCCCCGTTGCCTGCGCCGGTCCGCTGCTTGCCGCGGAACTCGAAGCGCTGGGCAAGGCGCTGAACGCGCCGGCGCGTCCGCTCGTGGCCATCGTGGCCGGCTCCAAGGTCTCGACCAAGCTCACCATTCTCAAGACGCTCGCCGACAAGGTTGATCAACTGATCGTGGGCGGCGGCATCGCCAACACGTTCATGCTGGCCGCCGGCCTGCCGATCGGCAAGTCGCTCGCCGAGGCCGATCTGGTCGGCGAGGCGCGCGCGATCATCGACGCCATGGCCGCACGCGGCGCGTCGGTACCGATCCCGACGGACGTCGTCTGCGCCAAGGAATTCAGCGCCACCGCCGAAGCGACCGTGAAGGCCGCGGCCGACGTGGCTGCCGACGACATGATCCTCGACATCGGCCCGCAAACGGCCGCCAAGCTGGCCGAGCAACTGGGCAGCGCCGGCACCATCGTGTGGAACGGCCCGGTCGGGGTGTTCGAATTCGACCAGTTCGGTCACGGCACGGAAACGCTGGCGCGCGCCATCGCTGCCGCCAAGGGCTTCTCGATTGCCGGTGGCGGCGACACGCTCGCGGCCATCGCCAAGTACGGTATCGCCGATCAGGTCAGCTACATCTCGACCGGTGGCGGCGCCTTCCTGGAATTCCTGGAAGGCAAGACGCTGCCGGCCGTCGACGTGTTGCAACAACGCGCCGCCCAGTCGAACTGATCGCGCATACGCGAAGGCAGGTGGGGCGGGGCTCGCGGGCCGGTTGAACGGTCCCGCAGACGTTGGCAGACGGTGGTTTCGGCCGCTTTATTGCGAACGTTTGGGATCGAATCAAACGATTTCGTACGGACAATACGAACTTTTTGGTTAACCTGCGGCGGCCTAATTGCGTTACAAACCTCTAAGCGCCAGTAATGTCGAAAGCGCTGCTACCAAAAGAGGATGAAGAGATGGATGTAATGAACCGCTCCACCAAGATCGTCGCCACCATCGGTCCGGCATCGAGCACGCCGGAAGTGCTTTCGCGCATGATCGCCGCAGGCGTCGACGTCGTTCGCCTGAACTTCTCGCACGGCAAGGCGCAAGACCACATCGAGCGCGCCGAGATGGTGCGCGCGGCCGCCAAGGCGGCGGGCCGCGAAGTGGCCATCATGGCCGACCTGCAAGGCCCGAAGATTCGCGTCGGCAAGTTCGAGAACGGCAAGACGACGCTCGAAGCCGGTGCCCGCTTCATTCTGGACGCCGAATGCGAACTCGGTAACGACGAGCGCGTCGGGCTGGACTACAAGGAACTGCCGCGTGACGTGCGCACGGGCGACGTGCTGCTGCTCAACGACGGCCTGATCGTGCTGATCGTCGATCGCGTGCTCGGCACCGAGATCCACACGACCGTGAAGGTCGGCGGCGATCTGTCGAACAACAAGGGCATCAACCGCCAGGGCGGCGGGCTGACGGCGCCGGCGCTGACCGCCAAGGACATGGAAGACATCAAGACCGCGATGGCGCTGGGCGCCGATTACGTCGCGGTCTCGTTTCCGAAGAACGCCACCGATATGGAAATGGCGCGTCGTCTGGCGAACGTGGCCGGCGAGCCCTACGGCATCAAGCCGCTGATGATCGCCAAGATCGAACGTGCGGAAGCGATTCCGGCGCTCGAAGAGATTCTGGCGGCGTCGGACTGCATCATGGTCGCGCGTGGCGATCTGGCCATCGAAGTCGGCAATGCGGCGGTCCCGGCGCTTCAGAAGCGCATGATCCGGCTAGCGCGCGAGATGAACAAGACGACCATCACGGCCACGCAGATGATGGAGTCGATGATCCACAATCCGGTGCCGACCCGTGCCGAAGTGTCGGACGTCGCCAACGCCGTGCTCGACGGCACCGACGCCGTGATGCTGTCGGCCGAGAGCGCCGCGGGCAAGTATCCGGTCGAAACCATCGAAACGATGGCGGCGATTTGCGTCGAAGCCGAGCGCTCGGAAACGGTGGAACTCGATCGCGACTGGCTGGACCAAACTTTTACGCGCATTGATCAAACGATTGCCGCCGGTGCCTTGTTTACCGCGTATCATCTTGGCGCGAAAGCCATCGTGGCGCTGACCGAGTCGGGCGCGACCGCGTTGTGGCTGTCCCGTCACAAGATCCATGTGCCGATTTTTGCCCTGACTTCGCAGCTCAGCAGTCATCGCAAAATGGCGCTGTATCGCAATGTCTACGCCATGCGCGCGGACGCCGCGCATGACCGCGACCAGGCGCTCAAGCAGGCGGAACAACTGCTGCTCTCGAGCGGTGTCGTGAAGCGCGGCGACACGATTGTGCTGACGGTAGGCGAGCCGATGGGACAACCCGGCGGCACCAATACGTTGAAGATCGTCCAGGTGGGCCACGCATGACGACGCGGGCCGCGCGATGGCGGCGAGGGCGCAGTGCTTTGCACGCGTCACGCCGCTCGCGAGCCGTCGTCATGAGGGGCGCCTCTGGATCGAGGAAAGATTTGCTTAGTTTTTGATTCCAAGGAGAACATCATGCCCCTAGTCTCTATGCGACAGCTGCTCGACCACGCCGCCGAAAACGGCTACGGTCTGCCGGCCTTCAACGTCAACAATCTGGAGCAGGTCTCCGCCATCATGGCCGCCGCCGACGAAGTCGGTGCGCCGGTCATCATGCAAGCTTCGGCCGGTGCCCGTAAGTACGCCGGCGAAGCGTTCCTGCGTCACCTGATCTCGGCCGCCGTGGAAGCCTACCCGCATATCCCGGTGGTGATGCACCAGGATCACGGCCAGTCGCCGGCCGTGTGTATGGCCGCCATCAAGAGCGGTTTCTCGAGCGTGATGATGGACGGCTCGCTCGAAGCCGACGGCAAGTCGGTCGCCAGCTACGAGTACAACGTCGAAGTGTCGAAGAAGGTCGTCGAGTTCTCGCACTACATCGGCGTGACGGTGGAAGCCGAGCTGGGCGTGCTGGGTTCGCTCGAAACGATGAAGGGCGACAAGGAAGACGGCCACGGCGCCGACGGCACGATGACCCGCGAGCAACTGCTGACCGATCCGGATCAGGCTGCCGACTTCGTGCAACAGACGCAGTGCGACGCGCTGGCCATCGCCATCGGTACCTCGCACGGCGCTTACAAGTTCAGCCGCAAGCCGACGGGCGACATTCTCGCCATCGACCGCATCAAGGAAATCCACCGCCGCATTCCTAACACCCACCTGGTGATGCACGGTTCGTCGTCGGTGCCGCAGGAACTGCTCGCCGAAATCCGTGAATTCGGTGGCGACATGAAGGAAACGTACGGCGTGCCGGTCGAAGAGATCGTCGAAGGCATCAAGCACGGCGTGCGCAAGATCAACATCGATACCGACATCCGTCTGGCTATGACCGGCGCGATCCGTCGCTATCTGTTCGAAAACCCGAGCAAGTTTGACCCGCGCGACTACCTGAAGCCGGCACGTGAAGCCGCCAAGCAGGTTTGCAAGGCGCGCTATCTGTCGTTTGGCTGCGAAGGTCAGGCAGGCAAGATCAAGACGGTTTCGCTCGAGAAGATGGCCGAGAAGTACAAGAGCGGCGACCTCGCACAGATCGTGAAGTAATCAGGCAACTCACGCCATACGAGATACGTCTCGCATGGCGCGTTGCCCTGCCTGAGCCGGGAGATGTCGACGGACCGTTACGTTGCACGTTACGTCGCTCGGACTTCCCCGCTCAGGTCGCAGGCCCGGCTTTCGCCAGCACCCGCTGGAACAGAAGCCGGGCTTTTTCTTTGGGCAGTTGCAATTGAAACTTGCCGCCCAGCTCCGAGCGAATCGTCGCGGTGAGCATCTCCACGCCGTCGACGATCAGCGTCATCGGCTCGTTCATATGCTGGCGTGAGAAATCCCGCATGCGCGTGGTCGCGCTGTCACGCAGGCGCATGGTGATGACGACCTCGCTGTCGGGCGCCGCATTGGCCGTCTGCGCCGGAAACTGCAACCCCAATTGTTCGATATCGCGTGCCGCATACAGGGCGAAGCGAGGAATGTCGTCGTCGTTGTCAGACGTGGCGATGGCGATCAGCCGGGGGAGCGTGAGGCGTTCGTCGGCATCGGCCGGGGCGCTCGACGCGCGGCTGCCGGATGCCGCGTGTGGTGCCTTGGCCCGAGGCGACGGCTTGTGGGGCACGGTCGAGGGGGAGGCGCTCGGGTGCATCGGTGCCGTCTGCGCCCACGCCGGGACACCGCCCAGCAGGGCGAAAGCGGTGAAAGTGACATAAGTCACGAAACTGACGAGCGTCACGGCAGCCCCCTTTGCCTCTTTGGCGGGTGAACGTTTCCATTCTAGGCAACATCCTCGGCCGGCGAAGGACGGCGAAACCCCGGCTGGCGCTGGGCCTGACGATGCGGTGGCGCCGGCGTCGGCATGAAACGACAGCGGTGCGGTCAATCCCGGAAGTCCGGCGGCAGGGGGCGTGGCAGTCTCCGTGCCTCCCGCCAACCCGCCCGTTCTGGGCCACCCGGAGTTTTCGATGCCGTTCAATCGCTTTCCCAAGACCGTCACCCGCTGTCTTGGGCTGTCCAGCCCCGAGGAATCCTCGCCGCCACCGTCGCGTACCGGTGCCATGGCGACGTCGCTGACAGGCACCCTCAACCGTACGCCGGCACTGCGCGGGCCGGGCGCCGTGTCCCATGCGTCGGCGCGGGCGTCCCAAAAATCTCAAATGCCTGGCGCACCGACGTCGACCGGCAGATCAGCAGACGTTTCGGCCGATCTGCGCATGACGATGGCCGCCGATTGGCGAGGTGGCGTCAGGGCGGGTGCCGGGCGTGCCCTCAAGACCGACGATCACGCCGCCCTGGCCGTCTTGGCATTACCGATCCGACTTTGGGGCTGTGACGATCCGGCACCCGGCTGGGTGCAGCCGATTCGGGAGGGCGCGCAACGCTGGGCCGAACGCTACGGCGTGAACACGGCCACGCTGATTCGCGTCGGGAGCGAATGTACGCGCTACGGCCTGCTCGAACTGGGCGGCTGTCGCTTCATCGTTGGACCCACGGCCACCCCGGCCGAGGCGCGCTCGCTGACCCGTATGCTCAAGGCGCATCCGCAGATCGGCGCGGTTTTCAGCGTCGAGCCGGGCGCGATGCGTGCGGGTGTGCGTGACTTGGCTGACGTGGGGGCCGTGGGGCGTGATGGGTGCGATGGCCTCGATGGGCGTGAGGGAGCGGACGGCGCCGCAGCCGGATCGGGTTACCGCGAGCGGCCCATCGGCGAGTACATCGCTGCGGTTACCCGTCGCGGGGCGAGCCGGCGTCATGCTGCGGCCTCGTCATCGACGTCCGCCGTCGCTTCATCCCACGGCAATCTCGATGGGGGTCTGTCGCACGTGCAGTTCATGGAATTCGCGGGCATGGAGCGCTTCGACGCGCAGATTGACGGCGCAACGCTGTGGTGTGCCGGCAAGGGCATCGCGGATTTCATGCGACGCCATCCCGGCAAGATCGCGCTGGTGTGTTCCGAGCACGGCATTGCGCGACCCTGCGCGGTCATCGCCAGTGCCGCGCTGCAACTCCGGGCGGGCGACGCACGGCTGCGCAGTCAGCTCGCCACGGAAGTCGTCGCCCAGCGCTCCGAGGCCAGCGACCATCACATCAACGCGGCGGCGCGCAGCATGGATCTGGTGGCGGAGCTATCCCGGCTCACGGCGATGCTGCGCACCCCCGGGCGCGGCGATCCGCGCTGGGAGCGGAAGGTGGCGCTGCTCACGCAGCATCTGCCCGATTTGATCGCGAATGGCGACGTCGACTGGCATGGCACGCAGGGGCGGCGTCAACTGGCCGGCATGCTCGAAGCGAACTTCGAACGCGTCGCGCCGCTGCTGGCGGCAGGCGGTCTGCCGCCGGGTACGGCGTTGCTGTGGCTACGTGAAGAGATCGGCGTGCTCAGCGGCGTGCGATTCCTCAGTCCCGGCTACGTCGGCGCTCACACCGACCGGATTTCGCAGGAGGCCATCGATCCGGGGAGTCCCGATGCCGTGCGTCTTGTGTCGTTTGACGACTATGGGCTGACGTGCGACAACAAGTATTACGACGTCGGGTCGGTCGTCGACTGGTACCGTCATTGCCGGGGGCGCGGCAGGGTCATGACGAACCCGATCTCGCGCTCGCCGGTCGTCGCCTTGCTGGTGACCGAGGGCGAGAAGGCGCGGCTCGCGGCTGGATTTCGTGACTGACTTTCATGATTGACAGCCGGCCATAGGACCCGGGGATGTCGGGAAGATGTCGTCGCCCGGCACGCGCCAGACCGACATCTTCGTGAAACGCCCCCCGACGCGCGTATAATTACGCCTTTGCCCTTCCTGATATTGGGTCCCGCCGTGACTACCCCCGCTCTGAACGCCCTGTACGAATCCTCCCTCAAGAGCCTGCCGCTGCTCTCGCGCGGCAAAGTGCGCGATAACTACGCCGTTGGCGACGACAAGCTGCTGATCGTGACGACGGACCGCCTCTCGGCGTTCGACGTGATCATGGGCGAGCCGATTCCGGGCAAGGGCCGTGTGCTCAACCAGATGGCCAATTTCTGGTTCGACAAGCTCGCCCACGTTGTGCCGAATCACCTGACCGGTGTGGCGCCGGAGACGGTCGTCTCGGCAGATGAAGTCGCTCAGGTCGCCGGCCGTGCGGTCGTCGTCAAGCGTCTGAAGCCGATCCTCGTCGAAGCCGTGGTGCGCGGTTATCTGGCCGGCAGCGGCTGGAAGGACTATCAGGCAACGGGCGCCGTGTGCGGCGTGAAGCTGCCGGCCGGTCTGCAAAACGCGCAGCAACTGCCGGAACCGATCTTCACCCCGGCGGCCAAGGCCGAACTGGGCGAGCACGACGAGAACATCAGCTTCGACGACATGGTGAGCCGCGTCGGTCGTGAGCTGGCCGAGCAGATCCGCGATATCTCGATCCGTCTGTACAAGGAAGCGGCCGCTTACGCCGCGACGCGCGGCATCATCATCGCCGACACGAAATTCGAATTCGGTCTGGACGACGACGGCAAGCTTCACCTGATGGACGAAGCGCTGACCGCCGATTCGTCGCGCTTCTGGCCGGCCGACTCGTACGCCGTGGGCAGCAACCCGCCGTCGTTCGACAAGCAGTTCGTGCGCGACTGGCTCGAAACGCAGCCGTGGGGCAAGACCCCGCCCGCACCGGCTCTGCCGGCCGAAGTCGTCGAGAAGACGGCGGCCAAGTACCGCGAGGCGCTCGAGCGCCTGACCGGCCAGCAACTGGCCTGAGCGGGGCAGGAAAGACATGAGCGACAAACAAGCCGTGGCCCCGCGCGTTGGCGTGGTAATGGGGTCCAATTCGGACTGGGAAGTGATGAAGAACGCGGCCGCCATTCTGGCCGAGTTCGGGGTGCCGTACGAGGCGCAGGTCGTCTCGGCGCACCGTATGCCGGACGACATGTTCCGCTACGCCGAAGCGGCGCGTGAGCGCGGTCTGGTCGCGATCATCGCCGGTGCCGGCGGTGCCGCGCACCTGCCGGGCATGATCGCCGCCAAGACGACCGTGCCGGTGCTGGGCGTGCCGGTGCCGAGCAAGTACCTGCGCGGCGAAGATTCGCTGCTCTCCATCGTGCAGATGCCCAAGGGCGTGCCGGTCGCCACCTTCGCCATCGGTGAAGCGGGCGCGGCCAACGCGGCCCTGTTCGCCGTCTCGATGCTGGCTGCCGACGACAAGACGCTTGCCGACAAGCTCGACGCGTTCCGTGCGAAGCAGACCGAAGCGGCGCGCGGCATGACCTTGCCCGCGCTGTAAAAGAAAAGAACGTCCCTGCTACCGTCTGCTTCCGACCGAAGATGAATTCTGCCTCCGCTGCGCCTGTCCTTCCCGGCCAATGGCTGGGCATGCTGGGCGGCGGCCAACTCGGCCGCATGTTCTGTTTTGCCGCCCAGTCGATGGGTTACAAGGTTTGCGTGCTGGACCCGGACCCGCGTTGTCCGGCCGGCGCTGTCGCCGACCGCCTGATCGTCGCCGATTACCGTGACGAGACGGCCCTCACCGAACTCGCCGCGCTATGTCCTGCCGTCTCGACCGAGTTCGAGAACGTGCCGGCCCAGTCGCTCGACTTCCTCGCCCAAACCACGACCGTGAGCCCGGCGGGCCGCTGCGTTGCGATCGCCCAGGACCGGGTCGCCGAGAAGCGCTTCATCGAGCGCTGCGGTGTGCCGGTGGCGCCGCATCTGGTCATCGAATCGAACGAGGGGCTCGCCGCCATTGGCGACGCCGCGATCGAGAGCGTGCTGCCGGGTATTCTGAAGACGGCGCGCCTCGGTTACGACGGCAAGGGGCAGGTGCGCGTGAATACGGCTGCCGAGGCCCGCGAGGCTTACGCCGCACTTGGCGGCGTGCCGTGCGTGCTGGAGAAGCGTCTGGCGCTGGCATTCGAAGTGTCGGTGCTCAGCGCGCGCGGTGCAGACGGCACTGTCGCGACCTATCCGCTCGCGCAGAACGTGCATATCGACGGCATTCTCGCCACCACGACGGTGCCTGCGCCCGATGCCGCCCCGGCACTGGCCGATGCCGCGCGTGCGGCGGCTGCCGCGATTGCGTCGCAAATGGATTACGTGGGCGTGCTGTGCGTCGAGTTCTTCATTCTGAAGGACGGCTCGCTCGTGGCGAACGAAATGGCGCCGCGTCCGCACAACAGCGGTCATTACACGATCGATGCCTGCGCATCGAGCCAGTTCGAGCAGCAAGTGCGCGCGATGGCCGGGCTGCCGCTCGGCGAGACACGTCAGCACTCGCCGGCGGTCATGCTGAACGTACTCGGCGATGTCTGGTTCGAAGGGCCGGGCAAGGATCTGCCGCGTACCCCCGCGTGGGCCGACGTGGCGGCGCTGCCGTCCGCTCGCCTGCATCTGTACGGCAAGGAAGACGCGCGCGTAGGCCGCAAGATGGGTCACATCACGTTCGCAGGCGCATCGCTCGACGAAGCGCGCAATGCGTGTGTGACGGCGGCCGCAAGCCTCGACATCCCGCTGGAAGACTGAGCGATGGCAACGTCCACGACGCCTGCCGTGCCGCGTATCGTCATGCCGCCGGCCGAGGCTATCGCACAAGCGGCGGCGCAACTGGCCGCCGGTGAGCTGGTCGCCTTCCCGACGGAAACGGTCTACGGCCTGGGCGGCGACGCCGAGAATCCGGCGGCCGTGGCAGCGATCTACGCGGCGAAAGGGCGTCCGGCGAACCATCCGGTCATCGTGCATTTTTCTCCGGACGGCGACGCCGGCTACTGGAGCAACGACGTCACGCCCGCAGCGCGCAAGCTGATGGACGCGTTCTGGCCCGGTCCGCTCACGCTCATCCTCAAACGAGCCCCGCACATTCCCGATGCCGTGTCCGGCGGTCAGGATTCCGTGGGGCTGCGTTGCCCGTCGCATCCGGTGGCGCAGGCGTTGCTGCGCGAGTTCGAGCGCGTGAAGGGCGGGCAGGGCGGTGTGGCCGGACCGTCGGCCAATCGTTTTGGTCAGGTGAGCCCGACGGCCGCACAACACGTGCGCGACGAGTTCGCCGGGTTGCCGGGCATCACGGTTCATGTGCTCGATGGCGGCGAGGCGGCCGTCGGGATCGAATCGACGATCGTGGATCTCTCGCGTGGGTTCCCGGCGCTGCTGCGCCCCGGCCACATCACGCCCGAGCAGATTGCCGAGGTGCTGGGCGAGATGCCGCGTCTGCCCGGACAGGACAGCAATGCGCCGCGTGCCTCGGGCACGCTCAAGGCGCATTACGCGCCGCGCACGCCGCTGTATCTGTGCGACGCCGCGCAATTCGCGGCAGCGCTGGCCGTGCATCCGGCGGGTGAGCGCGTGGCGGTCGTGGCGTTCGCGCCAACGCTGGCGACACTGCCGTCCGCTGTGACCGCATCTGATGACGTGATGACGATCGTGCTGCCGCCAACGCCGACGGCGCTCGCCTCCGATCTGTACGCGATGTTGCGACGCCTCGATCGCGCCAACGTCACGCATATCCTCTTCGAACGTCTGCCCGATACGCCTGCGTGGGCGGCAGTGGGCGATCGCCTCGGCCGCGCTGCGGCGGCATTCGAGCGCGCCTGAAGCGTACAAGCGCTGAAGCGGCTGCCCCGCCGTTCGATGCGGGGCAACACCACGGCTTCATCGCATCGAAACGTCAGAGGTGTTTCTGCACGGCGCCGACACCCGGTGCCTGTGCATCGGGCGTTACCACTTCCCCTGTTCCCGACACGCCCGAACCGCTGCCCGTCGCTGCGCCCGCATGCGACACCTGCCACGCGTGCCGCCACTCCGGCGGTCCGAACAACGCCATCCACTTGTTACGCCACCCGGGCATCGTGAAGACGTCGCGCGCCATCGTGCGCCATTCGTGAAACGTCAGCGTGATCGGATTGTGCGTATGGATCGGGTCGACGATGCCGTACTCGCATGGCTCGGCGTCGCTTTCCTCGACGTACGATCCGAAAAGACGATCCCAGATGACCAGCACGCCCGCGTAATTCCTGTCGATGTAACGCGGATTGCGCGCGTGATGCGCACGATGAATCGACGGCGTGTTGAGCACGTACTCCAGCCAGCCGAGCTTGGGAATCGCCTGCGTATGCACGAAGAACTGGAACGCGAGATTGAGCAGCACCACGCCGACGATCTGCACGGGCGTGAAGCCGATGAGTGCCATCGGCGTCCAGAACAGCCACATCCCGGCGACGGGATACATCAGGCTTTGCCGGAAGGCCGTCGACAGGTTCAGGCGCTCCGACGAGTGATGCACGACATGCGCCGCCCAGAACCAGCGAATGCGATGGCTGGCGCGATGAAACACGTAGTAGAGGAAGTCCTGCACGATGAAGAGGAGCAGGAAGCCGAGCCACCCGGTGGGCATCGTGTAGATGCGGTGATGGTCGTACAGCCACGCGTAGAACGGCACGATGAGCAGCCAGGCCAGCTTGTCCGCGCCCTGATGCATGAGTGCGAGCGTGGCGTTGCTGAGGGTGTCCTTGAGGCTGTACATGCCGGGGCGGCGGCGTCGCCAGTACCAGGCCTCGACGCCGATGCACAGCACGAATACCGGCGCGAGCGCCAGCAGGATCAATTCGACGTTCATGACCTCGCGTCTCCTCACGATAGGGTCATCTGAACCGGTGTCCCCGCATCTCGTAGGGTTGGCGCGGGTGGCACCGATGGAACGTCTATTCTGACGCGAATGTGGCGCGTCGGCGTCGGGGTTAGAGGAAAACATCAAATACGCGCCGTAAGCCCGATATGTCGCATTTTCATGCGGAGTTACGGGCTTACGGTGTGCTTATCGCGTGCTGACGATGATCCTGCGGACGGCTTGAGACTTGCGACTGTCTTGCTTCAGGGCGCGTTCTCGAACACCCACGAGATCAGCGCATCGTTGAAGGCTCGCGCGTTGCTCGCCCGCGGGTCGTTGACCAGCGAGACCACCACGTACACGCTGCCCGAGCGCGCCGCGACATAGCCGGCCACGGCACCGACATCATCGAGCGTACCCGTCTTGATGTGGGCGTTACCCGCCACGTCGCGATTCGTCAGACGATTGCGCATGGTGCCGTCCACGCCGACCGTCGGCATCGACTCGACGAGCACCTGCCCGGTCGGGCTGTTGATACCGTGTTGGAGCAGACGTCCCAGCTCTGCTGCGCTGATGCGCTCGATGCGCGACAGCCCCGAGCCGTTCTCCACGACGAGGCCCGGCGCGGCGAGATCATTCTTGTCGAGCCAGCGATTGAGCACTTCACGCGAGCGCGCAATGCTTGCGGGCGTCTTGCCGTCGGCAGGCAGGCCCAGCGTGAGGAACAACTGGCGCGCCATCACGTTGTTGCTGAACTTGTTCATGTCGTGCACGACTTCGCCCAGCGTCTGGCCGCGATGCGTGACGAGCAGACGTGCGCCCGGCGGCACGACGCCCGTGCGCACATTGCCGTTGAACTGTCCGCCGGAGGCTTGCCACAGCGCACGGAAGCCGCCAAGGAAGAAGCGGTCGCGATCCGGTGCGGCAATGTTCCATCCCTTGTCTTCGCACGACGCCGGGTAGGTCCCGGAGAAACTCGCCACGTAGGCGCCGTCGGGTGTGGTGCTCAGGGTGGGATGAATGCGAGCAAGCCAGTCGCCGCAGTTGCCGGCGGCCGTCGACGACATCTCGTTCGAGACTTGCAGATTGGCCATCGGGGGCAGCACGCCGACATCGACGGTGCCGTTCGGGTTGCCCGTGAAGCTGAACGACATCGCCTTGAACGAGTACAGCAGCGGGTCCGGCGAGACGTTGTACGGACGGTCGGTGTCGCCGTCGATGGGGCCTTGCGCACCGATGTCCGCGCTGTACGCCGAGCGGTCGAGCACGATATCGCCGTTGATGTTCGTCACCCCCGCGTTATGCAGCTCGGCGATGAACTTCTCCATCTCTTCGGGCACGAGCTTCGGATCGCCGGTGCCCTTGAAGTAGAGATTGCCGTTGAGTGTGCGGCCATCCGATTGCCCGTCGGTGTACGCCTGTGTGCGCCAGCGGTAATCGGGGCCGAGCGTGTCGAGGGCGGCAATCGTCGTGACGAGTTTCATCGTCGACGCGGGATTGCGGGGCACGTTCGGATTGAGCGCGAGCATCGGCGCCGGCACCGCACCGCGCGTTTGCAGCGGGTTGTCGACCTTGGCGACGATCAGGCTGATGTGCGACGCCGGTACCTTGCTGGCGGCGAGCGCGCGCGCGAGCGGCGCGGGCAGCGCCGTGGCACGCGCGGGCGTGACCGGCACCTTCGGCACTTTGGCCTTCACGAGTCTGGTCGACTTCGCGGACTTCGCCGACTTCTCGGGCCTGGCCTGCGCAGGGACACTCACAACCATCGCCAGCGCCAACGCGGCGCAACAGGCGCGCGCCATCTGACGGGGGCTGACGATCTGGAGATGGGGCATTTCAGAGGAAGCGAACACGAGGGAAGCAGAGCGAAGCAGCGGCGAGGAATGTCGGGGCAGGCGAGGGACGCGCATGACGGGCGAGGTTCTCCAGCGTTGCGTGCGGTGCTTTTCGGAAGACTCGGGGTGACGCTCGGAATGCACGACAGACCGGAGTCGGGCGATGCACACGCGGCAACGCAGTTAGGCATAAAGGTAGGCCGCGAGTGCGTCTGAGCGCGCGGCGCGTGCGTGACATTGTAAATCCGCCGTGCAACGAACTGTGGCTACAATGAGTCGAAATCCGGCAATTGTCACTCGAAGACAACATCACGCAACGTGGCATGCGTTTCATACGATGCGACGCGCTGAGCCCGGACAACGCCTCAAACGGTGCCTGAACCATGCGAATTTTGTTGGTGGAAGACGATACGATGATCGCCACGGCGGTCTCGAAAGGTCTGCGCCAGGACGGCTGGACCGTCGACCATGTCGGCGACGGGCAGCGTGCACTCGATGCACTTTCCGTCGAGTCCTACGACGCCTTGCTGCTCGATCTCGGTTTGCCGCGTCGCGACGGCATCGATGTGTTGCGCACCCTGCGTGGGCGCGGCCAGACGTTGCCGGTGCTGATCGCCACGGCACGCGACGCCGTGGCCGATCGCGTCAAGGGACTGGACGCCGGCGCCGACGACTACCTCGTCAAGCCGTTCGATCTCGATGAGCTGGCCGCGCGGTTGCGTGCGCTGGTGCGGCGTCAGGCGGGGCGCAGCGAGCCCTTGCTGCGGCATGGCGGCATCGTGCTCGATCCGGCCACGCGTCAGGTCACGTGTGACGGCGCACCGGTCGTGCTCTCCGCGCGTGAATATGCGGTGCTCGAAGCGTTGCTCAATCGCCCGGGCGCGGTGCTGTCCAAATCGCAACTCGAAGAGCGCATCTACGGATGGGGGGAAGAGGTGGCCAGTAACGCCGTCGAGGTGCACGTTCACGGCTTGCGCAAGAAGTTGGGCGCGGAGGCCATCCGGACGGTGCGCGGCGTGGGCTATATGATGCCCGCGCAAATGTCGCCCGCCGGGCCGCAGGAAGGCATCGCACCGGCCTCCGGCACGGCGTCGGAGGCGAATTGATGCGCTCGATCCGCCGTCGTCTTCTCGTCGGGTTGCTGATCACGCTGGCGATAGCGCTGGTGCTCGCGGGCATCGCCATCTTCCGTCAAGCGCGTACCGAAGCCAACGAGCTGTTCGACTTCCAGTTGCAGCAGATGGCGTTGTCGCTGCCCGCCGAATCGTTCTCGCGCGTGCCGGGCGAACACAACGACACGGAAGGGCTCGTCATTCAGATATGGAGCCGCAACGGGGTGGAGTTGTACTACTCGCACCCGCGCACGCCGCTGCCGCCGCGCGCCGAACTCGGCTTCACCACGGTGCAGACGCCCGCTGGCGACTGGCGTGTCTACGCCGCGCTCGTGGGCGACAACGTCGTGCAACTGGCGCAGCCGATGGTCATCCGCGATTCGCTCGCCGTCTCGATGGCGCTACGCACCTTGTTGCCGCTGGTGATCGCCATGCCGCTGCTCGGGTTGCTCGTGTGGATCGTCGTGGGACGCGGCCTGCGGCCGTTGCGTCGCGTCACGAAGGCGCTCGACGCGCGTGCGCCCGGCGCATTGGAGGCATTCCCCGAGGCAGGCTTGCCGGACGAAGTCCGTCCGCTGGTGCGCGCGCTGAACAGCCTGCTCGGCAGACTCGACGAAGCGCTCTTGCAGCAAAAGGCGTTCGTTGCCGATGCCGCGCACGAACTTCGCACGCCGCTGGCTGCGCTGCAACTTCAGGTGCAACTGCTCGAACGCGCGCAGACGAACGAGGAGCGCGCCGAGGCGATGCGCGATCTGCGTGACGGCGTGCGGCGCTCGTCGCATATGGTCGCGCAGTTGCTCACGTTGGCGCGTCAGGAGCCGGATGCCACGCGAGCGGCATCGGCGTTCGTCGACATGCCGCTCGCGCCGTTGCTGCAAGATGTGGTGGCGCATCACGCGGCGCTGGCCGTGGCACGCGGTATCGATCTGGGGCTCGATGCGCCGGATGCGCTCGCGGCGATCAGTCGCGTGCGCGGCGATGCGAATGCGTTGCAGACGCTCTTCGGCAATCTCGTCGACAACGCGCTGAAGTACACGCCGCCCGGCGGACATGTGGATGTGCGTCTGGTGTTGGCGACACCGTCTCCGGTCGTCGAAATCGAAGACACCGGGCCGGGCATTGCGCCTGCTGAGCGAGAGCGCGTGTTCGATCGTTTTTTTCGTGGTGGCGCGGCGTCGGTGGAGGCGGCTTCGTCATCCGCTGCGGCCACGCAGGAGGCGCCGTCCTCAGCGAGCGCCGAGCACGACAACGCCGCGCCGCGTGCGCAAGGCAGCGGTCTGGGTCTTGCCATCGTGCGCAACATCGCGCAAGCGCATGGCGCGAGCGTGGAGTTGTTCGATGGACGCAACGGTCGGGGACTTCGCGTGCGCGTGAGCTTTGGCGGTGCGACGTCGGTGCCGCCCGCGCTCTGATGGCGTTGGCGTGACGGGCGAGGTAGCGCGCGGTGCAGGCATGACCTCGCCCGACACCGCGCTGACGACGTACGGCGGCACGCATCGGCGTGTTATCTGCGTGAGTGTCGACGTGAAAGTCGACGTATTTATCCGCGCGTCACGTCCGTGACCTTGTCGTGCTCGATGGTGAGCGTGCGGCGATCCGGCCGGTGGTCACGCGTGGTTGGCATGGCCTTGCCGTCCTGCATGCCGATGCGCCACGGGCATCCTTGCAGCATCGATTTCGCTTCGGTGAGCGACTTGCCGACGATCGCCTGATCGGACGGCGAATCCTTCGAGCAGGCGCCGTTTTGCCCTTGCATCTGACCGGACATCTGCCCTTGCATCGGCGTCGAATCCGCCGGTCCCTGTGTGCCCATTCCATTGCCATTGCCTGACGCGGCATGTGCCGACACGGCGAACGTCAGACACAAAGCGGCAGCCCCCATCCAGCGAGTGGTCCTGCGGAAGTTGCGATCGGATTGCGTAGGCATCGTGATTCTCCTGTAGACGAAAAGCCTGCGACGCGGAATTGCGCCACTGTGCCACCGTAGACAGCGGTGCCTCGCATTCGCAAGGAGAACCACGTGAGCTGCGCCTTCAAACGCCTGAAGCCGTAACGCATAGCACGCAGCACGGGCCGAATTGGGTTCCGATGGGTGACGTTTTGAGGTCGACGTCCGATGTTTTGCCGGCATTTAGGCACGAAGCTGGCTCTTAAGGTTGTCTTAAGGGAGCGTCTCTACGATGGCAATCATGTTCAAACGTGGTTAAACAGGGTTGTCGGTAAGGAGAGACTCATGCGGACCTCAAAGCTCACTCGTACGCTGGTTGCTGGTGCTGTGCTCGTCGCGTTGACGGGCGGGTACGTCGCGGGACGTCAGCATTGGCAGGCGCCGCTCGCCTCGGAGATGGTCAGCGATGCGAGCGCGGCAAGCGGGGCAGCGGCCACGCCCGTCGCTAACGTGCAAAACGCCCCGAACACCGCGCCGCGCATGCTCGTGCCGGACTTCTCGCAACTGGCGGAACAATACGGACCGGCCGTAGTCAACATTAGTGTGACGCACGATGGGAAACCTTCGGCGCAACGTGGCTCGGCTGCGAACCAATTGCCGCCGGGCATGGATCCGAACGACCCGCTGTTCCAGTTCTTCCGTCACTTCTATGGCGCGCCCGGTAACGACGGCGGTGACAATGGAGATGGCGACGACAGCAGCGGGCCGACGCGCAGTCTCGGTTCGGGCTTCATCGTGAGCCCGGACGGCTACATCCTCACCAACGCGCACGTCGTGGACGATGCGAGTCAGGTGACGGTGAAGCTCACCGACAAGCGCGAGTACAAGGCGAAGGTCGTGGGTAGCGACAAGGCGAGCGACGTGGCGTTGCTCAAGATTGCCGCGACGGACCTGCCGACCGTGAAGATCGGCGATCCGTCGAAGTCGAAGGCGGGCGAGTGGGTCGTGGCCATCGGTTCGCCGTACGGCTTCGATAATACGGTGACGGCGGGCATCGTCTCGGCGAAAGCGCGTGCGTTGCCGGACGAGAACTACACCCCGTTCATTCAGACGGACGTGCCGGTCAACCCGGGCAACTCGGGCGGTCCGCTGTTCAATCTGAATGGTGAGGTCATCGGCATCAACTCGATGATCTACTCGCGTACCGGCGGGTTCCAGGGCTTGTCGTTCGCGATTCCGATCGACATGGCCATGAAGGTCAAGACGCAGTTGCAGCAGTACGGCAAGGTGAGTCGCGGTCGCATCGGCGTCGCGATTCAGGAAGTGAATCAGTCGCTCGCGAAGTCGTTCGGTCTGCCCAAGCCTACGGGCGCGCTCGTGTCGTCCATCGACAAGAGCGGGCCTGCGGCGAAGTCGGATCTCAAGCCGGGTGACGTGATTCTCGCAGTCAACGGCACGACCATCGACGATTCGGTGCAGTTGCCGGAAAAGATCGCGGATATGCGCCCCGGGCAGACGGCGACGCTCACGATCTGGCGCAACGGCGCGAAGCAGGACGTGAGTGTGAAGGTCGCGGCGCTCAACGAGAAGAAGGACGCTGCGAATGCCGACGATTCCGCCACGCACGGCCGTCTGGGGCTGGCGGTTCGGGAGCTGTCGCCGGAAGAGAAGCGTTCGGCGCAGGTCACGAACGGACTGCTGGTCGCGCGTGCCGGCGGTCCTGCGGCACAGGCGGGTGTGGAGGCGGGCGACATCATTCTGTCGCTCAACGGCACCCCGGTCACCAGCGCCGCGCAACTGAGCGATAGGCTCAAGAAAGCGGGCAATAATGTCGCGTTGCTCGTACAGCGCGACGGGCAACAGATTTTCATCCCGGTCGATCTCGGCTAAACGTCGCGAAGACCGCCAAGGGATGCCATGCGCTACCTGAGTACCGAGGCCGCAACCTCGGTACGATCCGGCATCGTGAAGTCATGCAAGGGGAGGTTGAACATGCGGCAGAACCAATGGCAACGCTGGACGGTGGCTGCGGCCACCGCCGCAGCACTGACGGGTGGGCTGGGCGGCATCTCTGTCGCCCATGCACAGGGTGGCACGCTGCCCCCGTCGATGCAGCAGGGCAACGTGACGTACGTCTCGGGCGGTATCGACAGCGACGAGTCGGGGACTTTCAAGCGTGAAGCGTCGCGCTGGCCGCTGTCGATCGAGATGGCGGCACGCGGCGATGGCGCGAACGAATACGTCGCCGATGCGCAGGTGCAGATCATGCGTGGGGGCACGACCGTGCTCGACACGCGTTCGAAAGGTCCGTTCATGCTGGTGAAGCTGCCCGAAGGCAACTACACCGTGAAGGCGACCTACAACGGCAAGCCCATGACGAAGGATGTGAAGGTTTCGGCCAAGGGGCATGCCGTCGCAACATTTCTGTGGCCGCACGACTGATGTGCCGATCGGTCGGGCGAGTGACGTTCCACGGATGACGAGGTAACCCAGGCAGTACCGAGTAGTACCGAGCAGTACCACTCTGCAACGAGTGAGCGAGTTGCGCCGCCATGTCCATCATGGCGGCGCTTTTTTTGTGCGGGATCTTGTGCGGGAATGGGTGGGCGAACCTCGACCGGTGCCGATTTCAGTCCCGTGAGTCAGTCCCTTGAATCAGTCCCTTGAATCAGTCCCTTGAATCAGTCCCTTGAATCAGGCCACGCGAATCAGGCGGCGCTGCGGCACTCGGCGGAAGTGTTGTCCCGCGGTTCGCCGTCGTCGGCATTCGCGCCGGCATCTTCGTCGCCATCGCGGCGGACGGCGAAGGTTTGCTTGACGGCGATGCCGTTCTTGATGGCTGTCATCTCGGCCAGGATTGCCACGGCGATTTCGGCCGGTGTGCGCGCCCCGAGATGCATGCCGACGGGGCCGTGCAGACGCTCGATCTCGGTCGTGCTCAGATCGAACAGCGATAACCGCTCGCGACGCCGCGCATTGTTCACGCGCGAGCCGATGGCGCCAATGTAGAACGCCGGCGACTTGAGCGCTTCGAGCAGCGCCATGTCGTCGAGCTTCGGGTCGTGCGTGAGCGTGAGCACGGCGCTGTGCGAGTCGAGTTGCAGGCGCACGATAAGGTCGTCCGGCATCTCGCGCGACAGTTCGGTGCCGGGCACTTGCCATTCGTCGGCATACTCGGTGCGCGGGTCGCACACGATCACGTGATAGTCGAGCGCACTGGCCATGCTGGCGACGTACTTCGACAACTGTCCTGCACCGATCACGACCAGCCGATGACGCGGGCCGTGCGAGGTAATGAGGCGTTCACCGTCGAATTCGACCGACGGCGTCTGGTGACCTGGCGCCATGCGCACCGCGCCGGTCTTCATGTCCAGTTCCCGCACCACGAGGCGGAATTTTCCGATGGTGTCGAGCAGCTCGGCGATGCGCGAGCTCTCGCGCACCGGTTCGAGCACCAGTTGCAGCGTTCCGCCGCAGGGCAGGCCGAAGCGATGCGCTTCCTCGGCCGTCACGCCATAGCTCGTGACCTGCGGCCGATCCTGCGGCCAGTCGCCGCCACGAATGCGGAGGATGAGGTCGTCCTCGACGCAACCGCCCGACACGGAGCCGACCATGTGGCCGTCTTCACGGATCGCGAGCATCGAGCCCACGGGACGGGGGGCCGAGCCCCAGGTGCGCACAACGGTGCCCAGCGTGACGAAAAAGCCTGCGCGGGTCCACTGTACGGCGGACTTCAGCACTTCCAGATCGACACTGTCCATAACACGCTTCCTTCGCCAATACGCGAGCGGCGACCGTCGATCCACAGGCCGAATGAGGCGTGGTTTCCAATGGGGCGCCGCTCAATGTGATGCGGCGAGTATATCTCGCCTTGGCTCGCGCTGTATTTCAGGGGATATTCCGGTTGTCAGCCCGACGCGAGCGCGATGTCGGTGCGATGCGAGCGCGACGAGGGGCGGTGTCAATCGCCGGGCGGTAACTCGTGTCACAATAGTTCGATGTTCGAGACAAGGCCACGACAACTCCGTACAACGCTGAAGGCGGAACGAGCGTCCGTACACAACGGATACCAGGGAGAGGGGCAATGGAACTTCGAAACAGTCGGCAACTACCGGTCGCCAGAGACGTCGCGTGGATTGCGCTCAACGATCCGGGCGTCTTGCAGGGGTGCATTCCAGGATGCGAATCCATCGAGCGGATCGACGACACGACGTGGACCATCGTCGTGGCTGCGACGCTTGGCCCGGTGGGCGGCCGCTGGACCGGTCGCATCAAGCTCACCGATGTGGTCGTCCCGACCTCGTACACACTGAATTTCGACGGACTGGGCTCGTCTGCCGGGCTTACGCACGGCCGGGCTGTGGTCACGTTGCAGCCGCAAGGACCGATGAACACTTTGATCACGTATGACCTGAAAGCGCAGTTCGGCGGCGAGTTCGCCGGGCTCGACACGCCGCAGGTGGATGGCGCCGCCAGCAAGCTTGCCGACACCTTCTTCCGTCGTCTGACGACGGCCATTGCGCCGCATCACAAACTGAACGACCCCGTCGCGGCCGATGGCGAAGTGGCCGCAGCGCTCGCCACGGACGCCGCGATGCGCGACATGCCGTCCACGCGCGGCAAGATGGCGCGCTGGTGGCCGTGGGCGGCGGCGCTGCTGATCCTGATCTTCATCGTGATGTGGGGCAATCATGCCGGCTGAGCGACGTCAGGAGAAGGGGATGGACACGTCGGACGCGGGACGTCCGGACACGGGCGACGACACGGCACGCGACTCGCTGGCCCGTGAACTGCTCGCCACCGCCGATGCGCTGGAGGCGGCGGGCAAGGAGCCGGTGACTCCAGGCGTGGCGGGATATGACGTGCGCGTGCGCATTCGTGACGGCGAGACGCCGGTGTTCGGACCGGGGCGTGTGACGCTGTTGCGGGCCATCGACGCAACCGGCTCGATCTCGGCGGCGGCGCGCCGCATGAACATGTCGTACCGCCGTGCGTGGCTGCTGGTCGAGGCGATGAACCACGAATTCCGCGAGCCGCTCGTCACACGGCATATCGGCGGGGTGTCCGGCGGCGGGGCGCAACTCACGCCCTTCGCGCAGAACCTCGTCGCGCATTACGACACGCTCATCAAGGAAATCCGCGCGTTGCTCGACGCCCACGTGCCGACCTTCGACGCCTATCTCAAACGCGAGAGCGGCGAGGGCGGCGGGAGCGTCGATCCCGACCCGGCGTCCTAGGGGGCGCCTCCCGCGCCGCAACAACACCGGTTTTCATCCGTTATTCCGCGATTTCAACGATTTTCACGAAAACGTTAAGTTTTTGTGAGGACTTTGGCATCGCTGCGACGCGACACTAACTCCATCGAAAGACACCTCTGCGATGGAGATTCCGATGTCCACCTTGACGAAGTCAGTGCCGCCTGCGGCACAGCCTCCCGTGCGGAGTGCACCCGTCCAGCCCGCCTGGTTGCGTGTCACGCACTGGCTCAACGTGCTGGCGGTCATCGTGATGATCATGAGTGGCTGGCGCATCTATAACGCGTCGCCGATCTTTGCGTTCCGCTTCCCGAACGAGATCACCCTCGGCGGCTGGCTCGGCGGTGCGTTGCAATGGCACTTCGCCGCCATGTGGCTGCTGGCCGCCAACGGCCTGATCTACCTGCTGAGCAACCTCACGAGCGGTCGCTTCTCCCGGCGCTTTTTCCCGCTCACGCCGCTGGGCATCGTGCGCGATCTGTTCGCCGCCCTGCGTGGCCGTCTGACGCATGACGATCCCCGTCACTACAACCAGGTGCAACGTGCCGCTTATCTGTTTGCGGTGCTCGATCTCATCCTGCTCGTCGCTTCGGGGCTTGCGATCTGGAAGCCGATCCAGCTCGGCTGGCTGCTCGTGCTCTTCGGCAGCTTCCAGGGGGCGCGATTGGTGCATTTCCTCGCGATGGCCGGACTGGTGGGCTTCATCGTGATTCACGTGGCGATGGTGGCGCTCGTGCCGCGCACGCTGCGAACCATGATCACCGGGCGCTAAGCCCCTCAGCGTACCGACAGCGAAAGACTAGAGAGACGGACGGCACTGCCATGACCTCAGAACGCAAACCCTACATCATGACGCCCAATGCGCCGGTCATCCAGGACGGCGACGCGATTCTCCGCGAGGCGCGCGCGCTGGTGTCGCGCCGGGTGACGGAGCCTTCGCGACGGGCCTTTCTCACGCGCACCCTGTCGCTCGGCGGCGTGGCAATGCTCACGGGGTGTTCGCTCGACAACAACGCGAGCGTGGAGTCGGCGCTGACGAAGATCTCGCGCTGGAACGATCGTGTGCAGGCCGCGCTCTTCCGCAAGGACGCGTTGGCTCCGACGTTCCCCGCATCCGCCATTACCCGGCCGTTCCCGTTCAATGCGTTCTACTCGATCGACGAAGCGCCGGTCGTGGACGAAGCGGATTACCGGCTGGAGTTGTCGGGACTCATCGCGGACAAGGCGCCGTGGCGGCTCGACGCCCTGCGTGAGTTTGCGTCCGTGCGGGCTGCCGAGCAGATCACGCAGCACATCTGCGTGGAAGGGTGGAGCGCCATCGGCCGCTGGGGCGGCGTGACGTTCGCCGACTTCCTGCGCCGCATCGGCGCGGATACCACGGCGAAGTACGTCGGCTTCAAATGTGCGGACGACTACTACACGAGCATCGACATGCCGACGGCGCTGCATCCGCAGACGCTGCTCGCGCTCACGTATGACGGCCAGACGCTGCCGCGGGAGTACGGCTTCCCCATGAAGCTGCGCATGCCCACGAAGCTCGGCTACAAGAATCCCAAACATATCCAGGCGATCTACGTGACCAACACGTACTCGGGTGGGTACTGGGAGGACCAGGGCTACAACTGGTTCGGAGGCAGTTGATGCGAAAAACCGGAGCGGCGTTGAAACCCTCCGGTGCGCATGACTGCACGATTTAGGAGACGGACAGGAAACGTCTCACTGGAAATTTCTCACTCAAGGAGTAACAGCAATGAAGACGCGATATCTGGCAGTGATGGCAATGGGTCTGGCACTCGGCACGGGCGCAGCCTTTGCGCAGGACGCCATGAGCAAGGGTGACGCCATGTCGAAGGGCGATGCCATGGCCAAGCACGATGCGATGGGCAAGGGCGATGCCATGGCCAAGCACGACGCGATGGGCAAGGGCGATGCCATGAAGAAGGGCGACGCGATGAGCAAGGGCGACGCCATGAAGAAGGGCGACGCGATGGGCAAAGGCGACGCCATGAAGAAGGGCGATGCGATGAGCAAGTAAGCTCGTCGTCGTGGTACAGCGACAAGGCGTCGCAACGGGATTCCGTTGCGACGCCTTGTGCTTTTTCTACTTTTTCTCACGCGCGCACAGCTCGCGCGGTGTGAGTCCGCTCAGCGAGTCAGCGCGACCGACTTGATCAGCAGATACACGTCACGTCCCGGTGTGAGACGTAACTGGTCTGCGGAGAAGCGTGTGATGCGTGCGCGCAGTGTGACACCGCTGTCGTGGTGATTGCTGCCCGTCAGCGTTGCCGTGACCTCGACCGAATCGCCCAGGTCGCGTAGCGCGCTCACGGTGGCGGGCAACACGTTGAGTACGCTGGTGTCGACCGGGGGCGACGTGGCCACGGCGACATCGCGCTCGCGCACGAGAATGCGACACGCGTCGCCCGCCTTGCCACCGGCACGCGGCACGCGCAGCCGGATCGCGTCGTTGCCGTTCACGGCCAGTTCCGTCAGGCCGTACTGCGCGTCATGCGCGACGATGCGCGTCTCCAGCACCGTGCCCGGCGACTCCGCAGTGCCGTCGAGCGCGTCGCGATGCACGTTGAGCACGTCGGCCGGGGCGCCTTGCGAGATCGTACGTCCTTCCTTGAACAGCACTACCTGATCGGCCAGTCGCATCACTTCGTCCAGCGAGTGCGTGACGTACAGCACCGGCAACTTCAACTCGTGACGAATGCGGTTCAGGTAGTCGAGCACTTCCATGCGCCGCGCGTGATCGAGCGAGGCAAGCGGCTCGTCCATGAGCAGCATGCGCGGGCAAGACAACAACGCGCGGCCGATGCCCACACGCTGCTTCTCTCCGCCCGACAGCGCGCCGGGACGCCGGCTCAGCAGGTGCCCGAGGTTGAGCACATCGACCACATGTTCCAGCGCGATGGCGCCGCTGCCGGCGGCGGCCACGTCGCGCCGTCTCAGCCAGCGGCCGAAGAGCAGGTTCTGGCGAACGGTC
Source organism: Pandoraea sp. LA3 (assembly GCF_022696215.1). NCBI lineage: Bacteria > Pseudomonadati > Pseudomonadota > Betaproteobacteria > Burkholderiales > Burkholderiaceae > Pandoraea > Pandoraea sp. LA3. Next base: position 355,047 of record NZ_PTPY01000030.1, on the reverse strand, counting down.
AGATGCGGCAGCAGCCGCGCGTCCTGAAACACGTAGCCGATGCGACGACGCCAGGTCGGCAGCGCGACACCGGCGGCGCTGTCGAAGAGCACGTCGTCGCCCACGACGATGCGCCCGGCATCCGGCCTGAGCAGCCCGGACACCGCATTGACCACTGTGCTCTTGCCGCTGCCGGACGGCCCGAACAGCGCCGTCACGCCCATACCGGCGGCGAACTCGGCGTCGAGCGAGAAGTCGCCGAAGCGATGCTTGAGACGCACTTCAACCGTCATAACCGAGCGCCTTGCGATTGCCGAAGCGGATCATGACTTCGGAGAAGATGAGTGTGGCGACCGCGAGCACGACCGAAATCGCGCACAGGCGCCAGACCATCGCGTCGCCATCGGGGACTTGCGTGGCCGTGTAGATCGCCAGCGGCAGCGTTTGCGTCTGCCCCGGAATGTTCGAGACGAACGTGATCGTCGCACCGAATTCGCCGAGTGCACGGGCGAACGCCAGTACGAAGCCGTGCAGCACGCCGGTGGCGGTGAGCGGCAACGTCACCGTGAGGAACGTGAGCCAGGGGCCGGCGCCGAGCGTTTGCGCGGCCTGTTCCAGCTTGGCGTCGGACGCTTCCAGCGCCTGCCGGATCGCCCGGACAAGCAGCGGGAAACCCATCACACCGGCGGCCAGCGCGGCACCCGTCCAGCGAAAGGCGAACGTGAAGTGAAACCACTCGCGCAGCAATTTGCCGATGGTGCCTTGCGCGCCGAACAGCACGAGCAGCGCGAAGCCCACGACGACCGGTGGCAGCACGAGCGGTAAATGCAGAATGGCATCGAGCAGCGCCTTGCCGGGAAAGCTACGGCGCGCGAGCAGCCAGGCGGCAGCGTAGGCGAAGGGCAGGCTGCAAAGCGTGCCCCACAGACCTACGCGCAGGCTGAGTTCGACGATGCCCCATTCTTCCGGGGTCAGGCCCATGACGGTGATTTCCGTGGTGCTTGTTGCGTCAGCGTTGTCCGCACGATGCGCTTACGGACGGCTGAAGCCGAAACGCTGGAACGTTGCCTGCGCCGTGGGCGTTTGCAGGAATTTGTAGAACGGATCGGCGTCGGCACGGTTGGCCTGCTTCGTCACGGCCACCGGGTAGACGATCGACGCATGGCTGTCGGCCGGGAAGGTGCCGGCGATACGCACGCGTTTTTCGGCGTTGGCGTCTGTCTTGTAGACGATGCCGTACGGGGCTTCGCCACGCGCGACGAGCAGCAGCGCGTTACGCACGTTGTCGGCGGCGGCGACCTTGCCCTGCACCTTCGACCAGATGCCGAGCTTCTCGAGGGCGGCCTTGCCGTAGAGGCCAGCCGGCACGTGTGCGGGGTCGCCCATGGCGAGCTTGCCGTTCGGCACCTGCGCCAGTTTGGCATCGAGGTCCGCGCCCGACTTGAGGTCGACGTCGCCCGTGGTCGTGGCCGGCGCGATCAGTACCAGTTCGTTGCCCAGCAGATTGCGACGCGTGCCGGTGTCGATCAGGTCGTGCTTCTGGGCGTAATCCATCCAGTCCTGGTCAGCGGAGATGAAGACGTCGGCCGGTGCACCTTTTTCGATCTGGCGAGCGAGCGTCGAGCTGGCGCCGTAGACCAGCACCGGCTTCTTGCCCGTTTCCTTGGTGTAGGCAGCCGACAGATCGTCGAGGGCGTCTTTCATGCTGGCGGCGGCAAACACTTGCTGGGCCGCAGCGTGGCCGGCAAACAACAGGCTCGTGCCGACGGCGGCAACGCTCAGAACGCGGCGCAGCATCGTGCCGGCGCGCGGTGTGGCTTGGGACTTCGGGCTAACGGTGACGGTGGTTGCGACAGCAGCTTTCACGAAAGTGGTCTCCAGCGTGTGGTGGGCAAGGCAGGCTCGATGATCGGCGCGAATGAGGGTGACGTTGCGGCGGATTTCCCGCTTGATTACCCTCGATCCCCTTCGAATTGCCGCGAGCCGGCGCATGGATACGGTCGGGCAGCGAGGCCGGACCGTCGGTTGCGCGGGGTGCGCAACGCGTTGTGTAGGATTATATATAACGCTGCCACGCTGTACAGGTATACGCCGTATCACGGCGCTCGAATGCCGTCCGGCGCGGCGACGCCGCGCACCGAATCGAAAAAATCGGGACAGTGTGCACGTATTCCAGACATCGCGGCGCGAGCGTGCGGCAGATATCGGTGTGATGAGGTGCGGGAAAGCGGGGTGGTGCGAGCGGAGACCGGCAGGCCGGATTCGGCGCGCCTGCTAATTAATATATGTAGTAAATCGCGAGGGGCGGTAAGTGCCGCTTCGATCGCCCCTGCGATTTCAGGCGGGCAGGGCGCTGTGTACGGGTTTGCCGCTGGGGCGGAGCATCGCCGGGCTGGTGCGCAGCATGTCGAAGAAGCCATCGACCACGGCGTCGCACTCCACCCCGAGATCGTAGTCGGGCAGGAACAGCCAGTCCGACATCATGCCGACCACGAGCGCATGCAGCATGATGGCGGCGCGGCGGGTGTCGAGGGCTGCGGGCAACTGGCCTCGCTCGATGGCGCGCTCCATGTCACGCATGATGCGCTGCTTGCCGTCGGCACAGGCTTCGCGCTGACGCTCCAGCACCGAGAGCATCTCGTTCGTGTATTCACATTTGTGGAACAGAATGTCGAGCACACGGCGGCGGCGTTCGTTGCGCGCGGTTTCCTTGAGCACGAGCTTGCAGATTTCGTGCATGCGCTGCATCGGATCGCCGTTCTCCGGCTCGGTACATTCTTCGTCGATCATGCGTTCCATCGGCAGGCGGATGCGATCCGTCATGGCGTTGAAGAGATCGATCTTGTTCTTGAAGTGCCAGTAAATGGCGCCGCGGGTCAGGCCGGCGGCTTCGGCGATGTCGGCGAGCGACGTACGCGACACGCCTTTCTGGGCGAACACCGTCTCGGCGGTATCCAGCAACAGATTGCGGGTCTCGATCGCTTCTTCTTTCGTTCTGCGGGCCATCGTCGTGTCACAGGGCGAGCGCCGGAGGGCGCCGGGATTTGTGAAATGTCATGTAAACCGCGCCGCACTATGGTGCGACGCAATGTGATTTACATACATTCATGAATGTATCTATAATAGCAGCCGCTTGCTCTATTGCACAGGGACCATTTAAGCTGCCTCCTCTAAGGGAAAACTCCCTGACCGGGGCAAGCGATTTGACCAAGGCGCACCGCCTGAATCGATGTTAGGTGCGCCAGTCGGGGTCGCCTGATGTCCCGGAGCCTGTTCGACGATCTCAAACGAGTGCCAGCGTGCGCGGTGAACGCCGCGCCCGGGGACGTCTTGTTGGCCCGCCTGACGGGCTTGTCTCCGATGGCCCGCTCACCCGGGCCTTTTGGCATTAGCCGCCCGCCTTTGTGCGACGGGATTGCGGACCGGCCTTCGCCGTCGCAATCGTCGCAACGTATTCGTCATTTTGTTTGACCGCATTCCATTTATCGGGGGCGTATATGCACGTCAAGAGAAGTTCACTGGGGATGGTCACTGCCGTCGCACTCGCGGTATTGACCCTGGCCGCGTGCGGCAAGAAGCCGCAGCAGCCGCAGGGCATGGTGCCGGAAGTCGGCGTCGTGACACTGCAACCCCAGAGCGTCACGCTGACGACCGACCTGCCTGGCCGCACCGCGCCCTACCGCGTCGCCGACGTGCGTGCGCGTGTCGACGGTATCGTGCTCAAGCGCGATTTCACCGAAGGCGGTGACGTCAAGGCCGGCCAGCGTCTGTACAAGATCGATCCGGCAACGTATCAGGCCGCATTCGAGAATGCCAAGGCAACGCTCGCGAAGGCCGTGGCGAATCAGGCATCGACCAAGCTGCTGGCCGATCGCTACAAGCAACTGGTCGCCGTCGAAGCCGTGTCGAAGCAGGATTACGACAACGCGGTGGCCTCCGCCCTGCAAGCCGACGCCGATGTGCAGGCCGGCAAGGCGGCCGTCGATACGGCGAAGATCAACCTCGGCTACACCGACGTGCCGGCACCGATCTCGGGCCGCACCGGTCTGTCGCAGGTGACCGAAGGCGCTTACGTGCAGTCCGGCGCCGCCACGCTCATGACGACCGTGCAGCAGATCGACCCGATGTACGTGGACGTGACGCAATCGGCCGCCGACGGCCTGCGTCTGCGTCGTGCACTGGCTGACGGCAAGCTCCAGAGCGCGGGCAAGAACGCCGCGAAGGTCGAGCTGACGCTGGAAGACGGCACGACGTACCCGCTCGAAGGCAAGCTCCAGTTCTCGGACATCACGGTCGATCAGACGACCGGCTCGGTGACCGTGCGCGCCATCTTCCCGAACCCGAACCGCGAGTTGCTGCCCGGCATGTTCGTGCACGCCAAGCTCCAGGAAGGTGTGAAGGACGGTGGTCTGCTGGTGCCGCAACAAGGCGTGACGCGTGACCAGAAGGGTCAGCCCACGGCGCTCGTCGTGAACAAGGAAGGCAAGGTCGAGCTGCGTCAGCTTGTGACCGACCGCGCGGTCGGCGACAAGTGGCTGGTGAGTTCGGGTCTGGCGGCAGGCGATCAGGTGATCGTGGCCGGTCTTCAGAAGGTGCGCCCGGGCGCGCCCGCGAAGGCAGTGCCGGCGCAGTTGCCGGGTGCTCAGGCGCAGGCGCCGGCAGGTGCGAGCGCACCGGCCGGCGCGAGCGCAGCGCAGGCCGACGCCGCCTCTGGCGCCAAAGCCCAATAACGCGGAGCCTCATTCATGGCAAAGTTTTTTATCGATCGCCCGATCTTTGCTTGGGTGATCGCCATTGTCATCATGCTGGCCGGCGCGCTTTCGATTCTGAAGCTGCCGGTCTCGCAGTACCCGCCGATCGCACCGCCGTCGGTGCAGATCACCGCGACCTACCCGGGCGCTTCGGCGCAGACCGTGCAGGATACGGTCACGCAGGTGATCGAGCAGCAGATGAACGGTATCGACCACCTGGAATACATGTCGTCGACGTCCGACGGCTCGGGTACCGCTCAGATCACGCTGACGTTCGCGCAAGGCACTAACCCGGACATCGCGCAGGTGCAGGTGCAGAACAAGCTGCAACTCGCCACGCCGCTGCTCCCGCAGCAGGTGCAACAGCAGGGTATCAAGGTGGCCAAGGCGACCAAGAACTTCCTGCTGGTGATCGGCGCGTATTCCGATGACGGCAACATGACCGACATCGACCTGGCGAACTACATTGCCGCCAACGTGCAGGATCCGATCAGCCGTGTGAACGGCGTGGGTCAGGTCCAGCTGTTCGGTTCGCAATACGCCATGCGCGTGTGGGTCGATCCGCAGAAGCTCAACGGCTACAACCTGACCGTCATCGACGTCTCGAACGCCATTCAGGCGCAGAACGTGCAGATCTCGGCCGGTGAGCTGGGTGGCGCGCCTGCGGTGAAGGGCCAGCAGCTCAACGCGACCGTGACGGCCCAGAGTCGTCTGCAAACGCCGGAGCAGTTCCGCAAGATTCTGCTCAAGGTCAACAAGGACGGCTCGCAAGTGCGTCTGGGTGACGTGGCGCGCATCGAGCTGGGCGGTGAGTCGTATCAGGTGGTGGCCCGTTACAACGGCAAGCCTGCCGCCGGTCTGGCGATTACGCTGGCCACGGGGGCTAACGCGCTGCAAACGGCGACTGCCGTCAAGCAGCAGGTCACCGAGCTGGAGCCGTACTTCCCGCAGGGCATGAAGGTCGACTATCCGTACGACACCACGCCGTTCGTGAAGATCTCGATCGAGGAAGTGATCAAGACCCTCATCGAAGGTATCGTGCTCGTGTTCCTGGTGATGTATCTGTTCCTGCAAAACCTGCGGGCGACGATCATCCCGACGATTGCCGTGCCGGTGGTGCTGCTCGGCACGTTCGGCATCATGGGTGCCGCAGGCTTCTCCATCAACACACTCTCGATGTTCGGCCTTGTGCTGGCCATCGGTCTGCTCGTCGACGATGCCATTGTGGTGGTCGAAAACGTCGAACGGGTGATGGCCGAGGAGGGGCTCAGTCCGAAGGAAGCGACGAAGAAGGCGATGGATCAGATCGTCGGCGCGCTGGTGGGTGTGGCGCTGGTGCTCTCGGCGGTGTTCGTGCCGATGGCGTTCTTCGGCGGCTCGACGGGTGCCATCTATCGTCAGTTCTCGTTGACGATCGTGGCGGCCATGGCGTTGTCGGTGCTGGTGGCTATCGTGCTCACGCCGGCCATGTGCGCAACGATCCTCAAGCCGATCAAGAAGGGCGAAATCCACGAGAAGCGCGGCTTCTTCGGCTGGTTCAACCGCAAGTTCGACAGCGGCTCGAAGGCGTATCAGGGTCAGGTGCAGCGCTTGCTCAAGCGCACCGCGCCGCTCATGATCGTCTACGTCGTGATCGTGGCGGCGGTCGGCTTCCTGTTCGTGCGTATGCCGACGGCGTTCTTGCCGGACGAAGACCAGGGTTACTTCTTCAACCTCGTGCAATTGCCGCCGGGTGCGACGCAGGAACGTACGCTCGACGTCATGAAGCAGGTCGAGAAGCACTACCTCGAGAAGGAAAAGGATTCGGTTCGTTCGATCTTCACGGTGACGGGCTTCGGCTTTAACGGCCGTGGTCAGAACGTGGGTCTGGCATTCACGATGATGAAGCCGTGGGAAGACCGTCAGGCGTCCGACCTCAAGGTACAGGCCGTGATTGCGCGCTCGTATCAGGCTTTCGCCAGCGTGAAAGACGCCATGATCTTCGCCATCAACCCGCCGTCGGTGCCGGAACTCGGTAACGCGGGCGGTATCGACTTCGAGTTGCAGGATCGCGCAGGCCTCGGCCACGACGCGCTCATGGCGGCCCGGAATCAGATGCTTGGCATGGCGGCGAAGAACCCGAACCTGGCGAACATGCGTCCGAACGGTCTGGACGACACGCCGCAGTACAAGGTCGATGTCGACGAAGAAAAGGCTTCCGCACTGGGCCTGTCGATCTCCGACGTGTACCAGACGCTGTCGGCCTCGTGGGGTTCGTCGTACGTGAACGACTTCATCGACCGCGGTCGTGTGAAGAAGGTGTACGTGATGGCGGAACCGAAGGACCGGATGCTGCCGCAGGACATCAACAAGCTGTACGTGCGTAACGCCAGCGGGACGATGGTGCCGTTCTCGGCCTTCGCCACCGGCAAGTGGACTTACGGCTCGCCGCGTCTGGAGCGTTACAACGGTGTGCCTGCCGTGGAAATTCAGGGTATGCCGGCACCGGGCAAGTCGTCGGGCGACGCGATGAAGGCTGTCGAAGAGATCGCCAAGCAACTCCCGCCGGGTATCGGTCTGGAGTGGACGGGTCTGTCGTTCGAAGAGCGCATCTCGGGTCAGCAGGCGCCGGCGCTGTACGCGATCTCCATCCTGATCGTGTTCCTGTGTCTGGCCGCGTTGTACGAAAGCTGGTCGATCCCGTTCTCGGTGATTCTGGTGGTGCCGCTGGGTGTGTTGGGTGCACTGCTGGCCGCGACGCTGCGCGGGTTGTCGAACGACGTGTACTTCCAGGTGGGTCTGTTGACGACGGTGGGTCTGTCGGCGAAGAACGCGATTCTGATCGTGGAATTCGCCAAGGATCTGCAAGAGCAGGGCCGCACACTGATGGAAGCCACGATGGAAGCGGTGCGACTGCGTCTGCGCCCGATTCTGATGACGTCGATGGCGTTCATTCTCGGGGTGCTGCCGCTGGCGATCTCGAACGGCGCCGGTTCGGCTTCGCAGCACGCGATCGGTACGGGCGTGATCGGCGGTATGTTGGCCGCAACGTTCCTCGCGATCTACTACGTGCCGGTCTTCTTCGTGCTGGTGCGCAAGCGCTTCGCACATGAGGATCTGGATACGGTGGAGCATCCGGAAGCACGTCATGAAAAACCGGACGCAACCGACGGCCCCGCCAAGGAAGGAAACTGACCTATGAAGCACAAAGCATTGCCGATTGCCTTGGCGGCAGCGTTCCTGGCAGGCTGTACCCTCGCGCCGCACTATGAGCGGCCCGAGGCACCGGTTGCCACGTCGTTCCCCACGGGCCCGGCTTACAAGACGCCCGCAGCGGCGAACCAGAACGGCGCCACCGACAGCAATGTCGTGGCCGCCGAGCTGGGCTGGCGTGAGTTCTTCGCCGATCCGCGTCTGCAAAAGCTGATCGAGATCGCGCTGGAGAACAACCGCGATCTGCGTGTCTCGATGCTCAACGTCGAAGCCGCACGTGCGCAGTACCAGATCCAGCGCTCGGCGCTGCTGCCCTCGGTGGGGGCGGCAGGTCAGGCGTCGGTTCAGCGCTCGCCGGCGGATCTGTCGTCGTCGGGACGTGCCGGTATCAGCCGTAGCTATCAGGTCGGCGTGGGCTTCACGTCGTACGAACTCGATCTGTTCGGTCGCATCCAGAGCCTGAAGGATCAGGCGTTGGAGACGTATCTGGCGAGCGAGGACACGGCCAAGGCAGCGCACATCACGCTCGTCTCGGAAGTGGCGACGGCGTATCTCACGTGGCTGGCCGATCAGGAACTGCTCAAGCTGACGTCCGACACGCTCAAGAGTCAGCAATCGTCTTACGACCTGACCAAGCGCAGCTTCGACGTGGGTACGGCTTCCGGGCTGGATCTGCGTCAGGCGCAAACGCCGGTCGATACGGCGCGGGCGAACTTCGCGCAGTACACGCGTCAGGTGGCGCAGGACGAAAACGCGTTGGCGCTGCTCATCGGTCAGCCGTTGCCGGCCGATCTGCCGCCGGCACGTCCGCTCGACGGGCAGGGCCTGCTGGCCGATCTGCCGGCCGGCTTGCCGTCGGATCTGCTGCTGCGTCGTCCGGACGTGACCGCCGCCGAGCACACGCTCAAGGGCGCCAACGCCAACATCGGCGCTGCGCGTGCCGCGTTCTTCCCGTCGATTTCGCTGACGGCGAATGCGGGCACGGCGAGCGCGTCGCTGAGCAATCTGTTCAAGGGCGGGCAGGGTGCCTGGTCGTTCGCACCGACCATCACGCTGCCGATCTTCGCGGGCGGGCAGAACATCGCCAACCTCGATCTGGCCAAGGTGCAGAAGCGCATCGAAGTCGCCAACTACGAGAAGGCGATTCAGACGGCGTTCCGCGAAGTGTCCGACGGGCTGGCCGCACGCGGCACGCTCGACGACCAGATCGCCGCGCAGGAATCGCTCGTGAAGGCGAGTGACGAGAGCTACAAGCTCTCGGACCTGCGCTATCGCAACGGCGTGGACAGCTACCTGAATGCGTTGGTCGCACAACGTTCGCTGTACTCCTCGCAACAGACGCTGATTGCAACGCGTCTGGCGCGCTGGACCAACCTCGTCACGCTGTACAAGGCGCTTGGCGGCGGTTGGGAAGAGCGCAGTGTACCGGCGAATGCAGGTGCTGCATCAGCGCCATCGGCATCGTGACGTCACAGCGACACAGCGAGACGTGAGGCCGCTTGGATTCATCTGATGGGTTCGATGAGTCTGGCAGGACCGAATGTCTCGCTGCGATGGAAAGCTTGTGAATCGAAACGCCCGGCAATGCCGGGCGTTTTGCATTGGTGCGTCGTGTGGGCGAAGGCCTGCACACGATCGCGCTACGCACACACGACCCACAGGCTACGCACGTGCCGAAATTCCTTGAAAAATCGATTCAGTTCCCGAGAGGTTTAGACGCGGGATTCTACGCTGGCCCCTACCTTGCGTAGGCCATCGTCGCTATCCTTGATCGCGTTGTATTCGCAACACCCCGAGCGTGGAGGACTGTGCGCATGTGCGTTGCCGGGCATCGCCGTTCGTCACGCGGGACACTTATAAGCTGACTGTTTTTCAGGGAGAGACACCATGAGCGATCTTCAAGCCCGCTTCGACGAAGCGGTAGCCCAATCCAAGACGCTGCCCGAACGCCCCGACAATCTCACGCTGCTGCGCATCTATGCGCTGTTCAAGCAAGGCACGGAAGGCGACGTGACCGGCTCCCGCCCTGGTGCGATGGATTTCGTTGCACGCGCCAAGTTCGACGCCTGGGAAATGCTCAAGGGCAAGTCGAAAGACGAAGTGCAGCAGGCTTACGTCGAACTCATCGAATCCCTCAAGGGATGATGGCGACGCGTCACGTGGCGTGCTTCGCGCTTAGCGTGACGTAGCGGTATGCCGCAATGTCGCGCGTTCAGCGCATTCGTGCGACATGCCAGAAACGGCGACTTCGGTCGCCGTTTTTTTATGGGTGCGTGCGCCGGCATTGGCACCCCCCGTTCACTTTGTGTCTGAAGAATGCGGTGGCCCATAACGGGGTGGGTTTTGCGGTGGTGTCCGATTGGCTCGGTGGCATGGGTGCGCGACGATGGAGGCGTCGTTAACGATCAACGAGATGAGGAGTCGCACCATGCCGCAGGACCGTCACTACATGATGCTCATGACCGGGCAACACACGTCGCGCGACGCGAGAATCGATCGGCGGATAGCGCGTGTGCGTGGGCTACCGCAGCGCCAAACGGGAGAGCCTGCGCAGGGCGAGGCACGCAAGCGGCTACGATTGCGTGTGAAGCGAGGCGAACGATCGCGTGCGTCGGCGGCTTCCGAAAGCGTCACGCGCGCCGTGCATCGTGCGCGGCCGACTCACCGTCGACGTTCTGTGCGTGGCGCGGCGCTACTCGAAGTGATGTTCACGCTGACCACACTCATGGCTGGCGCGCAGGGGTTTGCGCACTGGCAGACAGCGGGTGGGATGTCGCCTCAGGCGCTCGTCATCTCGCCCAAGGTGGTCGCGATGGCGATGCCGCTCTCGGGCGTCGAGGGTGGCGCATTTGTTGGTCGCGGGTACTGGCGAGCGGGCGATGCGATGCCGCCTGCCGAGCGTTTCCCGACGCCGGAGACGATGGCGAAGCCATTGATTGCTGGCGATGAGGGCGCGTTCGCTGCGCACCAACACTTACCGGGTGCCGGCGGTGTGTCGCCTGTGTCGTTTGATGCGATGCCGGACGGGGATCGCTTCGCGGTGTCGCAGATGGCGTCGGACGGATCGCCTGACTTCGGACGTCATCCATGACGACGCAGCATCGCCGATTTCCGCTGATGGGGCGAAAGCGTCATGCTCGTGGCTTCACGCTGCTCGAATGGGTGATCGCCATGCCTTTGGGGATACTGATCGTGATAGCGGCCACCGCGATCTATCTCGCGGGTATTCGACTGTGGCGCGTGCAGGCCGAACGATACGACGTGAACGAGCGGGCCAGCTTTGCCTTGACGCAACTCTCGCGTGCGGTCGCCATGGCCGGCTATCGAAATTGGGATCCTACCGAGGGCCAGATCCGTCCGCTAGGCGACGCTGGCAAGCGCGACTGGACGTCACTACGCGCGAGCGCCGAGTGCGCGAGCACGGTGGATACGTGTCCGAAGCGCGGCTGGCAGGGAAGCTCGATTCTCGAGGTGCAATTTCACGGCGCGGGATTTGGCGACGACAGCGGCAATGGCAGCGGCGCGGTGCAGAATTGCGCAGGCCTGAACGTCAGGGCGCGTAGTAACGGCGACAACCGCAACGTCAGCATCTTCTACGTCGACAAGGGAGAGGATGGGATTCCCTCGCTGTTTTGTCGCTACGGCGAGCGCGCGGGGCGCTTTACGGATCTGCGTAATGCGCAGGCGTTGGTCATCGGTGTGGAAGCGATGTATCTCCGGCTGGGTGTCCGGACCGGCGGGACCGGGCCGCTGCGCTGGATATCACCGGTCAAGAGCGCGCGCCGCAAACCCCCGAGCCCGCCCTTGGGTGCTGGTGGCTGGGAGAACGTGAGCGCCGTGGCATTTTCGCTGGTGTTGCGCGGTGCGCCACGCGCGGGCGGCAAGCAACGTGTCGGGCGCTCGGTCGAAGTCTTCGACGGTGACACGGGAGGCCGCGAGTACAAGTGGCTCTCCAATGCAGGCAATGTCCATCTCCATGTTTTCAATGCGGTGGCCTATCGACGTAACGACGGTGGCGTGGGGGAGGAGGCGGCGTGGTTGGCGTCTTCATGGTGATGTGGCTGGCGGCACTCATGGCGCTTGCGGCGTCGGGCATGCAGCATCGCGAGATGGCGACTCGCTTCGTCGCGTACACGAATGACCGCATGGTGGCGTTTGTTGCGGCGGACAACGCGCTAGTCGTGGCTCGAGAGCGTTTGGTGCATGGCTCACAAGCGTCCGAGATAGCGGCGCTTAGCGAATGGGATGCCGGGCCGGGCGACATCATCGCCGCGAGTTATCTCACTGACTATCGTGAGCCGAACCGTGGGGCCGGATGGGGGAAAGTCGACTGGAATGGCCGTGACGTCGTGCCGATGGACAATGCGCGTTACTTCATCGAGCGAATCGCCTTTACCGGCGGGTATCCCGATGCAGGGTCGGCAAAGGTGGCGAGGGAGTCGCCGATACGTCGTTATCGGATCAGCGCGATGGGGTGCGGCAAGTTGCCGGGCACGCGGGTCTTTCTGCAAGCGATCTACGAGGTGAAAGCGCAGTCGGCGCGTCGGGACGAAGCCAGGGCGGCGGCCGGGTCCTACGCGTCGCGGTTGCTGAACTGGCGAGAGGTCGCGGCATGGCACGACAGTTCGGCTGTGAAAGCCGTGCCGGGGCGCCGTCGTGAGCACTGCGATGTCTAGCGCACGAACGATGCGAGGCGTGACATTGATCGAGTGTCTCGTGGCGATGGCGATCATGGCCGTCGCGTTACTGGCGGTTGCGCCCTCGATCGAAGCGGTGCGGCGTCGTGTCGGCGTGGACATCACGGCACGCGCCTTCATGGCAGCGATGCAGACCGCGCGAGGGGAGGCGATGGCGCGACATCGCCAGATCGCCTTTGCGCCACACGACGGCGCGAGTCTGAGCGGGGGATGGATCACGTTCGTCGACGAGAATCGAAATCATCGCTTCGATGACGGCGAACCGTTGCTAAGTCGTTACGCGCCGCTTCCGCAAGGCGTGTCGATCGACGTGAGATGGGGGCTGTATTACACGGAGGGGCTTGCGCTTTCGGAGAGTGGCTTCGTGGGGACCGAAATGCGCAAACGGCTGTCGGGCACGGTGCGAATCAGTGGGCACGACCGACGCATCTGCATCACCATCAACGCGTACGGACGCGCTCGCTATGCAAAACGCTGCGACGCATAGTCGGTAGAGGTCAGTCTCGACGGAAATCGAAAGAGGGGAGCGGCGATACGGGGGAGTGACTCAAGCGGGACGCGAGATGTTTCTTTGTCGAAACGGGCTTAACCGGACTTGCATGATCGATGTCCGCTCGACGGGCACGACGGCCCGGCGAGCGTGACGTCATACGTTTACATCAACGGCGGTGTACCGCGATCGTTGCCACTGGCATTGGCCTTAGCCGATGCGGTTGTTGCACCGTCGCTCGCCGTTGCAGCACCTTCCGGTGCCTTGGCTTGCGACGCGGACGATTTCGTCGATTCATGCCAGAGCTTGACGCCTTGCCAGGCGAGCACGCCGAGCGTGCCCCACTTGAGGCCGCGTCGGGCAATGCGACCGACGGGCGTATGCGACAGTCCCGTCAATGCAATCGATGCGACCGAACTGACCAGCGGGTAGCGTTCGAGCAAGCCACCGAGCTTGAGGCCGGAATTGGCGAGACCGCCGAGACCGGAGAAGTTCGCGAGGCCGCCGGGCAGCAGATAGCGAACCCAGCGGAAATTGCGCAGGCGTTCGCGCGTGACGTGCGAGGCCTGTATCAGCTCGGCGCGCTCGACCGCGATGCGCGTGAGCACGAGCTCCTTGCGAATGGCAAGCAGGTCATGACGCGAGCGTCGCGATTGTCGCGGGCGGCGTGGACGTTGTGGATGTTCCAACGGCACGGGCAGATCTCCTTCAGTCGGGACGCAGGGCGTCGCGGTCCTTTTCGAATTCGGCCAGTGTGGCTTCGAACGGCATCGGGGCATCGCGCAGAATGTTGCGTGCGCGTGCGGCGCACCAGCCTGCGAGCAGGAGATACACGATGAAGATGCCGGTCATGGCCTGGAGGCGATAGGTGTCCCAGAAGATGACGATCACCAGCGCGGTCAGCGACACGAGGGCGAGAACGCCGAAGAGCATCGCGGCGAGACCGAGGAAGGCCACGCCCATCAGGCGTTCCTTTTCTTCAGTCAGTTCGATACCGATGAGTTCGATGCGCGACTGTACGATCTCGAGCAACGCACCGGCGAGGCGCCGCAGCGAAGGCCGCGGTGGGGTCGTGCGATCATTGTCGGTCATGGGCTGGTCTGGGCGGCCCGCCCGACCCGTCGCACCGGTCAGGCAGGCTCCGCCTCGGCAGAGTAGGCGAGAAGTGACTTGCGTCGGCGATGCTTACTTGCGGTTGAGCAGCAGACCGATCACCACGCCGATACCGGCCGCGATGCCAACGGCTTGCCACGGATGATCGTGCACGTAGTCGTCGGTTGCACGCGCGGCTTGCTTGCTCTTCTCCACGACGACGACCTGAACGTCCGAGGCTTTTTCCTTGGCTTGCTTGAGCAGCGTCAGGGCGCGGTCGCTCAGTTCGGAAGCACGCTCACCGGTCGTGTTGGCAGCTTGCTTGAGCAGATCTTCTGCGTCGGCCAGTACGGATTTGATATCGGTCATGAACTTCTCCTTGTTGGTGGGCACTTGCGACATAGTCATTACCCGATTCTGGGAGGAAAATGCGTAATAGCGATGCTGCGGGTACGGGGGATATGGGGCTTATCGTACCGCTTTCAATGCGTCGTTGCCAGAAAACAACACCCTGTCTGCGGTATATTTCGAATCGTTATTTGGAACAAATTTTTTATTCGTTCTGACTAAGCTTAGCATCCTTTAGTCTTGTTCCCACTGAGTGAAAGGTTCTCAAGGAGACCGTCAATGACATTGCGTTTGGGTGATATCGCTCCCGATTTCGAGCAGGATTCGTCGATCGGTACGATCAAGTTTCACGAGTTCCTTGGCGATGGCTGGGGTGTCCTTTTCTCGCACCCGGCCGACTACACGCCGGTGTGCACGACCGAACTCGGTCTGACCGCAAAGCTCAAGGGCGAGTTCGAAAAACGCAACGTGAAGGCCATCGCGCTGTCGGTGGACGATGCCGAATCGCACAAGGGCTGGATCAGCGACATCAACGAGACGCAGAACACCACGGTCAACTTCCCGATTCTGGCCGATAAGGATCGCAAGGTCTCGCAGCTGTACGACATGATTCACCCGAACGCCAGCGAAACCGTGACGGTGCGTTCCCTGTTCGTGATCGACCCGAAGAAGAAAGTGCGTCTGACCATTACGTACCCGGCGAGCACGGGCCGTAACTTCGACGAAATCCTGCGTGTCATCGATTCGCTGCAACTGACCGACAACTACTCGGTTGCCACGCCGGGTAACTGGAAAGATGGCGAAGACGTGGTGATCGTGCCGTCGCTCAAGGACGAAGCTGTGCTCAAGGAGAAATTCCCGAAGGGCTACAAGGCCGTGCGTCCGTACCTGCGTCTGACGCCGCAACCGAACAAGTAAGCCGGTCGCAAGACATACGTAGGTACGCCGGGCGTCCAGTACGTAACGTTCTCAACGTTCACGACGTTACGCACCGGTATCCCGGTCGAAAAAAATGCCAGCTCGATGAGCTGGCATTTTTGTTTGGTACGCGCCGTCACTCGTGGGATTGACGGCCCGCGGCATGCGGCGCGAGAACGGCGCGTACCAGACAACTCCGGCGATGCATCGAACCGGATGTCTCCGGCACCCGCCGGGGAAGGCTCGGAAGCCCGCCCCTTGCTCGTGCCGTCTGCCCGGTTCAACACATAGAGATCATCGCCCCCGGTCGGATCGTGGTGACTGCGACCGATCGACCGGCAGGGCGACGCGATCAGAAGAACGCCTGAATGCCCGTCTGCGCACGGCCGAGAATCAGCGCGTGGATGTCGTGCGTGCCTTCGTACGTGTTGACCACTTCGAGGTTCACGAGATGGCGGGCGATACCGAATTCGTCCGAGATACCGTTACCGCCGAGCATGTCGCGGGCGAGGCGGGCGACGTCGAGTGCCTTGCCGCACGAATTGCGCTTCATGATCGACGTGATTTCGACGGCTGCCGTGCCTTCGTCCTTCATGCGGCCCAGACGCAGGCAACCTTGCAGGCCCAGCGTGATTTCCGTCTGCATGTCGGCCAGCTTCTTCTGAATCAACTGATTGGCGGCGAGGGGGCGACCGAACTGCTGGCGGTCGAGCACATATTGACGCGCCATATGCCAGCAGAATTCGGCGGCACCCAGCGCGCCCCATGCGATACCGTAGCGCGCCGAGTTCAGGCACGTGAACGGGCCTTTCAGACCGGAGACGCCCGGCATCAGATTCTCTTCCGGCACGAAGACCTGATCCATCACGATCTCGCCGGTGATCGATGCCCGCAGGCCGACCTTGCCGTGAATCGCCGGTGCCGACAGACCCTTCCAGCCCTTCTCGAGTATGAAGCCGCGGATCTTCTCCTCGCCGTTTTCGTCGGCGAGCTTGCCCCACACGACGAAGACATCGGCGATCGGCGAGTTCGTGATCCACATCTTGCCGCCGCTCAGCTCGTAGCCGCCGGCGACCTTCTTGGCACGCGTCGTCATGCCGGCGGGATCCGAGCCATGGTTCGGTTCGGTCAGACCGAAGCAGCCGATCCACTCACCGCTCGCGAGCTTCGGCAAATACTTCTGCTTCTGCGCTTCGCTGCCGAATTCGTAGATGGGCACCATCACCAGCGACGACTGCACCGACATCATCGAGCGATAGCCCGAGTCCACGCGCTCCACTTCACGCGCGATCAGACCGTAAGCCACATAGTTCAGACCGGGGCCGCCGTATTGTTCCGGAATCGTCGGGCCGAGCAGACCGATTTCGCCCATCTCGCGGAAGATCGCAGCATCGGTGCGCTCATGACGAAACGCTTCGAGCACGCGCGGCGCGAGCTTGTCGTTCGCATAGGCTGCCGCGGCATCGCGGATCATGCGCTCGTCGGTGGTGAGCTGCGCGTCGAGCAACAGCGGATCTTCCCAATGAAACTGTGCATTGCCTGCCATGGCCCTTCTCCTCCATTCAACTTGACGGAAGTTCCGCAATGCGGAACAATGTTCTGAAATCGAAGTTAGTTTAACACTAAAGTTTTTTGCCCGGCAACGGCCAGTGCGTGCACTGGCCGAAGCTGTTGGTGATGACTGGGAGCGGAGTGCGCCATGGCTGTGATCAAAACGTCCCTATCTGCCTTTGCCGGTGCCCCGGCGCATGGTGTGCCGCCGTCGCATGACGAGCGCAAATTCGTGACGGCGCTCGCGCGGGGACTGGAGTTGTTGCGGGCCTTCGGGCCCGACGACGTGTTACTCGGCAACCGCGACTTTGCCGCCCGCACGGGGTTGCCCAAGGCGACCGTCAGCCGCCTGGCGTACACGCTGACCGAACTCGGCTATCTGCGTTACGACGCCGAACTGGGCAAATACGCGCTGGACGCAGGCGTGCTGGCCCTCGGCTACGCATTCCTCAACGGTACCGACATGCTCACGCTGGCGCGTCCGCACATGCGGGCGTTGGCCAAGGAAATGGGGTGCTCGATTTCACTCGGTTGTCGCGAAGGCCTCGACATGATGTATCTCGAGACGATTCGCAGCGACTCGGCGCATCTCACGCTGGGTTTGACGGCGGGGTCGCGTCTGTCGATGCTGACAAGTTCGATGGGGCGCGTCTATCTCGCGGCCATGACGCCAACTGAGCGCGAGACGATGCTCTCCGACTTGCATGACGCCTACGATGCGAATCCGGCGGCACTGCGCAATATGGGATGGGAGGCGTTGCGGGCCGGGGTCGGCAAGGGCGTCGAATCGTACAAGCGGGAGGGGTGTTGTTACTCGTTCCGCGACTGGCATGAAGGAGTGAATGCCGTTGCGGTGCCGTTGCGCGACGTGCGGCAAAACCGGTGGCTCGCGATCAGTTGCAGCGGGCCGTCGTCGTCGATTCCCGATGCGGTTTTTCGTGAGGAGATCGGACCCCGGTTGAAACAGTTGGCCGCTCGGCTCAGCGGAAACGCTTAAGCGGTCAGTGGTCAATCGGCTTGGGGGTCGCCCGCAGCACTCCGACACCGTTTTAAGTCGCGCTGCGGGCGACCCCCAACCCGATTCGCAACCGCTGTCGATGCGATGACACCGACCGCACTGCGGGCGGCAACGCATAGGGCATTCGATGGCGGTGATTGTCCGGCCCCTGACGTAGCGACTTAACAAGCATTGGAGCGGAGTCAGGGGCCGGGCAAGCGCCGCAGCCCCGGGCATAGGAGAGGGCGAGAGCCGTCTCTATAAGATGGGTTACATCGGCGGACCGCAAAATGCCGAAACACTCAGCGCCGCAGCCCCGGGCATAAGAGACGGCGAAAACCGTCTCTACGTGAAGGTCCAAATCACAACAACGTCCGCACGTGCCACAACTCAGGGAACAGCACGACATCGAGCATCTTGCGCAGATAGGGCGCGCCGTTGGTGCCGCCGGTCCCTTGCTTGAAGCCGATGATGCGCTCGACGGTCGTCACGTGACGGAAGCGCCATTGACGGAATGCGTCTTCGAGATCGACCAGTTCTTCGGCCATCTCGTAGAGTTCCCAATGCTGCGAGGGATTGCGATACACCTCCAGCCAAGCCGCTTCGACGGTCTTGTCGTGCGGCGTCGGCTTCGTCCAGTCGCGATCCAGCCGCGCCGGCGCAATCGCAAATCCGCGACGCGCGAGCAAGCGCACCACTTCATCGTAGAACGACGGCGCCTTGAGGGCCGCCTCGACCTGCTGGAACAGATCGGGACGATGCGAATGCGGCTGGAGCATCGCCACATTCTTGTTGCCCAGCATGAACTCCAGAATGCGGTACTGATACGACTGGAAGCCCGATGAGCTGCCCAGCGACGGACGCATCGACGAATACTCCGACGGCGTCATCGTCGCGAGCACGCTCCATGCCTGCACCAGTTGCTCGAGAATGCGCGACACGCGCGCGAGCATCTTGAACGCCGGCGGCAGTTCGTCGTTATGCACCGCCGTGCGCGCTGCCTGCAACTCATACAGTGCGAGCTTCATCCACAACTCACTCGTCTGATGCTGGATGATGAACAGCATCTCGTTGTGATCGGTCGAGCGCGGATGCTGCGCATTCAGAATCGGATCGAGCGACAGGTAGTCGCCATAGCTCATGCTCTTCGAGAAATCGAGCTGGGCGTCGTGCCACGCGTTGGCGTTCGCCGACATCGATGCCGGGGCCTCGGTCTTCGGCGCACCTGCCGTCTCGTCGCTCCGATGCCCGAACGGGCATCCACCCGACGATGCCTGAGTCGGCGACGGTGCGGCGCCTTCGCCGGCCGGCGTGTCGGTAGACGAAGGCGGTACGTGAGACGTGGGGGAAGTCTTGCTCATGCTGACCGCTCCTCGCTCAGGTCACCGTGCCACGACGATGAAACTCGGGCTTGTCCCACGAACCCGTGCTCAGCACGTCGCGCAGAATTTCGACCGAGTCCCAGACGTCGGCAAAGCTCGTGTACAGCGGCGTCATGCCGAAACGCATGATGCGCGGCTCGCGGTAGTCGCCGATCACGCCACGCGCAATCAACGCCTGAATCACGGCAAACCCTTCCGGATGCTCGAAGCTCACCTGCGACCCACGCGCCGCATGGTCGCGCGGCGTGACCAGCGTCAACGGGAATTCGGCGCAACGCTCCTCCACCAGCTTGATGAACAGGTCGGTGAGTGCGAGCGACTTGCTGCGCAACGCCTGCATCGACGTCTGCGCAAAGATGTCCAGACCACATTGCACCAGCGAGAGCGAGACGATCGGCTGCGTGCCGCAAAGGTAACGCCCGATGCCGTCGTCAGGCGTGTATTCCGGCGTCATCGCGAACGGCGTGCGGTGGCCCCACCAGCCCGACAGCGGCTGCCAGAACGTGTCCTGATGCTTCTTGTTGACCCACACGAACGCAGGCGCGCCCGGGCCGCCGTTCAGGTACTTGTACGTGCAACCCACGGCGTAGTCCGCGTTCGCGCCGTTCAGGTCGACGGGTACCGCACCTGCCGAGTGACACAGATCCCACACTGCCAACGCGCCGGACGCATGAATCTGCGCCGTACGTGCCGCCATGTCGTACATCGCGCCGGTGCGGTAGTTCACGTGCGTGAGCAGGACCACAGCGACGTCGTCGCCCAGCGCGCTTTGCAGTTCGTCCGGCGAGTCGATCAGACGCAGCGAGTAGCCGTCGTCGAGCAGACGTGTCAGGCCCTGCACGATGTACAGATCGGTCGGGAAGTTGCTGCGCTCGGAGACAACGACCTTGCGCTGCGGCGCGCGTGCGCGCTGTGCGTCGAGCGCCGCGGCCATCACCTTGAACAGGTTGCTCGACGTGGTGTCCGTCACCACGACTTCCCCCTTGCCCGCGCCGACGATCGGTGCCAGTGCATCACCCAGCGTACGTGGCAGCGCGAACCAGTCGGCTTCGTTCCAGCTGCGAATGAGACCCACGCCCCATTCCGCGGTAATCACTTCCTGAGCCCGCTTGGCCGACGCGATCGGACGCGCCCCCAGCGAGTTGCCATCGAGATAGATGACCCCCGGCGGCAGATCGAATTGTGCGCGTAGCGGAGCGAGCGGATCGGCCGAGTCGAGGGCCAGACAATCGTTGCGAGAAGACGTCATGGTTTGCGTTGGTAGGTATGGATGTTGTAAAGGCAATCGAAGCAAAAAACGGCGTGCGATGACGCTCAGAGCGAACGCAGCACGGCGCGAACCGGACTGGCGTCGAGTCGCATGAACTTGAGCGGCAGGGCAATGAGTTCGTAATCGGCAGGCTCGATGGCGTCGAGCACCAGCCCTTCGAGAATCGCCATGCGATGCGCGCGAATGCGGTGGTGCGCGTCCATCGTCTTGCTCTCCTGCGGATCGAGCGACGGCGTATCGATGCCCACGAGCTTCACGCCGTGCGAGGCAAGCAGATCGATGGTCTCGGGCGCAACCGCGCAGAAGGCGCTATCCCACTGCGCGACGGGGGCGTGCGCATAGGTGCGCAGCAGCACGCGCGGCGGCACATCCTTCAGGTGCGCTTCGACCATCTCGGGCGTGACGACCGGCGCGGCGCCGAGGCAGTGAATCACCCGGCACGGCCCCAGATACGTCTGAAGATCGACTTCCCCGATGAACGCACCGGCATCGTCGTAGTGACGTGGGGCGTCGGCATGGGCGCCGGTGTGCGGCGACAACGTGATGCGCCCCACATTGACCGGGCAGCCCGGACCGATCTGCCAGACGGCCTCCTCGGTGAACGGGGTGTCGCCCGGCCACACCGGCGTGCTGGCCGAGAGCGGTGCGCTGATATCCCACACGCGACGCTTGCGCGTCTGGGCGTGTGCGACGGTTTTGTCCGAGGCGTTCGAAACGTTCGAAGCGTTCATGCGCAAGCGTTTTGTGAAAGGAAAAGTCCCACATAGTGTAGGAAATTCCTCGCCGCAGGTGCTTGCGTATTCGAAGGGCGTGAAACGTCAGATTGAAACCCGGCAAACATTTTTGCCGTTTTCGCGGTGGATTATTTTAATTTTCGCGAAATTGGTCGAATTCGATGCGAGTTCGACAGAATTCGGACAGGGCGCTCAGGCAGGGCGGGGGATAGCGTAGGAGCGCTGGGGCAAATCGCGTCTGCGACTACCGGCCCTGTGTCATCTGCTGGATGAGTTCGCGCAGCGAGTCCTTCAACTGCGCCGATTGCGTCTCGCCAAACCGCGCAAGCACATGCGCTTCATGACGGCGTGCACTATCGAGCAGTGGCGTGACGTGAACGACGCCCGCCTCGGTTAGCGACACGAGCGACTGGCGCTTGTCGGTGGCACTCGCACCTCGCACGACATATCCCGCCGCCTCGAGCCGGTCGATGACCTTGGTGACCGTGGGCTGCTTGGCAAGCACGATGTCCGCGAGTTGATTGACGGTACGCGCCCGGGCGTCGGAGAGCGTAGCGAGCACGCGCCACTCCAGCACGCCCAGACCGGCGGCGGCGACTTCACGATGGAATTCGTCCGAGACGAGCGCGCTCGCGCGGGCGAGCAGATACGCCAGATAGTCGTCGACGAACGGCGCGCCCGCCACGGACATCGCGCGCCTCAGCCCAGCGACTGCGGCTTGTGGAAGCCGCCAGCGTGGAAGATCAGCGGCATGCGATCCGCCACTTCCTCATGCACGCCGCAACGCTCGACTTCGCCCACGAAGATGACATGGTCGCCCTCGTCGTACCGGCTGCGGTTGTGGCATTCGAACCAGGCGAGCGCGCCGTCGAGCACCGGCGTACCCGACGCCGACAGCGTGTACGGCACGCCCGCGAACCGGTCGCCCTTCATCGTGGCGAAACGCTTGCACAGGTCGAGTTGATCGGCCGCCAGCACATTCACCGCATAGTGCGAGTTTTCACGGAAGACAGGCATGCTGCCGGCGCGCGTAGCCAGACTCCACAAGATGAGTGGCGGCGTGAGCGACACCGAGTTGAACGAACTGGCGGTAATGCCGATGAGCGAGCCATCGTCGGCCCGCGTGGTAATGACGGTGACACCGGTGGCGAATTGACCGAGCGCACTGCGAAAAGCCGCGCTGTCGAAGTCCGGCGCTGTGGCGTGTTTGACGTTCACTTTCCCTGCACTCCCGTCCATTGCGTCCGGTAAATTTGATCGGGTTGATTTGTATGAATATTCATATACTATGGCACGAACAACAGATCGACAAGACGCGTGATGGCCAAACATGGCTCCCTTTCGGGGCGAGAAGGTCAGGCGCTCAGGAGACGATATGCTGATCGAGCGAATCGAGCATAAGTGGATCGACGTATTTGCCGAGACTTTGCGGCGCTGCGACATACGACCCGGTGACGTGGTGGCGATTGTAGCTGAAACGCAATCCCGGCCTGTCAACGTGGAATTAGCGCAACTGGCCGCCGAGTCGCTTGGCGCAAGGCCATTCCGGCTGGTCGTGCCCAGCCCGCGCGTGTCTGCACCGGTGCCCGTGCGCTCGACCGGCGCGAGCGACGCCCTGGGGCAACTCGCCCCCGTCGTGGCGGCCCTCAAGGCTGCGACCCTCGTTGTGGACTGCACGGTCGAAGGCTTGCTGCATGCCCCCGAACTGCCCGACATTCTGGGCGGCGGCGCGCGCGTGCTGATGGTCTCCAACGAACATCCCGAGATTCTGGAACGCTGTGCGACCGACCCGGCGCTGGAGCCGAAGGTGCGTGCCGCGATCAAGCGCTTGCGCAGTGCAGCACAGATGCATGTGACGTCTGCCGCCGGCACCGATCTGCGCATCGGACTTCGCGACGCGCGCGTGGGCGGCGTGTGGGGCTGGTGTGCCAAGCCCGGGCAGGTCGCGCACTGGCCCGGCGGGCTGGCGCTGGCGTTCCCCGCCGCGCACAGCGTGAGCGGCCAACTCGTGCTCGCGCCGGGCGACATCAACCTCACCTTCAAACAGTATTTGCGCGATCGCATCGCGCTCACCGTCGAGGACGATTACGTCGTCGCCATCGACGGTGAGGGCGTGGACGTCGATCTCATGCGCGACTACTTTGCCGCCTGGGGCGATCGCGAGGCGTACGCCGTCTCGCACGTCGGCTTCGGTCTGAACCAGCGCGCACGCTGGGATGCGCTCGCCTGCTACGACAAGCGCGACTGCAACGGTACGGAGCAGCGCGCCTTCGCGGGCAACTTCCTCTATTCGACGGGGGCCAACGAAGTCGCCGGTCGCCACACGCTGGGCCACTTCGATCTGCCGCTGCGCAAATGCACGATCTCGCTCGATGGCGACGTCGTCGTGCGCGACGGTGAACTGCAAGGCGAGTTCGCATGACGACGACCGTTCCGCCCACATCATCCACGCAGTCCGGTCAGTCTGACGGTCCGGCCTGTCCGACCTATCGTGTTGCGGGCGAGGGACCGCTCACGCTCGTGCTGCTGCACGGCATCGGCGGCAATCGTGATGTCTGGCCCGCTCAGTTCGGGACGTTCGTCGCGGCGGGCTATCGCGTGGTGGCCTGGGATATGCCGGGGTACGGCGAAAGCGCCATGCCCGCCGCGCCGACGATGGCGGCGCTCGCCGACAGCCTGCGCGCGTTGCTCGACCGTCTGACGTCGCTCGGCGCTTCGCGGTTCGTGCTCGTCGGTCACAGCATGGGCGGCATGGTCGTACAGGAATTGATGTCACGCGGCGAGCCCTTCACTCGCGATATCGCGGGCCTCGTGCTGTGTGGCACATCGCCCGCGTTCGGCAAGCCGGACGGCGATTTTCAGCGCGAATTCGTGCGCCAACGCACCGCGCCGCTCGATGCGGGCAAGACCCTGCGCGAGATGGCGCAGGCGATCGTGCCGGGCATGCTGGGCGAGCCCGACGATGTCACCCGTGAACAGGCGCAGGCGCTGGCCGTCGATGCCATGGGCGCACTCACGCCCGACGCCTACCGTGCGGCATTGCAGGCGCTCGTCGGCTTCGAGCAGCGTGCCGCGCTGACGCGTCTATCCGTGCCGGTGCTGCTCATTGCCGGTGAGCACGACAACAACGCACCGCCGAAGGTCATGGCGCGCATGGCCGAAGCTATTCCCGACGCACGTTACGTCTGTCTGCCCGGCGCGGGTCATCTCATGAATCTCACGCATCCGGCGGCATTCGACGCCGAGGTGCAAGCGTTCCTCTCGGCACGCTAGCCACCGCCTGCCCGCACTCAGGCACCCCAAGAACCTATCAGGAGACTACCGTGGCCTATCAGCCCCCTTCGATCGTCGGCGAGCACTACCCGCTCACGGACAAGCAGCGGCGCCTGCTGGCGCTGGCCGAACAGGTAGGACGCGAGTCGCTCGCGCCGCGCGCCGCTCGCTGGGATCGCGAAGCGTCGTTCCCGTTCGAGAACTACGACGACATGCGCGCGGCCGGCCTGCTCAAGCTATGCATTCCCGAAGCGGACGGCGGTCTGGGCGCCGACTTCGCCACGTACATGATGGTGTCCGCCGAGTTGGGGCGCCATTGCGGCGCGACGGCGCTCACGTTCAACATGCATACGTGCTCGATGATGTGGACCGGCATTCTGGCCGACGATCTCGACATGACCCCCGAGCAACGCGCCGAGCACGCGGGGTATCGCAAACATCACTTCGAGCGCGTGATTCAGGACGGTGCGATTTACGCGCAACCGTTCTCCGAGGGCAGTGCGGCGGCTGCCGGCAAGGCGCCGTTCGGCACCACCGCGACGAAGGTCGACGGCGGCTGGCTCATCAATGGCCGCAAGATCTTCGCGTCGCTCTCCGGCGCCGCGAACTACTACGGCGTGCTCTGTACGGAAGAGAAGCCCGAACTGTCGATGAAAGACACGTTCTACATCGCCGTGCCGGGCGACGCCCCGGGCGTGACCGTCACCGGCGACTGGGACCCGCTCGGCATGCGTGGCACCGTCTCGCGTACGCTGCTGTTCAAGGACGTGTTCGTTGCCGATGAACTGCAACTGATGCCGCGCGGTGTCTACTATCAGGCAGCGAGCCGCTGGCCGCACATGTTCATGACGCTCGCGCCGACGTACATGGGGATCGCGCAGGCCGCCTACGACTTCACCGTGCGCTATCTGCGCGGCGAAGCCGAAGGCATGGGCGCGCCGGTCAAGCGCCGTATGTATCCGACCAAGCAGATCGCCGTCGCGCAAATGCACATCATGCTGGAGCAGACGCGCGCGTTGTTCCTGCGCGCGTTGCAGGACGGTCGTGCCGATCCGGGCAAGGAAGCGCGTCTGCGCGCCTATGCGGCGCAGTACACGATCATGGAGAATGCGAATGAGTTGTGCCGTCTCGCGATTCGTACTTGCGGCGGACAGTCGATGCTCAAGACGCTGCCGCTCGAACGCATGTATCGCGACTCGCGCTGCGGTGCGCTGATGCTGCCGTGGACGGCGGAGCTGTGCCTCGACCGTATCGGGCGCGAAGCGCTCTACGAGCCAGGTGAGCGCGACGAGTAATCGCGGCGAACGCGTCGGGTCATCGGTGAGTGCTCGACGAGGTTATGCGTTGGCAAGTCGGCATGTTGACATGTCGACGGCAGATCGCAGATCGCAAAAAAATCGGCAGGTCAGTGGTTCAGCGAAACGGCGAGGCGACGAGCGCCTTGCCGTCTCTCTTGTCACGGAGAACAAGTTTGACGCCTTTTGTAGAAGCGCTTGCCCGTCACGCGCGCGCCACGCCCGAGCGGCTGGCGCTGCGGTGCGGCGTGGGTGAGCAAGCCCTGACGACGGACTACGCCGCGCTATGGCGGCGCATCGAGCGCGTAGGCGGTCATCTGCGTGAGACGTGGCGCATCGCCCCCGGCGATCGTGTCGCGTGCCTCGGTCTGAACGACGAACTGCAACTGGCGCTGTTGTTCGCTTGCGCGCGAGCCGGCGCCATCTTCCTGCCGCTGAATTTTCGTCTTGCCGTGCCTGAACTGGCCGCAATCGTGCGCCATGCCGGCGTGCGCGTGCTGTGGTTCGACGCGGCGCATCGTGACGCCGCGCGCCAGATCCGCGACACGCTGGAACAGGACGTCATCACCGATTTGCCGCCGCCCGCCATCGCGCCGATCGAAGGCCTGATCGCAGTGCCGTCCGTCAAACCGGTCCATTACCCCGACGTCTCGCCCGACGCGCCTGTGCTGCTCGCATACACCTCCGGCACGACGGGGGAGCCCAAAGGCGCGCTGCATACGCAGGCGGGCTTGCTGGCCAATGCCGAGGCGAGCTGGTGGTCGCACGACATGCGCGCCGACGATCATGTGCTCTCGACGCTGCCGATGTTCCACGTCGGCGGTCTGTGCATTCAGACGCTCCCGGCGCTGTTGCGGGGCGCCAGCGTCACGCTGCACCCTCGCTTCGATCCGGCAGCGTGGCTCGCAGACGTCGCGCGACATCGCCCGACGCTGTCGCTGATGGTGCCCGCCACGATGCGCGCCGTGCAGATGCACCCGATGTGGGCGACGACGGACGTCTCGTCGCTGCGCGGCGTGATGGCCGGATCGAGTGTCGTACCGATGTCTGCCATCGACGCCTTTCACGCGCGAGGCATTCCGCTGGGGCAGGTGTATGGCGCGACGGAAACCGGGCCGGTGTCGATCGCGCTGCGCTTCGGCGAAGCGAAGGCGCATCCCGGCGCGGTGGGACGTGCGTGTCCGGGCGTGGAAGTCCGTCTGGTTGATGCGGCAGGGCAAGACGTGCCGCCCGGCCACGTCGGCGAGATTCTGGTGCGTGCGCCGAACGTCATGCGCGAGTACTGGCGCGCGCCCGGTCACGTCTCGTTTGCAGACGGCTGGTTTCACTCGGGCGACCTCGCACGACTGCGCGAGGATGGCTGTTACGAGGTCGTTGGCCGCAGCAAGGACATGATCATCTCGGGTGGCGAGAACATCTACCCGGCCGAGATCGAGAATGCGCTGGTCGACTGCCCGGGCGTGATGGAAGCGTCGGTCGTCGGTGTGCCGGACGAGCGATGGGGTGAAGTGCCCGTTGCCGTGGTTGTGCCGACGGCGGAATCGCCTGCGACGCAGACGTCGGTGCTCGACTTCCTCGGCACGCGCATTGCACGCTTCAAACTGCCGCGGCGCGTGGTCGTTTTCGACAACCTGCCCAAGAGCGCCCTTGGGAAAGTGCAAAAACCGATTCTCATCGAGTGGCTATCCGACGGCCCGGATTCGTAAATGTCTACCCGTATTCGCTAATCAGAATCTTTATTCAGTTTTTGCTTAAAAACGCCGAGCGCCTTGTCACACAAGGGACTCGGCGTTTTTTTATGCTGGACTTCCGCGATGCATAAGGGAAAGTCCCTATGCGTAATCTCCCAATTTGTTACCATCCGATGAGAATCGCATTTTTTACTTTGGGAATTGCATCGCAAGATAGCGCCCATGTCGTCATCGGCGGCACCGCCTGCCGGTTTTTTTGCTTTCTTTAGTTTTTGAAGACGATGGACACCACCGAAGCGCATTCGGTCTCCGAGCGCGTACTGCAAGTCCTTGTGACTGTGGCGCGTCATGGACGCCCGATCGCGGCACGCGAGATCGCCGCGCAAACGAGCCTGCCGCTCTCTACGGTTTACCGCCACCTCGTGCCGCTCAAGAAGTGGGGCCTGGTGCAAGAGCATGCCCATGAGGCGCTCTATGAACCGGGTCCGGTTGGCGTGCAATTGGCGTGGGGTTTCGACCACAACTCGCATCTAGTCACCCAGGCGCGTGAAGAGATCGACGCCCTCGTGCAGCGCACCGGGGAGACCGTCGGTCTGCTCGTCGCCGCGAACGGTCAGGTCGTCTGCCTCGACATGCACGAGAGCGAGCAGTCGCTGCGTTGCTCGTTCGCCAAGGGACGTGCGCACCCGCTGGTGCACGGCGCGTCGGCCAAGGCCTTGCTCTCCTTCCTTCCCCAAACCACCCGCGATAACCTGATCGGTCGCCAACTGGCGGGTCAGCCGGTTGCGCAGGAGCGTCTCGTTGCGCAGATCGACGAGATTCGCAAGCAGCGGTATGCCGTGTCGGAGAGCGAAGTGGACTTCGGCGTGTGGGGCGTGTCGGCCCCGGTGTTTGCCGCGAAGGAACGTCTGGAAGGCACCATCACCCTGATGGCGCCGGCCGTGCGTGTGGCGCAGCGCCACGAGGAGCTGATCCGCCTGACGGTGGCGGCAGCTGAGCGTATTTCGAATCGATTGCAGTACTTTTAACCGGTTTTTCCGAACCGAGACTACACGAAGGAGTACCAGATGAAATTGCGTCACATCCTGTTCACGATGGCGCTGGCCGTCACCTGCTCGACCAAGGTTTTCGCTGCCGACGACGTGCTGCGTGTTGCCACCGACGCGACCTTCCCGCCGTTCGAATACGTGGAAAACGGTAAGCGTACCGGCTTCGACGTGGAAATGATCGAAGCGCTCGGCAAGGCCATGGGCAAGAAGGTCGAGTGGACGGATATCGATTTCAAGGGCCTGATCCCGGCCGTGCTGTCCAAGCGTGTCGACGTGGCCGCTTCGGCGATCTACATCACCGACGAACGCCTGAAGGCCGTGAACTTCACGCACCCGTACTACACCGGCGGTCTGGCCATCATGGTCAAGGCTGACAACACCAGCATCAAGGAACCGGCCGATCTGAACGGCAAGAAGATCTCGGTGCAGGTCGGTACGAAGTCGGTGCAGTTCCTGACGGAAAACTACCCGAAGGTCTCGCGCGTGGAAGTCGAGAAGAACGACCAGATGTTCGAACTCGTGAAGATCGGCCGTGCCGACGCCGCCGTGACCGGCAAGCCGGCTGCGCTGCTGTACGCGAAGGCCAATCCGGCCGTGAAGGTGCTCGACAAGACGCTGACCGTCGAGCGCTACGGCTTCGCCCTGCGTAAGGACGACAAGGCGCTGACCGAAGAGATGAACAAGGCGCTGGAAAAGGTGCGTGCCGACGGCACTTACGCCGCACTGGTCACCAAGTACTTCGGTTCGTCGAAGTAAGGTCTGACTGAGGTCTGACGTCGGGGCACGACGACGCGCGAACCGTCGCACCGATCCGGGGCGACCTCGCCCACGTCGTCACCCTGAGCACTACCCGGGCGGGCTGGCCGTCACCCTTCGCAGGGCGACGTCGCCCGCCCAAGCAATAAAGCATTAGCGCAGTAGAGCAACTGACGGAGTACGCATGGAACTCGATTTCTCGCCGGTGTGGGCAAACTGGACGGACCTGGCGCGTGGCGCGCTGGTGACCGTCGAAGTCACTGCCTGTGCCCTGGCCCTGGGCTGTGTGCTGGGCTTGCTGGTCGGCATGGGCCGCCTCAACCCCGCTAACCGCATTCGCTACGGCATCTGTACCGCATACGTCACGTTCATTCGTGGCACGCCGCTGCTGGTGCAGCTCTTCATCCTGTTCTTTGGTCTGCCGCAGTTCAACATTTTGCTGCCCGCGTTCGTGTGCGGTGTGCTGGGGCTGGGCATCTACAGCGGTGCTTACGTCTCGGAAATCGTGCGCGGCGCAATCCAGTCGATCGAGCGCGGCCAGATGGAAGCCGCGCGCTCGCTGGGCATGCCGTACGGTCTGGCCATGCGCTCGGTGATTCTGCCGCAGGCTGTCGTGCGCATGATTCCGCCGCTGGGCAATGAATTCATCGCGCTGATCAAGAACTCCGCCCTCGTGTCGCTGCTGACGATTCACGACGTGATGCACGAAGGCCAGAAGATCATCAGCGTGTCGTATCGTTCGCTGGAAGTGTATCTGGCGATTGCTTTTGTTTATCTGATTCTGACCGGTGTCACCACGCTGTTGCTGCAGCGCGCCGAGAAGTCCCTGCGTGCCGGAGGTGCCGTGCAATGAGCGAAGTGAATCAAGCGGGCAAGGCCCCGATCCTGAAGATCGAAGGGCTGGGCAAGGCCTACGGCAGCCATCAGGTCCTGAAGGGCATCGATTTCGAAGTTCAGGCGCGTCAGGTCGTGGTGGTCATCGGCCCCAGCGGCTCGGGCAAGAGCACGTTCCTGCGTTGCTGCAACGGGCTGGAGACGGCCGAGCAGGGCACCATCGAGATCGTCGGCAAGAAGCTCGTCGATCACGGCAAGATGATGGGCGAGAACGCTCTGAACCAATTGCGCACGGACGTGGGCATGGTGTTCCAGTCGTTCAACCTGTTTCCGCATCTGAGCGTGGTCGATAACGTGACGCTCGCGCCGAAGAAGCTGCGCGGCCTGAAGAGTGCCGATGCCGACAAGCTGGCCCGCGAACTGCTCGCCAAGGTCGGTCTCGCCGCGAAGGCCGACGTCTACCCGGGCACGCTCTCGGGCGGCCAGAAGCAGCGTGTGGCGATTGCCCGCGCGCTCGCCATGCAGCCGCAGG
Organism: Pandoraea sp. LA3; assembly: GCF_022696215.1. Classification (NCBI taxonomy): domain Bacteria; kingdom Pseudomonadati; phylum Pseudomonadota; class Betaproteobacteria; order Burkholderiales; family Burkholderiaceae; genus Pandoraea; species Pandoraea sp. LA3. Next base: position 324,216 of record NZ_PTPY01000030.1, on the reverse strand, counting down.
TCATGCTGTTCGACGAGCCGACGTCTGCACTCGATCCGGAACTCGTCGGCGAAGTGCTGCAAGTGATGAAGGCACTCGCGAACGACGGGATGACCATGCTCGTCGTCACGCACGAAATGGGTTTCGCCCGTGAAGTCGCCGATGTGGTGGTCGTGATGGATCAGGGCCGGATCATCGAAGCCGGTTCGCCGGAGCAGATCTTCACCGCGCCGCGCGAAGCGCGTACGCGCGAATTCCTGCAAGCCGTGATTTCGCGTTCGGCGTAATTCGCGCAGCAGGCGTGAAGAGATGGATACATGACAGACGCGCACGCCGAGAGCGTGCGATCCGCGCGTGTCATGTGAGCGGTACGGTAATTCGGCAACGATCAGGTAAGGCAAGGCAGGAAAACGTATGACAATCGATCGAGCAGTCTGGCAAGGTCGTGTGGATACCGGCGAAACCGGTCACACGCTGCGTTTGCATCAGGTGCTGCGGGACTACGATGCGTGTGACGCATCCGAAATCGCCGGTGGCGCCGTGGTGCTGGGCTTCTGTAGCGATGAGGGCGTGCGCCGCAATCATGGGCGTCAGGGGGCCGTGGCAGGTCCCGACATGCTGCGTCGGGCACTGGCGAGTCTGCCGGTGCAGGGCACGCCGGCTGTGTTCGACGGCGGCAACATCGTCTGTGCCGACGAGCGTCTCGAAGCGGCGCAAGCCGCGCTGGGGCATCGCGTGGCCGAAGTGCTGGCCGCGGGGGCGCGTCCGGTGGTGCTGGGCGGCGGACATGAAATCGCTTACGGCACGTTCCTCGGCGTGGCCGAGCATTACGGCGACCGTCTGCGCGACGAGCCGATCCTGATTCTCAACTTCGATGCACACTTCGATCTTCGCGCCCAGCCGACCGCCAGCTCGGGTACGCCGTTCTGGCAGATCTCGCAGTTGCTCGCGGGGCGTCAGGCACCGTTCCAGTACGCTTGTCTCGGCGTGAGCCGCTACAGCAATACCGACGCGCTGTTCGAGCGTGCGGCGTCGCTGAACGTCGACTACTGGCTCGACGACACGATGCTCGCGCACCGTCTGCCGGAAATGTGCGAGCGTCTGGAGAAGAAGCTGGCGAAGGTGAGCCACGTCTATCTGACCATCGACATGGACGTGCTGCCGGGCGAGAAGGCGCCGGGCGTGTCGGCGCCAGCGGCACACGGCGTGGCGCTCGAAGTCGTCGAGGCGCTGATCGGTGTGGTGCGTCGTTCGGGCAAGCTGCGTGTGGCGGACATTGCCGAGTACAACCCGACGTACGACCGCGACGGCCTCACCGCACGTGTCGGCGCGCGTCTGCTGCATCCGCTGATCACGCAGTTGCAGGACTGACTTGCTGTTACTGGCGGCACTTTTGCTGACGGCTGATCCAACGGTGCAAGCCGGTATGGGCGGTGAACACAAGGCGACAGCGCCGTAGCGTGGCAGGGCGACTGAGCGGCCTGAAAGGTTATTTGCGCCATTCGCGAGACTTCTGCGCGACAATAGGGCGGGCGATCGAACCATCGATCGCCCGCCCTATTTGTTTGGTGCAGTGCGACACGGCCGGGCGCACAACCGCTCACTGACGCGCACGCACGAACGCAGTCGACAAGCGAGGTCAAGATGACAGAGCAGACGAACTCTCCGAGCGATACCCGTACCGAAGTCGCCACGCTGGCTGGTGGTTGTTTCTGGTGCCTCGAAGCTTGCTATCAGCAACTGGACGGCGTGAAGTCCGTCGTCTCGGGCTACGAAGGCGGGCACGTCGACAACCCCACTTACGAGCAGGTTTGCGAAGGCGATACAGGTCACGCCGAAGTGGTACAGGTGACCTACGATCCGGACGTCGTCACGTTCGAGGAAATTCTGATCGTGTTCTTCCAGATCCACGATCCGACCACGCTCAATCGTCAGGGCAACGATATCGGCACCCAGTACCGCTCGGCGATCTTCTATCACAACGACGCGCAAAAGACGGCTGCCGATCATCTCATCGCCGAACTGATGGCCGAGATGACGTATCAGCATCCCATCGTCACGCAGGTCGTGCCCGTGCAAACGTTCTGGCCGGCCGAGGCTTATCACCAGAACTATTTCCGCCAACATCCCGATCAGGGCTATTGCGCCTACGTCGTCGCACCGAAGCTCAAGAAATTCCGCGAGAAGTTCGCCCGCCGCCTGAAGCCGGCGGCGTGAGTTCCTGACCGACGTCCGTTATCTCATCCGGCGTCATCCCGCGATCGACCGGCCGCCCAGGGGGCCGGTCAAAGCAGCGTGCAGTTGTAGAGCGCGTCGTGGTGCGGCGAAAGCGGATAGGGGGGCGGCGTGGGCTTCGACGCCTTACGCCGCATTCGTTGCGCCTCCAAGTCGTGCGAAATCGGAATTCTTCCCTTTGGCTTGCTTCGCACCCGCGAGGGTTCGCCGCGCTGCCGGCATTGTTCGAGATGCTCAATGAATGTGCCGATACGTGGCGCTTTGGCTTCTGGCGGGCGAGACGTAACGCTCGCACTGAAGGTGCGGTGACGTCTACGTTCATCGAGACGCTGATGATCGTCCGAGGACGCCTGACGACGCTCGCTATCGGGCATCGCCTGCCAAGTCGACACGCCCGCCGCGCTGTAGTGGAAATCGAGAATCCGTTTGTGATCGTGGGCGACTTGCGCGGCGTGGGGGCTTTCGCCGTCGAGATACGACAATTCGCGCCCGCCAGCCGCATGCAGCGCGAGATCACCCGGCGCATCGAGATCCGCGAGGTCGGGCAGCTTGCTGCGGCCGATCGCCACGATGCGCGAGCCCACGTCGTAGCGAAGGGCGGCGAGCGTCCCCGGCAAGTATTGGGGTTCGTCGCGCAGCAATGACGGCAGACCCAGCGCCTTGAGTCTCGCTTCGAGCAACGCATCGCCCCCTTGCGGGTGAAGTGCCAGTGCGGTGGCCACCGAATTCCGCAGTTCTGCATTGCGCGTATAGCGTCGGGACGGACACCCCTCCTGCGGCGTGACCAGCGCTGTGAGCACATGGTGTGTGTATTCATTCACATGCACGGCACGGCAGCCGTTGTCCTTCGGCGTCGCATGCGCTTTCGATCTCCACGAATCTATTCGGATGGTGTGCCCTTCGGGCAAACGGTTTCTGATGCTTGTAAATGTCGTTGCGGGACGAGAGGTGGCCGGTGCTTCCCCCGCCTTGACTTGCCAGTCCGACAGTTGCGGCCAGTAACCCGGCAGCGGTTGCGATGGTACGTGCATGGGTGCGCTCCTTCAGGTCAAAGAATCGAGCACGTCAGGCCATTCTGCCCGGCGTCGAGCGGCGAGAGCGCCTGCTGACGTGACGCGCTGTGGCGTGTAGCGCGACCCGATGTGTCGCGATGACGACAGCGTGCGAGTTGCGCCGTGAAGTCCGACAACTGTGTCTGGTCTCGCGTCGCGTCGACGTATCCCATCGGCGGCAGTGCGGTATGGCCGGGCATGCCTGCGGCCCGGTAATGGAAAGCGAGGATCGGCGCGTGGTCTTGCCGGATGCGCGATGCGTAACGGTTGCCTTCGTGCAGGAACGCCAGCTCGCTTTCGCCCGCGAACAGGTACTCCGCCTCTCCGGGATGATCGACGCCCAGAAATTCCATACGACCGATGCGCACACTGTTGGCCCCAACGTCGTAGCTCAGGGCCGACAGGGTGCCGGGCAGATATTCGGGTTCGTCGCGCAGCAATGACGGCAGGCCCGCCGCGAGGATATGCGAGGGCACGGCAAGCGCTTTGCCGTGAGGATGAAACTGGAGAATTTCCGCGAGGGCGGTACGTAGCTCGGCGTTACTCGCATAAGCGCTGAGCACGCAGGTCGACCGGGGCGTGACGAGTTCCGCGAGTGCGCGTTCGAAGTATTCGCCGACCGGAATCGGTCGGCATTCGAAAGTCGGACGGAACGACGAGAAGGGCGACACCGGCATGGGGGCGACGGGGTCGAACTGAGGTCTCTCGGGTAGTTGGTTCCTGATTTCCTGCATATCGATGACGACTTCATGTCGCTGGCCATCGGCCTCGATAGGTACCGTCAGGGCGTTCGCCCGTGTTTGCGGAATTGCCAAAGCGAGGAACGGCATGGTTCATGCTCCCTTGAAAAGAGTGGAATGACGATGAAGCGATAAGGGGGGGCATCGAGGCTATGTCGGGGATCGGCAGCTCAACCGACGACGCTGACCGGCGCCCCTGCCGTCTCGGCAAACAGGATCAGACACGGCTCGCCTACGTCCGCTGCGTGTCCATAGGCGGCGTCGAGATGGTCGAAATAGAACGCTTCCGAGGGGTTTTCCACCTGCTGGGTGACGATGGCGAACCGGTGGTGATCGAAACGGATGTCGAGAAACGTCAGGCTCGTGTGGAACCAGACGACATACCCGGCGAAGGGCAGCGTTGCCGGAAGTTCGGGACGCGCGGCAATGGCCGTTTCGATACCCGTTCTCATGACGTCCGTGATCTTTCCGTCAGTTGGGGACGTGCCGCTCTGTGCGTTCAGCCAGCGACGGTATTCCTCGCGCGCAGGGCGATGTTTCATTGACGTGCCTCCAGAGAAGTGACGACGACGCTGTCCGAAGCGTCGAGCGATGGTGCGGCCGTTGTTCGAGAGCGGTTTTCGCGAATGCACCGGGAATTGCCGAATTTGCATCGATCCACACCGATGGCGATGGAAAGATGATGCACGGGCAGGCCGAGAATCGGGTTGAGGTGCGTCCGAAAGCGGTATCGGACAACGCCTTGGTTTGGGGATTGAGAGGGGGAAGGTGAGCCAGGAAATCGATGGTTGAATTATTTGATCTGTGGCATTGAGGATTTGCGATTGGTAAATTCGTTGCTCGATCAACGGTTGCGGATCGGCCCCTGGCAAGGGGTTCCGGGCGCTTTGGTCCGGAAATGCGCGCCATGCATGAACGTTCATATATTCATTATTTTTCGCATAAAATGACCGCTCCCCTTCATGAAGTCTTCAGGTAGTCCGCCGTGCGCCCCCTGCCTTTCCGCGATGCGTTGATGGCCATGATCGGCATCGCGCTCGTCAATATGCTGGTCGCTCTCGACCAGACCGTCGTCAGTACGGCCCTGCCTTCCATCGTCGCCGAACTCAAAGGTTTCGAGTATTACGCCTGGATCGCGAGCATTTATTTGCTGGCATCCGTCGTGACCGTGCCGGTGTTCGGACGTCTTGGCGATTACTTCGGCCGTCGCCGTTTCGTGATCGCGTCGGTCCTGACATTTACTTTCGCCTCGCTGCTGTGCGGTCTGGCACCCAACATGCCGTTCCTCGTCTTCGCGCGAGGTTTGCAAGGCATCGGTGGGGGCATGATGGTCGGCACGGCCTTCGCGTCGGTGCCCGACCTCTTTCCGGATGCCCGCTCGCGCGTGCGCTGGCAGGTCGTGATCACGACGGCGTACGGTATCGGCACCGCCGCCGGCCCGTCGCTGGGCGGTCTGCTCTCGGAACACTTCGGCTGGCGTTCGACGTTCTTCGTCAATCTGCCTGTCGGTCTGGCGGCGCTCTACTTCGTGTGGCGCTATTTGCCGAAATTCCCGCCCGCGCACAAGGGCGACGTTCGCGTCGACTGGCGCGGCGCGTTGTGGATCGCCGTCGTGCTCGGCGGTTTTCAGGTCTTCATCGAGAACGTGCCGTCGCACGGTGCGTCGCTCGGCAATCTCGCGCTGATCGTGGCGGTCGCCGTCGGTTTCTGGGCATTGCTGCGTACCGAGCGCAGCGCTACGCATCCGATCGTGCCGCTGGACATGTTCCGTCACCCGCAACTCGTGGTGCTGTTCACGCTGTCGGTCCTGATCGGCTTCGTGATGTACTCCCTGATCTTCTTCGCGCCGTTGTTGCTGCAAGGCGGTTTTGGTCTGAGCCCGCAGGCGGCCGGACTGATTGCCACGCCGATTGCCGCATGTATCGCGCTGGGCAGCTTCATCAACACACCGGTTGTCGTGCGTCTGGCGCGTCCCACGAACATGCTGGTGATCGGGTTCTGTCTGCTGGCGGTCGCCTCGGCTGGCGTCGGTCTGTCGCATAGCGACACGCCGCACGGGCTGCTCGCGATGGCGATGGCCTGCGCCGGTATCGGCATCGGTTTCATCCTGAACAACATGAACGTGTTCGGGCAGGAAATCGCCGGACGCGAGCGCTTCGGCATCACCACCGCATTGCTGCAATCGACGCGCATGGTCGGCGGCATGCTGGGCACGACCATCGTGGGCACGCTGGTCAATCACTGGTACGCCCGAGGTGTCGCCGGTGCGGTGTCGGCCTATGACGACACGCTCGCGGCGCATGCGGTAGCCCGCGCCCTCGATCCGCGCATCCTGATCGACCCGGCGCTGCGCACGGACCTGCTCACGGATTTGCGCGCAATGGGCATCGATGGCGCACCGCTGGTCGAAACCGCGCGCCAGACGCTTGTGAGCGCCGTCCACGCCGGGGTGCTATTGACCGGGCTTGCCGCGATCGTTGCGGCATTGCTCGTGCGTCGCATCCGGCAGATTCAATTTCCCAAGCGCGTCGACCGCACCGTCGTCGCAGCACCGGAATAATCCGAGTGCCGCCCGGCGCTGTCCGACGCGGCATTGCCGGATGGCGCAAAATCGGCCGCTAGCAGGGCAAAACGGCCGTGAAATGCCGGGCCGGGCTCGACCTCGTTTACAATGCGCGGTGTTTGCCGGGTGAGCCGGCATCACCGAATTTTGTGAACGAGGTTTCCATGATCATCAAGCCACGCGTGCGCGGCTTCATCTGCGTCACCACCCATCCCGTCGGCTGCGAAGCCAACGTCAAGCAACAGATCGAATACGTGAAGGCGCAAGGCCCGATCCCGAACGGCCCGAAGAAGGTGCTCGTGATCGGTGCATCGACCGGCTACGGTCTCGCTGCACGGATTACGTCCGCCTTCGGCAGCGACGCCGCCACGCTCGGCGTGTTCTTCGAACGTCCGGGTACCGACACCAAACCGGCCACGCCGGGCTGGTACAACACGGCCGCCTTCGACAAGTTCGCCACGGAAAAGGGTCTGTACGCGAAGAGCATCAACGGCGACGCCTTCTCCCGCGAAATCAAGGCCAAGACCATCGAGACGATCAAGAACGATCTCGGTCAGGTCGATCTGGTCGTGTACAGCCTGGCCGCGCCGCGCCGCACGCATCCGGAAACCGGTCAGGTGTTCAACTCGGTGCTCAAGCCGGTTGGCAAGTCGGTGACGCTGCGCGGCATCGACACGGACAAGGAAGTCGTGAAGGAATCGGTGTTCGAGCCTGCCACGCAGGAAGAAATCGAGAACACGGTGGCCGTCATGGGCGGTGAAGACTGGCAGATGTGGATCGATGCGCTGGCTGAAGCCGGCGTGCTCGCCCCGGGCGCCAAGACGACCGCGTTCACGTATCTCGGCGAGAAGATCACGCACGACATCTATTGGAACGGTTCCATTGGCGCGGCCAAGAAGGATCTGGACGAGAAGGTGCTGGGCATTCGCGCCAAGCTGGGTGCGACTGGCGGCGACGCGCGCGTTGCCGTGCTCAAGGCATTGGTCACGCAGGCCAGCTCGGCCATTCCGATGATGCCGCTCTATCTCTCGCTGCTGTTCAAGGTCATGAAGGCCAAGGGCACCCACGAAGGTTGCATCGAGCAGATCTATGGCCTGTACAAGGACAGCCTGTACAGCGCATCGCCGTTGCTCGACGAAGAGGGCCGTGTGCGCACCGACCAGAAGGAACTCGCAGCGGACGTGCAGGGCGAAGTGTCGGCGCTGTGGGACAAGGTGACGAATGAGAACCTGTACGAACTGACGGACTTCGCGGGCTACAAGCACGAATTCCTGCGTCTGTTCGGTTTCGAGATCGAGGGCGTCGATTACGAGGCTGATGTGAACCCGGACGTCGCGATTGCGCACCTCGTCGCGTAAGTGCTACGTCGTTCTACCGGTTAGCGATCGATAGTGAGCGATGGCCTGAGTTCGGCATGACTGCCGGCTCAGGCCATTGTCGTTTCTGAGGGAATCACTTTCGCGCTGAGGGCGACGTCAGGCGTCCGGCGTGCTCTCGGGCGTCTCGGACGTCCCGGAGGTCTCGGACGGGGGCGCCGCCTGCGACATCTCGAAGATCCGCTCGGCCAGCGCCTGACATGACAGCGGAGACGAACCTTCCGCCTTGTTGTTGACGATCACATAGACGGGCTGCCCCGCGAGCGCATAGTGTGTGGCGAGTGCCGCCAGCACGTCGCGCGTTGTCGGATCGGGATCGACGATCTTGTCGAATGGCGCGTATTTCGCTTTCGCCTGTTCGTACTTGTGTGCGCTGTTCAGATTCCACCGGACCACCAGCGGGCCGGCGTTCATCTCATCGAGCAGGGCGAGGGCGGCGGCCTGACGCTCGACATGCGGCATACGCGCGTGCAGGCCAATGCAGTAGCGCACGCCTAGCTGTCCCAGCGCGCGCATGAGGCGTGGGGTCAGCAATGCGCCGTCGCGAATCTCGAGTGCGTAACACGGCCCCGGTGACGGCGTGCCGTCAGGCGCTATCTCACCTTCGGGCAGCGGTGGCAGGGCGGCGAAGAACGCTTCGATGCGTTGAATCAGTGCGGGCACGTCGCGCAGGAGTTCGACCGGCAACGGCGACACCTGAAACACCAGCACGCCAGCCTTGGGGCCGAGTCCGGTGAGGCAGGGCGCCACGAATTGTTCGTTGGCGATGCGCGCGTCGAGAAAGCAGGGATTGGCACTCAGGCCTTCGCCCTTGTCGCCCCGTACGACGGCATCCGTGACAACGCTCGGCGCCTTGACGAGAAAGCGGAAGTCCTTCGGCACCTGCTCGGCGTACTTCTGATACTCCATGATCGACATCGGTTTGTAGAACGACCGGTCGATGCCGACGCAACGCAGCACCGGGTGACGGGCGTATGCCGTGAGTCCCTGACGTGAGAGTTTGGTGTCGCTGTAATCGTCGTCCCAGACAATGCCTTTCCAGCCGGGGAACGACCATGACGAGGTGCCGAGGCGGATGTTGCCGGGCAAGTGCTCGCCCAGTGTGTGCATGGCGGGGGGACTGTCGGCAGCACCGACGCCGCCACGGCGGCGAGGGGATTCGGTGCTGTCGGCGGCATCGGGCAATGCCGCACGATGGCCGTCGACCTGCCCGGCGCGCTTGCCTGGCGAAAGATCCTCAGGCGGCGCGCCGAACAGATCGAACTGGCTCATCGGTTTTCGTACATGTAACGGCGCGACCAGGGCAGATTCCTGGCCGATTGCCCGGCCTTGCGGCAAACGATTTGATAGATCGACACGTGATCGTGCTCGAACGCATACGCGCAACCGGCAAGATACACACGCCAGACCCGGAAGCGCTCTTCGCCGGCCAGCTCACGCAGGCGCGGAGCGTTAGCTTCGAAGCGTTCCGACCAGAGTGTGAGTGTACGCGCATAGTGGCGCCGCAGGCTTTCTACGTCGTTCGCCTCCAGCCCGCCGCGCTGCATCGTTTCGAGCGCCAGGCTGATGTGCGGCAGTTCGCCGTTCGGGAAGACGTACTTGTCGATGAATTCGCCGCCGCCCATCGCCGTCTCGCCGCTATCCGGATCGGTCGACGTGATGCCGTGGTTCATGGCGACGCCGTCGTCCTTGAGCAACGACGAAATCTTCGCGAAGTAGTCTTTGAGATTCTTGCGCCCGACGTGCTCGAACATGCCCACGCTCGTGATGCGATCGAACTGACCTTCCACGTCACGATAATCCTGAATGCGGATTTCAATCTGATCTTCCAGACCGAGTTTCTTCACGCGTTCGGTCGCCAGATCGAACTGGTTCTGCGAGAGCGTCACACCGATACACTTCGCGCCGAACTTCTGGGCGGCACGAATCACCAGCGCGCCCCATCCGCAGCCGATGTCGAGCAGTGTCTGCCCCGGCTGAAGCTGGATCTTGGTGAGAATGTGATCGATCTTCTTCTCTTGCGCCGTGTCGAGGTCTTCGTCGCCATCTTCGAAGTAGGCACACGAATAGACCATGTTCTTGTCCAGCCAGAGCTGGTAGAACTCGTTGGACACGTCGTAGTGAAACTCGATCGAGCGTTTGTCGGACTTCTTGCTGTGATTGAAGTGACGTACGGCACGCTCCAGCGGGCCGATAGTCGTGAGACTGCTACCGGCGAGCGCATAGCTCATGTCGATGACGTCGGTCAGCCTGCCCTCGACGTCGATTTCACCCTTCACATAGGCCTCGCCGAGATTGTCGAGGCTGGGACTCAGTAGACGCGTCATGGCCGCAGGGCCATTGATGCGCAACGTTACGCTGGGATTGTCGAAGGCACCGAAATCGTATTGCTGTCCGTTCCAAAGCGCGAGGCGGATGGGCAGATTCGAAGATGTCTTGACGCCGCTTACCCAGTTTTCGAGTTTTTTCTCCCACAACATGGATGTGCTCCAAGTGTCACCAAAAAAACTTCAATCCGTACCGTCGGCACGGTGACGTCTCCTCGTCAAACGGGCGGGCAGGCGTACCGCGTCGGCGTAGCCGACACAACAACGTTCAGGGAGACAGGCGCGCCACGCGCCACGTTCCATCGGCAAGCCGGAAAAATTTGATGCGATCGTGCAGGCGCGATTCGCGGCCCTGCCAGAACTCGATGGTCTCCGGCACGAGCCGGTAACCACCCCAGTGCGGCGGGCGCGGCGGGGCGTCGCCGAACTGGCGCCGGAAATCCGCTTCGCGTTGCTCGATGATGGTTCTGTCGGCCACTTCGGCGCTCTGCACCGAGGCCCAGGCGCCCAGACGGGAGCCCACCGGGCGCGAGTGATAGTACGCGTCGCTTTCTTCTGCACTCACCTTCTCGACACGTCCCTCGATACGCACCTGACGCTCCAGCTCGATCCAGTGAAACAGCAGACAGCCGTACGGCGTCGCCGCCAATTCCTGCCCCTTGCGCGACTCGTAGTTCGTGAAGAACGTGAAGCCGCGTTCGTCGGCGCCCTTGATCAGCACGATGCGCGCATCCGGGCGGCCATCCGGTGTCACGGTGGCGAGCGTCATGGCGTTCGGTTCGGCCAGTTGGGCCGCGAGCGCTTGCTCAAACCAGAGTCGGAATTGGTCGAACGGGCTGGACGCCACTTCGGTCTCGGAAAGAGAGCCGAGGGCGTAGTTCTTGCGCAGGTCCGCGAGAGAAAGCGTCTGTGTCACGACGATCGTAGCCGGTCTATGGCGGTTGGGGGTTGCGACACAGTATAGCGAAGAGTCGGCAAATGTGTGCACGTGACGATTTGTCACGTCGCGTGAATATCAACCCTCCGAATGTCCCGTGGAATGGGCGTCTCGCGCTATGTGCTTGATATTTAATGAGTGAAGTAATTGCGCCGGGCCGCCGTAGATGTCCCGAAAATCGTTCGCGACGACGGCGGCAAATCCATCTCGTTGGCATGGGCATTGCTTTGTGCATTGCGGGTATGGCTCGCATCGCATATCGCATGCGGCATGCAATCGGTGACGCGTCGGCTCGATCGCGGCACCGCCGCCCGATCCGGGGTCCGCGTTAGCGGCGGCGGGCGGACCGGATCAAGGCTTGTCGCGTCCGGCGTCGATGCCGGCGGCGGCGGCGGGTTGGTTCGTGCGCGTCCTGTTGTCTGTCTTGTTGGCCCTGGCGGCGCCGTCGGCGCCGGGAACGGCTTTGACGTTCGCCGGATTGCGGCTGGGCGGATGTTGCAGCTTGGCGAGCAGCTCGCCGCATGGGCTGTCCTTGCCAGGGCCGAGTTCGAGCAACGGGATCAGCGCCGTGTACGGCGCGAGCACGCCCAGCGCGATCGCGCCGCCTGCGCGCGCGACGAGCGTCGGCACGTTCACCCCGACGTCCGGATGCTTGAACGTGCCGCGCACATACAGCGGCGAGCGCAGCGACAGCAGGCCGAAGTGCTTCGGTTCCGGACGGATCGTCAGGTTGAAGTGTTCGCGCTTGAGATCGACCTGACCGGTGACGCCAATGCTCGTATCGTCGGTGTCGATCACGAACGTACGGGCGTCCATGACACCGTCGCGCACGGCGAAGTCGGCCGCCGCGCAACGCATCTCGATCTGCTTGTCGCCGAAGAGCTTGGTCAGCACGATGTTGCCCACGTTGAGCCCCATGTATTGCAGCAACAACTTGCTCACCGACCCACGGTCGATCAGCGTCTTGATCTCGCCGTTCGACGAGCCGGCCAGCGCCGCAATGGAGTTGCCTGTCGCGGTGAGCGCGGCGTCGCCATTGACTTCGCCGACGCTCGTCTTCATCAGGTCGACGTCGGGCAACAACTGCTTCATCTTCAGATGCCGCAGCGACACCTGCGAGTCCACCTTCATCGGTTCGGCCTGCCCGTTGAGCACGAGCGTCGACGTGATGCGACCGCCCGCCACGCCGAACTCCAGCGGACGCAGCGAGAGCACGCCATCGTCCAGCACGAGATGCGTCACGAGGTTGTCGATCGGCAGGCTCTTGTCCTTGATGATCTTGCGGCCGGTGAATTGCACGTCGGCATCGATGGCGCGCCAGCGGTCGGTCTTGAACGGATCGACCGGCAGCACCTTGTCGGACGGCGGCGCTTTCGGCTTGCCCGACAGGTCGCTGCCGCCGGACGGGTTCTGTCCGCCGATCGCCGGACCGAGATCGACCAGCCGCAATTGATTGGACACCACCGCGCCTTGCAGGATGTTGCGCGGCTCGCGCTGACGGAACACGAGCGTGCCGGACAGATCGCTCTGTCCGACCTTGCCCTGGAAGCGCTCGTAGCGCCACACGCCGGCCGTGTGCAGCAAATGGCCGTTGGTTTCGTAGGCGGGCGTTTCCGGCAGCAGCACGCCGGTGATCGGATACAGATCGGCCATCGTCGGCCCCGCCAGCTTCAGATGCATGTCGAGCGCCGAGAGCGTGGCCGGATTCGTGAACGTGCCTTTCGCGGCGATCAAGGTGCGTCCGATGCGCACGCTGGCGTCGAGCGGATACGGCTCGCCGGTGTCTTCGAGTGAAAGCACATCCCCGCCGCGCGCCTTGCCGGTGACGGCGACCTTCCGGAAGGTGCCCTTCAGAGAGACGCCGATGCCGTACGGTGCCTGACCGTCGATGGTGGCGATGTTGGCCGTCAGGTCGAGCTGCTGCGGCACGATGTTGGCGCGTATCACGCCGTCTTCGAGAATCAGGCGGCCGATGCGGAGCTTCCACGGCGAGGGCTTGCCGTCGCCCTTCGCGAAGGTCCAGTTGTTCTGACCGTCGGCCTGTTGTTCGACGATGACCTTCGGGGCGGACAGCGCGACTTCGGGCAGCACCACATGCTTCTCGAGTAGCGGCAGCCATTCGAGCGAGAACGTGAGGCGACCGACGGAGATCATGTTCGGCGTCTGGCTCCACGCGACGTTGCCTAACACGATATCATTCGCGATCAGGCGAGGCCTCGGCAGCCAGCGCCCCAGACCCGGGGCCTGTGCATTCGGCGCCAGCCAGTGCAGCGAGAGGTCGCCCCGGATTTCGAAGGGGCGCCCGGTCGCGGTGCTCACCTCCCGGTTAATGAAGGGCCGGGCGTAGTTCCAGTCAAACCACGTGATGAACGCCGCGAATGCCAGCACGATGGCGACCATCGTGATCGCCAGCCATTTCAAGGACGTTACCCATCGCATCATGAACAGTACCCCGTCGATCGTTGTTGCTCCGGTGCCGGCTACGCCACCGGAGGTGGATTTTGACGCGAATCGCCGTTTCGGCGGCCTCGCGCGTTTGTATGGTGACGACGGTCTCGCGCGTCTGCGCGACGCTCACGTGGCCGTCATCGGTATCGGCGGTGTCGGCTCGTGGGTGGCCGAAGCGCTGGCGCGTAGCGCCGTGGGTCGACTCACGCTCATCGATCTCGATAACGTCGCCGAAAGCAATACCAATCGTCAGGTGCATGCACTCGATGGCAACTACGGAAAACCGAAAGTCGCCGCGATGGCCGAACGCATTGTGGCCATCAATCCTGCTTGCCAGCTTACGCTCGTCGAGGACTTCGTCGAACTCGAAAATCTCGACGCCATGTTGGGCGGTGGCTTCGATTGGGTGATCGATGCCATCGACAGCGTGCGGGTGAAGACGGCGCTCATCGCGTGGTGCGTGGCGCATAAGCAGCGTCTGATCACCGTGGGCGGCGCCGGCGGTCAGATCGATCCGACACGGATTCGCATCGACGATCTCGCCCGCACGATTCAGGACCCGCTGCTTGCGAAAGTGCGTGCGCAATTACGCAAGCAACACGGTTTTGTCCGCGGCCCGAAAGCCAAGTTCAACGTGCCCGCCGTGTACTCGGACGAGCCATTGCAGTATCCGGAAGCCGTGTGCGCGCCGGGCGAATCGCCCGATGCCGCTGTGGGGCCGCAGGGCCTTAACTGTGCCGGCTTCGGGTCGAGCATGTGTGTCACAGCGACATTCGGCATGGCGGCCGCTGCTCACGTTTTGAAGCAAGTCACCAAGGTCGGACGCTGAACGGCGCGCGCGAGGGCACTGACGTGCCCGAGATTTTCCCAAGCCTCACGCCTCGCGTCTGTAACCAAAAGTTACGAAACGAGCGGGGTTGGGCTGCGGCGAAGGACACGAGACCTCTCGATAGGTCTCTCGATACGTAAAAGAAAACGGCCCGAGGCGAATGAACCGCCCTGGGCCGATTTATATGCTGCCTCGCAGCATCGATGCGCCGTTGATTCGTTGTGCATAACGAAACAATGGAGGCAACCGAAACAACGCGTCGATGCAAAAGTCTCAGCGAGCGCGCGAGACCTGCCTATCTGCCTGTCGTCAGCGCAGTTCGCGACGCAGCACCTTGCCGACCGGCGTCTTCGGCAATTCGGTGCGGAACTCGATGACGTGCGGCACCTTGTAGTTAGTCAGATGCTGACGGCAGAAGTCGATGATGGCCTTCTCGCTCAGATCCGCCGACTTCTTGACGATCACGGCCTTGACCGCTTCGCCGGTGCGCTCGCTCGGTACGCCGACCACGGCCGACTCCAGCACGCCCGGGCACATCGCCAGCACGCTCTCGACTTCGTTCGGATAGACGTTGAAGCCCGAGACGATGATCATGTCCTTCTTGCGATCGGTGATGCGGACATACCCCTTGTCATCCATCGTGCCGATGTCGCCGGTGCGCAGCCAGCCGTCCGGGGTAATGGTCTTGGCGGTCTCATCGGGGCGATTCCAGTAGCCCTTCATGACCTGCGGGCCACGCACGCAGATTTCGCCTTCCTGACCGAAGTCGAGCGCCTCATTGGCGTCGTTGCGGATACTGACTTCCGTCGACGAGATCGGAAGACCGATCGACCCGTTGAACTCGCTGCCGAGCGGGTTGATGCATACGGCAGGCGATGTCTCGGTGAGCCCATAAGCCTCGATCAGCGGATGCCCCGTGACCTTCTGCCAGCGCTCGGCGACGGCGCGTTGCACGGCGGCCCCGCCGCCAAGCGCGCACTTCAGTGCGCTGAAGTCGAGCTGATCGAAGCCCGGGGTATTGAGCAAGCCGTTGAAGAGCGTGTTCACGCCGGTCATGAACGTGAATTTCCACTTGCCCAGCTCCTTCACGAAGCCCGGCATGTCGCGCGGGTTGGTGATGAGCAGATTGAGCGCGCCGAGCTGGAGGAAGACCAGACAGTTCGCCGTCAAACAGAAGATGTGATACAGCGGCAGGGCGGTGACGATGATCTCCTTGCCTTCTTCCAGACCGGAGCCGATCCACGCGCGCGCCTGCAGCATGTTGGCGATCATGTTGTGATGCGTGAGCATCGCGCCCTTGGCCACACCGGTCGTGCCGCCGGTGTATTGCAGGAACGCGATGTCGTCATGACCGAGCTGCGCTTCCTGCAACTTGGCGCGTGCCCCCTGCGCCATGGCGGTGCGGAACGGCACGGCATGAGGAATGTTCCACTCGGGCACCATCTTCTTCACGTGACGCACGACGTAGTTCACGATCCAGCGCTTGGGCGCCGGCACGAGGTCGCCGATGGCGGTGGTGATGACGTGCTTGACCGGCGTATTCGGCAGCGCCTTTTGCAGCGTGGCGGCAAAGTTCTCGATGACGAGAATCGCCGCGCAGTCCGCGTCCTTGAGCTGATGTTCGAGTTCGCCCGCCGTATAAAGCGGATTGACGTTCACGACGACCATTCCCGCGCGCAGGATGCCGAAGACGGCGACCGGATATTGCAGGAGGTTCGGTGACATGATGCCCACACGCGAACCGCGTTGTAAGCCGGGCAGGCTTTGCAGATAGGCGGCGAAATCACGCGACTTGCGTTCTAGGTCGGCGAACGTCAGCGTGACACCGAGATTGGTAAACGACGGGCGATTCGCAAACTTCTGGCAGCTTTGCAGGAACAGGTCGTTCAGCGAACGATAGGTGTTGACGTCGATCTCGGCCGGCACGCCGGGCGGATAGCTCTTGAGCCAGACTTTTTCCATGAGCGCCTCCTTGAATTTGGTTTTTATCGCATCGTGGCCGCCGGGGGAAGTACCAGGCAAAGTACGGGCGGGCCGATGCGTCGTTTCATCGCATGTCGTGTGGGGGTGCGAGCGGGGCGTCTCCTTGCCCGATACTGTCTCGCTGCGCAGCGGGTGCGCCATTCGATGCGTTGCAAAAAGCCGTAGCATACCGTGCCGTTTCCGGGGCGAGCACATGGAAAGCCCTGATTTGATGCGGGTTTGCGTGGAGTAATTGTTCTAGCGGCAAAGGCTTGCCATTGAGGGCGATTCCGCGCTAATCCCGCATGGAACGCGGGATGCGGCGGGCAAATCGGGGATATGACAAAAGAATTGCAAAAAACACTTGCGTGGCAGACTGGTTTCTTACATAATTCTGTTCTCACAGCGCGGCTGTAGCTCAGTTGGATAGAGTACTTGGCTACGAACCAAGGGGTCGTGGGTTCGAATCCTGCCAGCCGCGCCACCTATTTCGAGGGTCTCCTCACGGAGACCCTTAGTTTTTCGGGAGAGTCCTTCCCAGTGGCGTACCGAGTGTCATGCACCGGTGACGTTGTTGAGAAGGTCAGCCGACAGCCAGCAGGATCGTCTGGTCGGTGTCTCGTGCAGTAAGTGCGGCTGTAGCTCAGTTGGATAGAGTACTTGGCTACGAACCAAGGGGTCGTGGGTTCGAATCCTGCCAGCCGCGCCAACTCAGTTGGCAAAAACGCTCCAGAGGCGAAAGCTTCTGGAGCGTTTTTCGTTTACCTGTCGTTTGCTTGCTCGCCGTCTGTTTTGCATTCCCTTCCGTCGCGGCATGACGATTTTCTCCCAGTACCGTCACGCCGTCATAGGCGCCATACCGCCACCGTGGACGCTCACCGTTATCGATGCGGCGTCCACGATGCAGGTCAGCCCGTTCAGATCGTTCAGCCGGTCGTGCTGTTCACCTGCCATCCCAACCCCAACGCCTTCTGCAACGTCACGAACGACTTTAGCAGTTGCGCGTCGCCGGCAATCCGGTCCTGCTCTGCCGAGAAGCGCGTGCGTTCGGCGTCGAGCCAGTCGAGCGTGCTGGCCGTTCCGGCGCGATAGCGTTGACGCGTAAGCGTCGCCGCGCGCGATGCCGACGACTCCACGCTTTGCAGGCGATAGACGTTTTCGCGTTGATGGCCGTAGCGCGCCAATGCCACATCGGCGTCGCGCAACGCCGTCAGGACCGCGCTTTCATACTTGGCCTGTGCCTGATCGCGCCCGGCCTTAGCGCCATCGACACCTGCCTGCACGCGTCCGAAGTCGAGCGCGTTCCATTGCAGACGCGGCAACGCCAGCCAACTGAAGTTGTCCTTGCGCAGCAGATGGCCGGGGTCTAGCGCGGAGTAACCGAGTTCGCCCATGATCGAGAGTTTCGGGAACCAGTTGGCGGTCTGCACGCCGATCTGCGCGTTCTGCGATGCCAGACGTCGCTCCGCCGCACGAATGTCCGGACGCGCCTGCAACAGTGCCGACGGGTCACCGATGGCCACCTTGGCCGGCACGCGGGGCAGCGCCTTGGGCGATTTGAGTTCGTTGTCCAGGGCGCCGGGCGCACGGCCGGTGAGCAGTGCCAACTGATCGAGCGACTCGATGACGTCGGCCTCTAGCGGCAGCACGCGCGACTGCGTCTGTTCGACTTGTGTGAAGATGCGTTCGACGTCCAGCTCCGAGGCCACGCCACCGGCCCGGCGCTGACGCGTCAGATCGAGCATCTCGCCTTCGAGCTGCGCAGAATCGCGCACCAGTGCGAGACGCGCCTGCTGATCGCGCAATGCAACGTAGGTCTGCGCGACTTCGGCAGCGAGTTGCACGTGGGCATCGGCGAGATCCTCCGACGCGGCGTCGGCGTCGGCACTTGCCGCTTCGACCGCCCGGCGGGTACCGCCAAACAGATCGATTTCCCAACTCGCGTCGAAGCCCGCGATGTAAAGGTCGAGCGGCCCGCGCCCGCCGCCGCTACCGTTGCCCGTGAGCGCGCCGAGGTCCGGCGAGCGCGTGCGAATGGCGGCCAGATCGACGGTCGCCTTCGGCAACAGATCGGCCTGGTGACTGCGCAGGCTCGCACGCGACTGACGCACCTTCGCCTGCGCCGCACGGATGTCAGGGCTATTGGCGATGGCGTCGTCGATGAGCGCGGTGAGTTGCGGATCGTCGAGTCCTGTCCACCAGCGCGCGACGCCCGGGGTGTGCGCTTCGACGCCTTCGCCCGCGTGAGCAAACGTCGCGCCGGTCCGCAGCGCATCGTTCGCCACCTCGGGGGCACCGCGATAGTCGGGGCCGACCGTGCAACCGGCGACGAGAAAGGCGGCCGCAACCGCCAGGGTTCGTAGAGAAAAAGTCATGTTCGATCAATGCCCGCCAGAGGAGAATCCGGCCGGTTGCTTGAGCAGTAGGGCAAGCGGCACGCAAAGCAGCAACGCGATACCCAGTGCATAGAAAGTCTCGGAAAACGTAATCACGCTCGCCTGTCTCGCGATCTCGGCGGCCAACTGCGCCGTGGCCTGCAACTGCGCGTGGACCATATCGCCCGATTGCGCGAAGAAACTTGCCGCATTCGCCGAGAGATGTTCCTGCCCCATCGGATTGTTCGCGGTGAGAGATTCGCGCAGCACGGCGTCGTGATAGTCGGTGCGACGATCGATGAGGGTGCCCAGCAGCGCGAGGCCCACGGAGCCGCCGAGGTTGCGTGCCATGTTGTAGAGGCCTGCGGCGTCACCGGCGTCCTGTGCTTCGACAGCCGCCATCGAGGCCTGATTGAGCGGCATCATCGCGAGCATCTGCCCGACGCCTCGCAGCAATTGCGACAGCGTAAAGTCATGCCCCACGCTCTGTGCCGTGAGATCGATGTCGAGCATGCAACTGGCGAAGAAGAACAACAGCCCGAGAATCACGAGCAGACGTATGTCGACTCGGCTGATCAGGCGAGGCAGGAACGGCATCATCAGGAACGCGGGCAATCCGGAGAGCAGCATGATGTTGCCGGACTGCTGCGCGTTGTAGCCCGCGATGGTTGCGAGGAACTGCGGCAGCAGATACGACACGCCATACAGCCCGGCCCCGACCGTGAACACGATGTAGATCACGCTCGCGTAGTTCTTGTTGCCCAGCAACGAGAGCTTGACGATGGGCTTCTCGGCGGTGAACTGCGCCACGAGCATCATGCCGATGCCAAGTGCCGACAGTATCGACAGCCAGATGATCATGTGCGAGTCGAACCAGCGTTCGCGCTGACCTTCTTCGAGCACCACGGTAAGCGAACTCAGTCCGATGGCCAGCCCCACGATCCCCAGCCAGTCCGCCTTGAGGAAGGCCTGCAAGTTGGTTGGCTCGCGTTTGAGACCGAGGATGAGCAGCGTGACGATGGCGGCCGACAGCGGCAGGTTCAGGAAGAAGCACCAGCGCCAGTTCGCGTTTTCGGTGAGCCATCCGCCAACGACCGGACCGAGTAGCGGCCCGAGCAGCACGATCAGTCCGAACATCGCCATGCCGACGCCCATCTGGTGACGCGGCAATCGCGTTCGGATGATCATCTGCGCCGTCGGGATCATGGCGCCGCCAGCGAAGCCCTGTCCGATACGACCGATGACCATTTCGGGCAGGCTGCTCGACGCGCCGCACATCATCGAGAACAGCGTGAAGAAGACGGCATTGAGCATCAGAAAGCGTCGCAGACCGAGCACGCGCGTGAGCCACGCCGCCAGCGGAATCATGACGATTTCCGACATGAGATAGCCGGTCGAGATCCACGTGCCCTCGGTGCCCGATGCGCCGATCTGCCCCTGAATCTGCGGCAGTGCGGAGTTCGTGATCGAGATGTCGAGCGTGGCGAGCAACGCGCCGAGCGCGCCGGCCGCCACCGCGATCCAGTCTGACGCCGTGGCGTTTGCCGGGGCCGCCGGGTGTGCCGCCGGCGCGTGGGTGACGCTGCCAGCGCCCGTATTAGCCACGTTGGACTCCGTCGCCGGACGTCGCTGCGGCGTTGGCCGCATTGGCATTCGACGGTGCGTTCATGAGCGGGCCGACCGCCGAGCCGAGCGGCGCGCTAAGCGACACCTGTGTCGGTTCCGCTCGTGCCGCCTGCTTGGCCGGTGCGGCCGCCGTGGCCGTCGTAGCGTTGTGGTGCGTGTCGACATCCGCCGTCACCGAGAGTCCCGGCAACAACACGGCACGCAACGATTCCGGCGCTTCGAGACGAATGCGTACCGGCACGCGCTGCACGATCTTCGTGAAGTTGCCCGTCGCGTTCTGGGCGGGCAGCAGTGCGAACTGCGAGCCCGTGCCCGGCGACACGGAGTCGACCACGCCATGGATCGGCTCGCCCGGCAATGCGTCGACGTGAATCGTCACCGGCTGGCCGGCGCGCATATGGCCGACCTGCGTTTCCTTGAAGTTGGCCGTCAGATAGACGTTCTGTACCGGCACGACCGTCAGCAGCCGTGTGCCCGGTTGCGCGAACTGACCGACGCGCACGGCGCGGTCGCCGACGCGTCCGGCGAGCGTGCTCTTGACGACGGTATCCGCCAGATCGAGTTCTGCCTTGCGGGCACTGGCCTGCGCCACCGCCAATTGCGCCTTGGCCTGCGCGAGCGCGGCCGTCAGGGTGTCCGTCTGACGCTCCGTTGACTGAAGGCTGGCCTCGTTGCTCTTGAGCGAGGCGTCCGCGCGGGTGCTGGTGTTGCGCAGTTCGGCCAGACGCTCGTCCGTCTCGGCGCCGGTTGCCACGAGCGGGGCGTAACGCTTGACCTGACCGGCCGAGTAAGCAGCATTGGCGCGGGCGCTGTCGAGTTCGGCACGTGCCTGCGCGATGGTCGCGGCGTGCTGCGACAGCTCGGCCTGCGCGCGGGCGACGTCCGCCTCACGGGCGGCCACGGTCGCGGCGGCTTCGTCGTACGCGGCCTGATACTGGCGGCCATCGAGTCGTACGAGCGGCTGGCCGACGCTGACCGTCTCGTTGTCGCGCACGAGCACTTCCGTCACATAACCGCCGACCTTCGGGGCGACGGTCATGCTGTCGGCTTGCAGGTAGGCGTCGTCGGTCGACTCAATGAAGCGTCCCACGAACCACCAGTGCGCCCCCCAGCCGAGGCCGGCGACGATCCCCAGCGCCAGCGCGCCGAACAGCATCTTCTTGCGGCGCGGATTGGCCGGCGCCTTTGTCTGGTCGGGCTTTGCGGCGCTTTCCTGCGCCTTGGCGGCCGGGGTGTCTGCGGGTCGCGCCATCGTCTGCACCGACTCCGACGGCTTGACCTGTGCTGCGGTGGTCATGGGAATTTTCCTCAAATTATTCCAATTGGCAGAATTATTCCAGTTGATCGATTTATGTCAAGTGTTATATTTTTGACGAAAGTTTTGGCAAGCAAGGGGATACATGACGGGAACATCACGTGCTGCGCGTGTTCAGAGCACACCCGCGCGCCCGCGACATGCGGTCGATACGGGATACCAACGTGGCGAGGAGACGCGTGCGCGCATCATCCTCGCGGCGATCAAGTGCTTCGGGGAGTTCGGGTTTTCCGGGGCGTCCACGCGCGACATCGCGAACGCGGCGGGCGTGAATGCGCCCGCGCTTCAGTACTACTTCGACAACAAGGAAGGGGTGTACAAGGCTTGCGTCGAGTACATCCTGGAACTCGTGCTCGGGCAGATGGGCGAAGCCATCGAGTTGGCCGAGCAGGTGGTGGCCGATCCGAATGCGACCGACGAGCAACTGATCGACGCCTTCTGCGAGTTGCAGAGCCGCAAGGGCGGCTTCATGGAGAAGAGCCCGGAGATCGAGGGCTGGAACATGTTCATGGCGCGCGAGCAGGCGGGGCTGGGGCCCGACGCGGGCTTCAAGGTCTTTCACGATCGCTTTTCCAGCCGTCTGGCGGCGGTCGGCTCGAATATCGTGACGCGACTCGCCGGTGTCGAACCCGACAACGAAGCGATGCGCGTTCGTGCCGTGTGCATCAGCACGCTCGGCATGGCGTTTCGCGTAATGCGCCGCTCTGTCGATTGTTCGATGGGGTGGGGCACTGAGCCGAGCCCCGAGCGTAACCGCATGGTGCGCGAAGCCGTGATGGAACAGACGCGCTACCTGTTGGAGCGCACCGTGCGCGAACGCAAGGCTGCGGCAAAGTAAGCTGCGCGGCACATAACGAAATGGGGGCACTGACACGTGCCCCCATTTTCATTTCAGCGCATTGCGGCGCATGCCGATGCCTCGCGGCAACGAGAACGACAGCAACAGCAAGAACGACAACGTCACCACATCACGTTCACGCGATCAGGACTGCGTGGCCGTTCGCCCCTGCGGTTCGCCATCGCGCTTGCGATACCAGAGGAAGTAGACCAGCAGCACGACAGCGACGAACGGCACACCGAAGATCAGCGTCATGCGGAAGACACCGGTGAAGAGCGTCGTGAGCATGATCGCGGCCATGAGCGCTGCGCCCAGCAGTGTGAGCCACGGAAAACCCCACATACGAAACGCCAGCGGCGGATGCGATTCGCGTCGCCACGCGCGACGGAAGAAGAAGTGCGTGACAAAGATCATCATCCACGTGAGCATCGCGCCGAACATCGAGATCGCCATCATGAACGTGAACGACGACTCGGGGTACAGGAAGTTCACGAGCGTCGCGAGCGCAATGCCGACCGTCGAGAGCAGCAGCGCCGCGAGCGGCACCCCGCGACGGTTCACTTCGCCGAAGCGGGCGGGCGCGTAGCCGGCGCGCGAGAGCGAGAACATCATGCGTGTGGTGATGTAGAGCTGGCTGTTCATCGACGAGAGCGCCGCGATCAGCACCACGAAGTTGATGACGCCGGCAGCCCCCGGAATGTTGATGGCCTGCATCACCTTCACGAACGGGCTCTCGTCCTGACCGGCGGCGGTCCACGGCACGATGGCGAGCATCAGCGCGAGCGTGAGCAGATAGAACAGCACGAGGCGCACGACTGTCGAGCGGAAGGCGCGCGTCACGGCACGCTCGGGGTTCTCTGCCTCACCGGCGGCGACCGCGATCATTTCGATGGACAGGTAACTGAAGATCGAAATGATGACCGCGATCCACATGCCCCAGAGGCCTTTCGGGAAGAAGCCGCCGTGTGCGGTGTAGTTGGCGAAACCTGCGGGTGAGTGAGCGGCGTCTGCGACCGAGTTCGGCGCGATGAAGACCACATACGCGCCGATCAGAATGAAGATGACGATGGCGGTGATCTTGATGAGCGAGAACCCATACTCGATGGCGCCGAACAGGTTCACAGACATGGCGTTCACGAGCACCAGCGCGGCGGAAAAGCCCGCGACCCAGTACCAGCCCGGCACCTGTGGGAACCAGTACTTCATGTAGACGGCGATGGCGCTGACTTCCGTGCCGACGGCGAGCACGATGCAGGACCAATACGCATAGCGCACCAGAAAACCGGCCCACGGCCCGATGTAATGCTCGGCGTACGCGCCGAACGAGCCGGACGTCGGGTGAGCGACCGTCATCTCCGCCAGACACCCCATGAGCATGAGCGCGATGAGTGCGCCGATGGCATAGGAGATCAGCACGCTCGGTCCGGCGAAGCCGATGGCGAAACCGCTACCGAGGAAAAGTCCTGTGCCGATCGCGCCGCCGATGGCGATCATGGCCATCTGACTTGCGGTGAGCGAACGACGCAGGCCTTGCTCGCGCTTCGTGATGTGCGAGAAGTCGCGGGGCCTGGCCGAGGACGTCGACTGAGTGGACCGGGTCGGCTGGGGAGACTGGGGAGTACGCGTCATGACACACCTCTGGGACACCGCACGATCGAGATGAGCGCGGCATCTGCATGAGTACAACATTGCTTGTCATTGCCCGTTTGCGCGACGCAATACGGCATTGGCCGATGCACCGCGCTGTGCCTGTGGCCAGGATGCCGGAATCGCAGGCGCGAGCGGGCCCCGCCGCCCCGATCGGAACCGGGGCGGGTGATACGAACTGCAAAAAGTGAAGCCTTCTGGCGGATCGGATGGCGCAGGGCGTGCGTTTGATGCGCTCGATGCGCGCCCTGTGCGTGCCGCTTAGAAGATGTGGCGGATGCCCGTGCCCACGCCGACCTGCGTCGAGTTACCCGGCAGTTCGACGCGTGCGGCGCCGCTGACCTTGTTGTAATCGACCGTGCCGTAGACCTGCGTGCGCTTGGACAGCGCGTACTCGGCGAGCAGCACATACGTGTAACGACGGCCCGAGCCGGCGTCGCCCGCCTGTGCGTTGATGTTCTTGATGTCGTCGAAGTACGCGGCGCCGGTGATGGCGAGGTTCGGCATGGCCTGGATGGTCGTGCCGAGGTAGAACGTCATGTCCTTGCGCGGGTTGTCGTTCAGGTTACCCGTAGTGACCGTGTGCGCCGGATCGTTGAGCGTGCTGTCGAGCCAGCCGCTGCGGTCGCGTCCGCCCATGTAGCCGACGAACACCTTGGCGATGGAGACGCTGTAGATACCGCCCAGGCCCCACATCTGCTGCACGCGCTTGCTGGCATCGCGGGCGGCCTGATACACGCCGGCAATCTGGAACGGGCCCATGGCGTAGGCGGCGCGTGCACCCCAGTAGTTGCTTGCGGCCATCGTGCCAGCCGTGTTGCCGAAGCCGTAGGTTGCGCCGACGGACAGGCCGCCGAACGTGCCGGCGTAGCTCACGGCGTTATCCACACGACCGCGCGTGATGTTGTACATCCACGAGTTGTTCGCGTAGTTGCCGATCGTGAGCGGATCGAAGTCGCCGTACACGTTGAACGCCTCGGTCGCCTGACGACCGATCTTGATCGTGCCGTACTGGTTCTGCAAACCGACGAATGCGTAACGATCGAACAGACGCGGGTTGTTGGCGAGCGTGCCGTTCTGCGGGTTGATACCCGATTCCAGCTGGAAGATCGCCTTCATGCCGCCGCCCAGATCTTCCGAGCCCTTGAAGCCGAAGCGGCTGTTGGTCACGGCGCCGTTGGTCACTTGCCAGAGAGCGTCGTTATTGGCGTTGGCGTTGGTCTGATAGCGCACGCTCTGATCGACGATCCCGTACAGCGTGACGGAACTTTGTGCGGCAGCGGTGGTGCTGAAGGCGAGGCCGCAAGCGGCCGAAATGATGGCCAGACTGGCCGGAAGTGCAGACTTCATGGGTCTCCTTGGTGCGTCTTGTAGACGTTTTTTTTGGTGAACGCTTAAAACGATCCGCAGCTCCTTCCGATAAAGGAGATTACGGATTCTTCTCGGCACGACGACTGCAATATTAGAAACGGCCCCATCGGGAATATGTCACCCATGCGGCCCGGGGCCGAGAGCTATCATATCAACGCAAAAATGGAATTTGCTTGCTATTTCTAGCGGGCAACTGGCAATAATTCGAAGGATCTGCCAGAATCCATGAAAATTTGATGGATTCTGCCAATGAACCTCGACCTTGCCGACCTGCGCATCCTCCGCCATCTGGAACTCAATGGCCGCATCTCCAATCAGGAACTGGCCGACGCCGTTGGCTTGTCGCCATCGGCATGCCTGCGCCGGGTGAAATTGCTGGAGGACCGGGGGGTGATTTCCGGATATCGCTGCATCGTGGACGCACAGCATATCGGTCTGGAGTTCGAAGCGCTAGTGCAAATCACATTGCGTCCGGACGTCGATCAGTGGCATGAAAAGTTTCTGGCGTGCGTGCAGAACTGGCCGGAAGTCGTCACGGCCCGCATCGTCACCGGCTCTGCCAATTACATCTTGACGGTAAGAGCGCGTAACCTCGCGCATTACTCCGACTTTATCGTCAATGAGCTATACCGGGCGCCGGCTGTCATGTCGATTCAATCGAACATTGTCCTAAAGACAATTAAAAACACGCAGTCGCTCGTCGATCTCGTGAAGCAGAAATAAAAAATACAAAACATATTAACTATTCTCGAAATTTGAGAATACATTCTTAAAAGAAGAGACGCAGCATGGCAGTGATCACCACGATTGAGGATTTACGGGTTCTGGCGCAGCAGCGGGTGCCGCGCATGTTCTATGAGTATGTCGATTCCGGGTCCTGGACCGAATCCACATATCGGGCGAACGCGGCGGACTTCGGCGGCATTGAATTCCGGCAGCGCGTGGCCGTGAACATCGAGCATCGCAGCACACGCACGACGATGCTCGGCGAGTCGGTGGCGATGCCGGTGGCGCTGGCACCCACGGGGATGACGGGCATGCAGCATGCCGACGGCGAAATTCTCGCGGCGCGTGCCGCTGAGGCGTTCGGTGTACCGTTCACGCTCTCGACGGTGTCCATCTGCTCCATCGAGGATGTGGCGGCGCATACCAAGGCGCCGTTCTGGTTCCAGTTGTATGTCATGCGCGATCGCGACTTTATCGAACGTCTGATCGATCGCGCCAAGGCGGCCGGTTGTTCGGCGTTGATGGTGACGATGGATCTGCAAATCAGCGGCCAGCGTCACAAGGACATCAAGAACGGTTTGTCCGCGCCGCCCAAGCTGACGCTGCCGAACATCGCGAACATGATGACCAAGCCGCGCTGGTGCATGGGCATGCTTGGCACGCGACGTCGCACGTTCGGCAACATCGTGGGACATGCGAAAGGGGTGGACGACATCGGGTCGCTTGCCGCATGGTCGGCCGCGCAGTTCGATCCGTGTCTGTCGTGGGACGACGTCGAGTGGATCAAGAAGCGCTGGGGCGGCAAGCTGGTGCTCAAGGGCGTGCTCGATCCCGAAGATGCGCGTGCGGCGCGCGACACCGGGGCGGACGCCATTGTGGTGAGCAATCACGGCGGCCGCCAACTGGACGGTGCGATCTCGACGATTCGCGCGTTGCCGGACATCGTGGCGGCCGTGGGGCGCGACACGGAGGTGTGGCTCGACGGCGGCATTCGTTCGGGGCAGGACGTGATCAAGGCGATGGCGCTGGGCGCGAAGGGCACGCTGATCGGGCGTCCGTTCCTGTATGGCCTGGGCGCGATGGGCGAAGCGGGCGTGCGCCGTGCGCTGGAAGTGATCGCGAAGGAGATGGACGTGACGATGGCCCTGACAGGCCGTACGAACGTCGAGCGTCTCGACACTTCGATGCTGATCCCGGGCAGCTACCCGACGGGCATCGGTCCCTACCTTCCGGAACCGGGCAGGCCGTAACACGACTCTCGCCACTCACGCGATACAACGAAACCGCAGCCATCGTGCTGCGGTTTTTTTATTGACGTAGGGGCATTCCGATAAATGTGCCGCGGTGTGCCGGTGAAGGTTAGACGAGGTCATGATGTCGCAACGTCATTGCACGACGACGCAAGGAGGTTTTCGAAATTACAACAAATGTGTTGTGTAGTGTGGGTGATCATCACAACAAATCTGTTGTATTATTCGATTTCATCGTGGGTGATGTATGAAGTACAGCGAGTTCCGACGATGGCTCAAGCGACAAGGCGCCACGTTTGAGCAGCACCGGGCCGGGTCGAGCCATTTTCGCGTGACCCTCAATGGGCGATCCACTGTGTTTCCCGATCACGGTGCCAAGGAGATTGGCCGCGGTCTTGTGGAGTCCATCAAGAAGCAGTTGGGTCTGAAGTGACCTTGATCGGTCCCCCCAAGGGCGACGAACTATTGAGGTGAGTCATGTTGACCTATCCCATCACGCTCAAGCGCGATACCAACGGTACTTTGCTAGTCACATTTCCCGACGTGCCCGAGGCGATCACGGTTGGTGAAAACGAGTCAGATGCTCGCGAGCAGGCGCTCGAGGCGCTCGAGGCTGCACTAGAGTTTTACTTTTCGCAGAAACGTCCGATTCCGTGGCCTTCGCGTCCCAAACGAGGGCAGACGACCATCACCTTGCCGATGATGGCATCCATCAAGGTGTTGCTGGCCAACGAAATGATCGCGCAGAACGTCCGGAAGGCCGAGTTGGCCAGACGAATGCATGTGAATCAGGTGCAAGTGGATCGCTTGCTCAAGCTGGGGTATGCGTCTCGGCTGGACGCCGTCGAGTCGGCTTTTGCCGTGTTGGGCAAGCGACTGGAAGTTCGCGCGGTGTAGCGATTGGGGCACGCGCCCGGATGGAGGCGCGTGACGTGTGCGTCATTGTGCGCGCTCGTCGTGCAAACCGCACCGCCTTCGTGCATCCGGCACAACTACGGCGCTGCCCGCTTTCGGGGCGTTTGCGCTGACGTCCTTATATTTACTGGTATTGCCAAGGTCTGGCACACCCCTTGCATAGGTATTCCTCAAACTTGTACACAAGAAGGAATACCAGATGCACTCCTGGACAATCACGCAGTGGCTGAGCGCTTATCGCAGCGGCGCCACACCCGCCCAATTACTGGGTGAACTGGTTGACGCACTTGTGCCCGGCGACGTCGCGTGGATCTCGACGGTCACGCCCGCCGTGCTTGAGGCGCAACTCACGCGGCTCGACGCGCGGCTCGCCGCCGTCGGGGGCGACATGCGCAAGCTGCCGCTGTATGGCGTGCCGTTTGCCGCGAAAGACAATATCGACGCCGCGGGCTTCGAGACCACGGCCGGGTGCCCCGCCTTTGCATATGCCCCCGATACCAACGCCACCCTCGTGCAACGTCTCGTCGACGCCGGCGCCATCGTCATCGGTAAAACCAATCTCGATCAGTTCGCCACAGGCCTGGTCGGCGTGCGCTCGCCTTACGGCATTCCCACCAACACGTTCGATCCTGCTTACATCTCCGGCGGATCCAGCTCGGGCTCGGCGAGCGTCGTCGCGCGCGGCATCGTGCCCTTCGCGCTCGGTACGGATACGGCGGGTTCGGGACGCGTCCCCGCTGGCCTGAATAACATCATCGGCCTCAAGCCCACGCGTGGTGCGTTCAGCAACACCGGTGTGGTGCCCGCCTGCCGCACCCTCGACTGCGTCTCGGTGTTCGCAACGACCGCCGCCGATGCCGCACTCGTCTACGACGTGGCCGCAGCGTTCGACCCGCTGGATGGTCTGTCGCGCGAAGCCCCGGCCCAAGCAACGCGCTGGAAAGTCCCTGCGGCACCGCGCTTCGCCATCCCCGCAACGCCCGAGTTTTTCGGTGACGCGCTGGCCGAGAAAGCCTTCCGTGACGCCGTCGCCCAGATCGAAGCGCGCGGTGCGACCTGCGTGCCCATCGACTTCTCGTTGTTCGACGAGGTGACGCAATTGCTATACGACGGTGCATGGGTCGCCGAACGCTACGCCGCCATTCGCGACTTCGCGCAAACCAACGAAGCCGACATCCATCCGGTCGTGCGCGACATCATCTTCAAGGCGAAGGCCTTCTCCGCGGCAGACACGTTCGCATCGATGTACCGGCTGGCCGATCTCAAACGTCGCGCCGATGCCGTGCTCGCCCCCTTCGACGCCTTGCTCGTGCCGACGGCCCCCACGCATTACAAGATCGACGAACTGCTGGCCGATCCGGTGCGTCTGAACAGTCATCTCGGCAAATACACCAACTTCGTGAACCTGCTGGACTGGAGCGCGTTCTCCGTGCCCGCCAGTTTGCGCGACGACGGACTGCCGTTCGGCATCACGTTCATCGCCGATGCCTGGCGCGAACGCGCGCTCGCCGAGTTCGCCGGCGAATGGCATCGCACCACCGGTCTGACCCGAGGTGCGACGGGACAGCCGCTGCCGGCAGACGATGTCGCCGCGCCGCACCCGCCGGCCACCCTGGGTGCTCCTGCCTCGGCACGCCCGGCCAATGATGCCGCCTTCGCTCTCGCGACCGATTCCGCTCCCGCCGCCACCATCCGCGTCGCGGTCGTCGGCGCGCACCTTCGCGGCATGCCGCTCAACCACGAGTTGACGAGTCGCGGCGCGCAGTTCGTCGAGAGCACGACGACGTCCGCGAACTACCGCCTGTTCGCGCTTGCCAACACCTCGCCGCCGAAGCCGGGATTGCTGCGTACCGACGACGGCGCGCAGATTCGACTGGAGTTGTGGGACGTGCCATCCGCTGAATTCGGGTCGTTCGTCGCCGGCGTGCCCGCACCGCTGGGCATCGGCACCGTTGCGCTGGCCGACGGACGTCAGGTCAAGGGCTTCATCTGCGAGCCGTTCGGGTTGCATGAGGCGAAGGACATCACGGCCTTCGGTGGCTGGGCAGCCTACATCGCGAGCCTCGCCGACCTCACCAACGTTGGCAAGACCACCCGCGGTTCCACGCCGTCCGACGCCTGAGAGAGCCCCCAATGTTCGATACCGTTCTGATCGCCAACCGCGGTGAAATCGCCTGTCGCATCGCTCGCACGCTCAAGCGAATGGGCATCCGCGCCGTCGCTGTCTATTCCGACGCCGACCGCAACAGTCTGCACGTGAGCGCGGCCGACGTCGCCGTCGCACTCGGGGGCAACACCGCCGCCGAGAGTTACCTCAACGCCGACCTCATCATCGCGGCGGCCAAACAGACGGGCGCGCAGGCCATCATCCCCGGTTACGGCTTTCTGTCCGAGAACGCCGAATTCGCTGAGCGATGCGAGGCAGAAGGCATCGCCTTCGTCGGCCCGACTGCGCAGCAGATGGCGCAATTCGGCCTCAAGCACGCCGCCCGTGAACTCGCGCAAGCCGCCGACGTGCCCCTCACGCCGGGGTCGGGGTTGCTCGCCGATATCGACGCCGCGCGTGAAGCGGCTCGTACCATCGGCTACCCCGTGATGCTCAAGAGCACGGCCGGCGGTGGCGGCATCGGCCTCACGCGGTGCAACGACGAAGCCGAACTCGTCGCTGCCTTCGCTTCGGTGCAACGTCTGGGGCAATCGTTCTTCTCCAACGGCGGCGTGTTCGTCGAGCGCTTCGTGGACCGCGCGCGTCACGTCGAAGTGCAGATCTTCGGCGACGGTCGGGGCAACGTGCTTGCGCTGGGCGAGCGCGATTGCTCGCTGCAACGGCGCAACCAGAAAGTCGTTGAGGAGACGCCCGCGCCGAATCTGCCCGCCGACATACGCGAGCGTTTGCTGTCGGCCGCAGCGAGTCTCGGACGCTCGGTGAACTACCGTTCCGCCGGCACCGTCGAGTTCATCTACGACGAAGCGCAACAGGCGTTCTACTTCCTCGAAGTGAACACGCGTCTGCAAGTGGAGCACGCCATCACCGAATGCGTGACGGGCGTCGATCTGGTCGAGTGGATGATTCGCACCGCCGCCGGTGAGCCGCCGTCGCTCGATCGGCCGGTGGCGTCCGAGGGCGCCTCCATCGAGGTGCGTATCTATGCCGAGAACGCACTACGCAATTTCGCACCGAGCCCCGGCACGCTGACCGAAGCCAGTTTCCCGCCGGACGTGCGCGTCGACGGCTGGGTCGACACCGGCACCGAAGTCTCGGCGCACTACGATCCCATGATCGCGAAGCTGATCGTGCACGCGGAAAACCGTGCGGCCGCCATCGCGAAGATGAAGCAGGCGCTGGCAGACACGCGTCTGTCGGGGATCTCGACGAACCTGGATTATCTGCGTCACGTGATCGACAGCGAAGGCTTCGTCGCGGGCAACGTGTCGACGCGCTATCTCGACAGCTTCGTCTACCGTCCGCAAGTCGTCGAAGTGGTCGAGCCCGGTACGTACACGACGGTGCAGGACTATCCGGGACGTGTCGGCTACTGGGACATTGGCGTACCGCCTTCCGGGCCGATGGACGACTGGGCATTCCGTCTGGGCAACCGCATCGTGGGCAATGCGCCCGAAGCGGCGGGCATCGAGACCACCGTGCTCGGACCGACGCTGCGTTTTCACGTCGACACCGTCATCGCGCTCACGGGCGCGCCGACCGACGGCAATCTCGATGGCGAACCACTGACGTTCTGGGCGCCGATGACCGTGAAAGCCGGTCAGACGTTGCGCATCGGACGCGCCACGAGCGGCTGCCGCAGCTATCTGGCCGTGCGTCACGGTTTCGACGTGCCCGTGTATCTCGGTAGCCGTTCGACGTTCGCCCTCGGTCAGTTCGGCGGTCACGCCGGACGCACGCTTCGCCCGGGCGACGTGTTGTCCATCGCCGACATCACACTGCCCGCATGCGCGGCACTCGCACCGCAGCACGCGCCGTCGGCGTTGCCCGATACGCTGGTACCGACCTACGGCAAGACGTGGGACATCGGCGTGCTGTACGGTCCGCACGGCGCACCGGACTTCTTCACCGCCGAGTCGATCGAAACGTTCTTCGCGAGCGAGTGGGAGGTGCATTACAACTCGAACCGTCTGGGTATCCGTCTGAGCGGGCCGAAGCCGAGTTGGGCGCGTGGCGACGGCGGCGAGGCGGGGTTGCATCCGTCGAACGTGCACGATTGCGAGTACGCCATCGGCAGCATCAACTTCACGGGCGACATGCCGGTGATCCTCACGCGTGACGGCCCGAGCCTCGGTGGTTTCGTCTGCGCAGCGACCATCGTCAAAGCCGAGTTGTGGAAGGTCGGTCAGGTCAAGCCGGGCGACAAGATTCGTTTCCATGAGATGACGTTCGACGACGCCCTCGCACTTGAGCGCGCACAGGACGCATTCCTCACCGACTGGCCGACCACGGCGACGCTCGCCCCCGTGTTCCGTGCCGGACGCGGCGAGCCGATTCTGTTCGAAGCGCCGGAGCGGGACGCGCATCCGAAGACCGTCTTCCGTCAGGCAGGCGACAAGTACCTCCTGATCGAATACGGCGAGAACGTGCTCGACCTGAATCTGCGCTTCCGGGTGCATGCGCTCATGGAGGAACTGAAGACGCATGCGGTGCCCGGCGTGCTGGAGTTGTCGCCGGGCGTGCGCTCGCTTCAGGTGCGCTATGACTCCCGGGTGATTCCGCAGCGCGCGCTCGTCGAGGCGTTGCGCATTGCCGACGCTGCGCTCGCCGACGTGCGGACGATGAAGGTGCCGAGCCGCGTCGTGTACCTGCCGATGGCGTTCGAAGACTCGGCCACGCTCGATGCCGTCGCACGCTACCGCCAGTCGGTGCGCGACACGGCGCCCTGGCTGCCGAGCAACACCGAGTTCATGCGGCGCATCAACGGTCTGGACTCGGTCGACGACGTGCGCGACGTGCTCTATAGCGCGAGCTACATGGTGCTCGGACTGGGCGACGTCTACCTCGGCGCACCCTGCGCCGTGCCGGTGGATCCGCGTCACCGCTTGCTCACGTCGAAGTACAACCCGGCACGGACCTATACGGCGGAGGGCACCGTCGGTATCGGCGGCGTCTACATGTGCATTTACGGCATGGACTCGCCGGGCGGCTACCAACTCGTGGGGCGCACGCTGCCGATCTGGAACAAGTTTCTGAAGAACGAGGTCTTCGTCGACGGCAAGCCGTGGCTCCTGCGCTTCTTCGATCAGGTGCGCTTCTATCCGGTGAGCGAAGCGGAACTCGAAACGCTGCGTAACGACTTCCGGGAGGGCCGCAGCGCAGTTCGCATCAAGGAGGAGATTTTCGATCTCGGCGCCTACAATGACTTCCTCACGCGGATCGAGCCCGAACTCGCAGCATTCCACGACAAGCAGCAGGATGCCTTCGAGGCGGAAGTCGCTCGCTGGGCGCTGGATGCCGGCGCCGACGATGCCGATGCGCACGCCAGTGGTGCACGCGCCGAGGCCATCGACCTGAGCGGGTCGACCGTATCGGCGGACATTTCCGGCAGTGTCTGGAAGCTGCTCGCCGCCCCGGGCGCGAGCGTGAGTGCGGGCGATCCGCTGCTGATTCTCGAGGCGATGAAGATGGAGTTTCAGGTCTGCGCGCCGTGTGACGGCACCGTGAGACAGTTCCACTGCATGCCGGGCATGACGATCAACGCAGGAGAACCGTTGGTGTCGTTAGTATGAGCGTCTTCTCCAAAACGTTTTCACCGGATTCATCGAGTCGAACGTCTATGACGGACAACCTTCCCCCGGCCAATGTGGCCAAGAGCGCGAGCAACCTCGCGGCGCAGATCTACGTGCAACTGAAGACGGACATCTTCGATTTCCGTCTGCTGCCCGGCGATCGGTTCAGCGAAGGCGATATCGCCACGCGCATGCAGGTCAGCCGCACGCCGGTCAGGCAGGCGCTGTTCTGGTTGCAGCGCGAGGGCTACGTCGAAGTGCACTTTCGCAGCGGTTGGCAGGTGCGGGCCTTCGACTTCAAGTACTTCGAGGACCTGTACGAGATTCGGGTGATGATGGAGACGACCGCCATCGCGAAGATCGTGGCGGCAGACGCGGCGTCGCGTCTGGACGCCCTGCGCGAGACCTGGTGCGTGCCGGTAAAGCAGCAACTGGAAGACCCGGCGACGGTGGCCGCCATGGACGAAGCGTTTCACGCGCGGCTCGTGGCGGCCGTCGGCAATCAGGAGATGGCCCGCATGCACGAAGAGGTCACGGAGAAGATCCGCATCATCCGGCGACTGGACTTCACCAAGAAGCCGCGTATCGCCGCGACCTACAAGGAGCACGGCGAGATTCTCACGGCAATCTTCGCCGGCGACGCGACGCTGGCGCAGCAGATGATCGGTGCGCACATCGCGGAGAGTCAGGCGGAGGTCAAACGCATCACGCTGTACATGATGCAGGCCGCACGCGAACGCTACGCGGCCCGGGAGGGTGAGGGGGGCTGAAGTCGGTTGACGGCGGCTGCCAACCCCCGCGCGCCATCAATGATGGTGCTTGCGATGACCGCGACGCTTGCCGCGATAGTGATCGTCGTCATACGAGCTGGAGCGCGACATGTTGCCGCCGAGCGCGGCACCTGCGCCGCCGCCCACTGCCGCGCCGATCAGACCGCCTGAGCGGCCGCCCATCGCATTGCCGGCGGCCGTGCCGGCACCGCCGCCGAGTGCACCGCCGATGATCGCGCCCGTGCGCTCGCGACGGTTCGACGTCATCGCGCCGCCGGCGCCACCGCCGACAGCACCGCCGAGCACCGCACCGGTGCTGCCGCCCAGCGCGCCGCCGACCGCCGCGCCTGCCACGCCGCCCAGCGCACCGCCGAGGGCATTGTTCATATCACCGGCCGTGGCCGTCAGAGAAGTGGTTGCAGCCAGCGTGGCCAGCGCCACCATCGGGAAAATTCGCTTGAACATGAGTCTTGAGTAAGATTCGGATTGACGCGACGCAAGTATAAAGACGCCTCGCCGCGCTGCCGTCGACCCAATGTTTCACTTCTCGTAAGACAGGTAACAAAGTGTTTCGACAGGTGCAATCAGCGCGAATCGAAGATACCGGCCGGATCCTGGGTCTCCGCGGCATCCACTGTGCCGCTTGCGCGTCGGCGTGAGCCCGTCTTCATCTCCGCCACGAACCGATACAACTGCGTGGCCGCTGGTGAGAGCGGGCGCGATTTGCTGTGGATGAGGCCCACCCGGCGCGTCACCACCGGATCGACCAGCGGCACGCTCGTGAGCACCGGATGGTCGCCGCCGGGCATCGCCATCGTCGGCACTGCCGCCACCCCCAGCCCCGCCTCGACCAGCCCGATCATCGTGGTGACGTGCTGCGTCTCGCAGATGCTCGGCGGGCGCTGCGGCAGTCCCGTGAGCGCCTGATCGAGCAGCAGCCGGTTGCCGGAGACCTTGCCGACGGTGATGTAGTCGTACTCGTAAAGCTCGCGCCACGTCACGCGCTTCTTGCCCGCAAGGGGATGATCGCGTCGGCACGCGGCGACATAGCGTTCCTGCAACAGCAACTTGAACTCGATGTTCGGTTCCTGGCTGCCGATGAAATTCAGGCCGAAGTCGGCGTCGCCGTTCACCACGGCGGCCAGCACTTCGTTGGCGCTCGCGTCGAGCACCGAGATGCGAATGCGCGGGAACGCCTTGTGATAACGCGAGATCACCTGCGGCATGAAGTAGTACGCGGCAGACGGCACACAGGCGATGGTCACGTGCCCGAGGCTCGACGACGCCACGTCGCGAATGCCGAGCAGCGCGTTGTCCAGATCGTCGAGAATCCGCTCGGCATCGCGGGCAAATGCCCGGCCGACGTTGGTCAGCGCCACGCGTCGCGTGCTGCGCTCGAAGAGTTTGACGCCCAGCGCGTCTTCGAGCTTGTCGATGCGACGCGAGAGGGCCGGCTGGGAAATGTGGATCGATTCGGCCGCGCGGCGAAAGCTCGCGAGTTGCGCTACCGCGCGAAAGGCCTGCAAATCGTTCAGATCGAAGTTGATCGCCATGACATGAGGAGATGAAAGCCGTGCAAGCAGCGGCAGATGCCCGGAGGGGCTGAAACGCGCGGGGAAGCGTCATCCGGTACCGGAAAGCGCCGAGGCCCTTGATCGGTGGGCAAAGGCGCGATATCCAGTGCGGCGCGAGTGTAACGTGTTACCGCTCGGTTGGTGCATTAGCATCGTACGATTGATAGCGTATGCGCATCAATCGTTCCAAAAATTGCAATTCACAAGCGTGGAACTTCCGGCGCACCATTGGCGGCTGATCAAAAAGCGTCCGTGACGGTCTGACACGTCCCTGGCAGAGACGCAGTGCGACGAATACTGACGGTCCGACCCCCCGGGCCGCAGGCAACACGGAGACAGCGCATGTCACAGCGCCCCCAAGACGCGGTTTCGCGTCGCCAATCGAAAGCCGGCGCAGTCCTGCGCGTCACGGCCGGTAACTTCCTCGAGCAGTTCGATTTCTTCCTGTTCGGTTTCTACGCCACCCAGATTTCCCGCGTCTTCTTCCCGACGGACAGCGAATTCGCCTCGCTCATGCTGACCTTTGCCGTCTTCGGCGCGGGCTTCCTGATGCGCCCGCTCGGCGCCATCGTGCTGGGTGCGTACATCGATAACGTTGGCCGTCGCAAAGGGCTGGTCACCACGCTGGGCATCATGGCGAGCGGCACCATCCTCATCGCGTTCGTGCCCGGCTACGAGACCATCGGTCTCGCCGCGCCGGTGCTGGTGCTGATCGGTCGTCTGTTGCAAGGCTTCTCGGCCGGTGCCGAACTCGGCGGCGTGTCCGTGTATCTGGCGGAAATCGCCACGCCGGGTCGCAAGGGCTTCTACACGAGCTGGCAATCGGCCAGCCAGCAGGTTGCCATCGTGGTGTCGGCGGCGCTCGGCTTCACGCTGTCGCTCACGCTCACGGCCCAGCAGATCGCATCGTGGGGCTGGCGTCTGCCGTTCCTCGTGGGCTGCATGATCGTGCCGGTGATCTTCGCGCTGCGCCGCTCGCTGCAAGAGAGCGACGAGTTCAAGCAACGCAAGCGTCATCCGTCGGTGAAGGAAGTGTTTCGTTCGATGGCGTCGAATCTCGGCGTCGTGATCGGCGGCACCATGCTCGTGGCGCTGACCACCACGGCGTTCTACCTGATTACCGTCTACGCGCCGACGTTCGGCAAGAGCGTGCTGCACCTGTCGAGCGCCGACGCGCTGCTCGTCACGCTGTGCGTGGGGGTGTCGAACTTCATCTGGCTGCCGATCGGCGGGTCGCTGTCGGACCGTATCGGGCGTCGTCCGGTGCTGTTGCTGTTCGCCGGACTCACGCTGGTGACGGCTTACCCGGTGCTCTCGTTCCTGGTGCAGGCCCCGAGCTTCACGCGCATGCTGATCGCGCTGCTGTGGCTGTCGTTCCTGTACGGCATGTACAACGGCGCAATGATCCCGGCGCTGACGGAGGTCATGCCGCCGGACGTGCGCGTGGCTGGCTTCTCGCTGGCCTATAGTCTGGCGACGGCGCTGTTCGGCGGCTTCACGCCGGCACTGTCGACGTACCTGATTCACGTCACGGGCGACAAGGCCGCTCCCGGTTACTGGATGAGCTTCGCGGCGCTGTGCGCCATTTGCGCGACGCTGGCGCTCTATCGCAACCGTCGTGGCGATCAGGGACGCACGCCCACGGAACTCGCTGCCGGCTAATCCGGATAGACGGCAACCGGCGCACCCATGTCGCGGTGCGCCGTGCCAACGCTTTCCTCGCTTTCCCCTGCCGGATGCCTTCCTGCCTCCGGCGTCATCAAAAGCAAAATTCAGAGAGACAACATCATGAATATTCCTGGTGCTCCGACGCGCGCGCGTACGGTTCGTCGTTTGCTGGCCGCGGCCGGTGCGGGTGTCGTCATGGCGACGCTGTTCGGCGCGAGCGCCGCGCAAGCGGAAGACCTGCGGGTGATGAACTCCGGCGGCTTCACGGCGGCGTACAAGCTGCTGCTGCCGAAGTTCGAAGCGGCGAGCGGCGATCACGTCGACACGGCGTGGGGGCCGTCGATGGGCCGAGCGCCCGAGGCGATTCCGAATCGTCTGGCACGCGGCGAGTCGGCCGACGTCGTGATCATGGTCGGCTACGCGCTCGACGATCTCATCAAGGCGGGCAAGGTGCGTGCCGATTCGCGCGTCGATCTCGCCGATTCGCGCATTGGCGTGGTGGTGAAAGCGGGTGACACGGTGCCCGACGTCAGCACGCCGGAGAAGCTCAAGGCGGCGTTGCTGGCAGCGAAGTCGGTGGCGTACTCGGACAGCGCCAGCGGCGTGTATGTCGAGCGCGAACTGTTCAGGAAGCTGGGCATTGCCGACGAAATGCGCGGCAAGGCGGTGATGGTGCAGAAGACGCCGGTGGCCGAGAAGGTCGCTGCGGGTGATTACGCCATCGGGCTGCAACAGGTGAGCGAACTGCTGCCGGTGAAGGGCATCGCCTACGCGGGCAAGATTCCGGAGTCGCTGCAATCGGTCACGCGCTTTGCGGGTGGCGTGCCGGTGACGGCCCCGCACCCGGACGAGGGCAAGAAGTTGCTCACGTACATGGCAGCGCCGTCGGCCGCCAAGGATGTCGAGTCCACCGGTCTGGATCCGCTGACGCACTGATCGGGGCGCCGTTCACGGCGCAGCGATCCGGTAGTCATGCCACGCGGCTCGGGGTTTCCCGGGCCGCGTGGCATTTGGGAGGTCAGAAGTCGTGGCCGCGGGCGCAGCGGATATTCGTTAATGTATGAATAATTATTTATTGCTCGGCATTCGCCGCAGGTTTGGCAGAGAATGATGCGTCAGACAACGGCGTCGCACCGGACGACGCCACCGCCAAGGAGAGAGACATGGCCACAGTGCCGACCCGGCCGATGCCTTCGGACGCCGCCGAATTTTCGCGTGACGCTTCACGGTCCGCTTCACAGTCCGCTTCACAGTCCGCTTCACAGTCCGCCTCACACGCCCCTCTGAACGACATCGTCGCGCTCGACGCGCTCGCGCTGTCCGCCGCCATTCGCGAACGGCGCGTGTCGTGCCGCGAAGTGATGCAGGCGTACCTCGCGCATATCGCACGACACAACCCGTCGGTGAACGCCATCGTGTCGCTGCGCGACGCCGACGCCCTGCTCGCCGAGGCCGACGCGCGCGACCGTCAGCTTGCCAATGGCGACTATCTCGGCTGGATGCACGGCATGCCGCACGCGGTAAAGGATCTGGCGTCCTGCGCCGGACTGCCGACCCGCAAGGGCTCGCCACTGACGTCCGACGCCCCCGACACGCAGGACAGCATCAGCGTGTCGCGCATCCGTGCTGCCGGCGCGATCTTCATCGGCAAGACCAACGTCTCCGAATTCGGTCTCGGCTCGCATAGCTACAACCCCGTGTTCGGTACCACCCGCAACGCTTACGATCCCACGCGCGTCGCCGGGGGCAGCAGCGGTGGCGCGGGCAGCGCGCTGGCACTGCGCATGCTGCCGGTGGCCGATGGCAGCGACATGATGGGCTCGTTGCGCAACCCGGCTGCGTTCGGCAACGTCTATGGCTTCCGGCCGTCGCAGGGCCGGGTGCCGTACGGCCCGGCCCCGGAAGTTTTCGTGCAGCAACTGAGCACCGAAGGCCCGATGGGACGCACGGTCGCGGACGTCGCGCAACTCCTCGTCACGCAGGCGGGCTTCGATGCCCGCAGTCCGTTGTCGCTTGCGCATGACGCGTCGCATTTCGCAGGCAGCCTGCAACGCGACATCAAGGAATTGCGGGGATTGAAGCTCGGCTGGCTGGGCGACTACGGCGGCCATCTGCCGATGGAAGACGGCGTGATGGCGCTGTGCGAGGCGTCGCTAAAGGACTTCGCGGCAATGGGGTGCGAGGTCGAAGCCTGCGCGCCCGATTTCGCCCCGGATCGCCTCTGGCAGACGTGGCTGACGCTGCGTCACTGGATGGTGAATGGCTCGCTCGGCGAGATGTACGCCGACCCGGCACGGCGCGACAGGCTCAAGCCAGAGGCGCAGTGGGAGGCGGCGGGGGGCGAGACCCTGCGCGCGGCCGACGTGTTTCGTGCGTCCATCGACCGCAGCGAGTGGTACCGCTCGCTGGCGCGTCTGTTCGAGCGTTACGACTTCCTGCTGTTGCCGTCGGCGCAGGTCTTCCCGTTTGACGCTGACCTGCATTGGCCGACGTCGGTGGCGGGTAAGTCGATGGACACCTATCACCGCTGGATGGAAGTCGTGATCGGGCCGACGCTGGCAGGGCTGCCGGCCATCAGCGTGCCGGTCGGGTTCGACGCGCGCGGCTTGCCGATGGGTTTGCAGATCATCGGCCCGGCGCAGGCCGACCTCGCGGTGCTGCAACTGGCGCATGCGCACGAGAAGCAGACGCAGTGGGTGCAACGTCGTTTGCCGTCGATGCTCACGGGCGTCTGACGTCATCTGCCGTTTATCGAGTCGAACGATATCTCACTAAATTGCATTGAATGCACGCGGCGTGTCGGTTACTTCGGCCGCGCGCCCTGTGCGTGTGCACGCAACGGTTTGAGCAATTCACCGAGCGCGTTGTGATCGATCTCGTGCATGAGCGCAAGCAGACGGCCGATCTCGCCTGACGGGAAGCCTTCGCGGGCGAACCAGCTCAGATAGTTGCCCGGCAGGTCGGCGATCATCGTGCCCTTGTGCTTGCCGTACGGCATGGGCGTGGTTACGAGACGCATCAGGGCGTCGGCGTCGAAATCCAGCATGGATGGTGCGGGCGCGCGCGTGGCGCGCAGATCGAAGGGAAGGCAACACGCTACCACAGGCGGTCGTGCGTCGCGCCCTTTAGCGTCCCCTGTGTATGCCGATCAGAGGCGCGACGTCAGCAGTTGCCAGCCCGCCGCACCGAACACGACTGCGAGACAGCCGTCGAGCCAGCGGCGGATCCGAAGGTAGATCTGCCGCGCCGCACGCGTGGAGAACAGCAAGGCATACCCGCAGAAAATCGTGAGCCCGAGCGCGGCGCAGCCGGGCACGACGGCCACAGGCATCGTGCCGTCCGGTGCGGATGACAGTGCGACGACCGACATCCATCCCAGCACGGCCTTCGGATTAGTCAGATGGAGCAGGGTGCCGCGCGCATAAAGACGTTTGAGCGAGGGCTTGCCGTCGGCATCCATGGGGACGAAGGTGGTCGATGGCGAGGGACGCAGTGCCGCACGCCCCGACTTGAACGCGAGCCACAGCAGGTAGGCGCCGCCGAAAATCTTGATGGCCACGAGGAACTGCGCATAGGCGAGCAACGTCGCGGAGATGCCCAGCATCGCGACCATCGCCCAGAACAGCGAGCCGGACATGACACCGAGTGCGAAGGAGAGCGCCGGGCGACGTCCGTGATTGGCCGCAATCGACATGATCGCCAGATTGCTCGGCCCCGGGCTGGCGGCGTTGACGAAGTACGCCGTGAAGGCGATCAGCAAATGCGTGGAGAGTGCGGCGTTGGCAGTCATGACGAATTCCGGCGAACCCAGAGGGATGTCGAGCCCGCACACGGCACAGCGGGCAATGTCCAAGTGTCGGGGCACGCCACGGCGCGTGCCATAGACACTTCGGCGAATTCCCGCCAAGCCAGTTGGACGCCGGGGACGCCGCACGGGGCGTCGGCTCATCCTCCGATCCCCCGTTCGCCATCGTCGAACCGCCGGATGGGGCCGATGGGCCGGGGCGCTTCGTCATGGCACCGATCGCCGTGCGTGTTCAGACCTTGATCGGAAAGCGTTTGTCGAACGTCGGCCGAACATCGAGCGGCTGACGCAGCAGCCCGACCTGCGAGTAGAAGTCGGCCGTGCGTTGCTGTTCGGCGACGAGCGTGTCGTCGATGTTGCGCCATTTCGTGGCGCGTCTCGAGAACTGGAGCTTCGCGGCCTCGGGCGGAATGCCGATGATGCGCGCCATCGCGGCGGAGAACGCGTCGACGTGCTGATACGACCAGACCTGCGCGCGCACGACCCGGGCGAGGAAGTCGCGCAACACTTCCTGTTTCGCCGCAATCGCCGCGTCGGTGGCCGCCAGATAGCTCAGGCCCGACCAGAGCCCCCGGCCGTTCACGAGCACGCGGGCGCGTCCGGTGGTCTCGGCCACGGCCGTGTACGGCTCCCAGGTGGCCCACGCGTCGACCGAACCGCTCGCCAGCGCCGTGACGGTGTCGGCCGGCGGCAGGAAGCGGAAGTTGACGTCGCTCGGCGAGAGGCCCGCGGCCGTGATCGCCTTGAGCGTGACGAAGTGCCCGATGGAGCCGCGCGTCGTGCCGATGTTCTTGCCCTTGAGGTCGGCGGCCGTGCGCAGCGTCGAATCGGGGCGCACCAGCACGGCGGTCCCAAAGGCGTCCGAGCGGTTGGCGCCGATGATCTTGATCGCGGCACCGGCGGAGAGCGCGAAGATCACCGGCGCGTCGCCGATCGGGCCACAGTCGACGGCGCCCGCATTGAGTGCTTCGGCGAGCGGCGCGGCGGCGGGGAATTCCGTCCACTGGATGTCGTAGGGCAGTTGCTTCAACTCGTCGGCGGCTTCGAGCAGCGCGCGCAGACCGCCTTTCTGGTCGCCTGCCTTGAGTACCGGGCGGCCGGATTGCGCGAAGGCGAGACCGGGGGCGGCCAGCGAGGCCATTGTAGTTACGGTGCCTGCGGCGCTCGTCGTGGTGAGGTACTGCAAGAATCGGCGTCGGGAGATCGTCATGAGGAAAGCCTGTCGTGGATAGCTAAAGCGTAAGAACGTGTTGTAAAGGTTGGCAACGGTGAGCGCACGGCGGCGCTAATGCACGAACCCGCCTTTGACGAAGCGCACGGGATCGTCGTCCATCTGACGCAGCGTGGCGGTCAGTGGGTCGCCGGTGGTGGTCGCCAGGGCGGTCGTCGTC
Source organism: Pandoraea sp. LA3 (assembly GCF_022696215.1). Taxonomy (NCBI): domain Bacteria; kingdom Pseudomonadati; phylum Pseudomonadota; class Betaproteobacteria; order Burkholderiales; family Burkholderiaceae; genus Pandoraea; species Pandoraea sp. LA3. The sequence continues at coordinate 280,761 of NZ_PTPY01000030.1, read as the reverse complement.
GTGCACATGAGACCGCCGTCCGCCCAGCCGCGACGCCCGGCCGGAGCGAGCGCGCGCAGCCAGCCGTCGCGGTCCGCCAGCCATTCGGTACCGGCGAGCGTCGAAGGCGACGCCCCGGCGATCTGCGCGAAGACCTGCCATGCCTCCGGCGAATCGGCAATGCAGTCCGCGCGCGCGCCGAACAGCGGTGTGACATTGGCGGGTGTCCGTGGCGACGCCGCCGTGCGAACGGCACGTACGGTTGATGCGGTCGATGTTGTCGATGCCGTCGACGAATCTGCGGTGCGGATCAGCAGCGTGAGAAAGCGCGGATCTTCGAACGGTGCGGGATGCGCGGCGTCCACGGCAACGACACGCACGCGCTGACGGCCGCGCCACGCGGCGACGGGCGTGTCCGCGCCATTGGCGCATTTCACGGCAACGGACGGTATGGCGATCGGCACCGGCCAACTGCCGCCCGCCGCCATACCCCCCGACGCGGAGAGCACGCGCATGTAATCGAGCGCAGCCCAGACTTCGCGGTCGCTCAGCCGCCCGACGAAGCCGGGCATCGTCACGCCCTGATCGTCGTGCATGCCGTACAACACATGCCAGAAGAGTTCGCCGTCAGCACGACGACTCAGCAGTGCGCTCGCCATCGTGGGCGGCCAGCGTCTGAGCGTCTGGGCCAGTGGCCCTTCGCCGCGCCCGTCGTCCCCGTGACACGCGACACATTGCAAGGCGTAGATCCGCGCGCCGCGCGCGATGCTCTCGACGGTGAAGCCCGTCGGACTCGTGTGGAAGCTCGTCGGCACGGCGGCGGCAAGCCACAGCGATGGCGACGGCCAGGGTGCGATGACCAGTGCACCGATGGCGGCCACCGTCAGCCAGCGCCAGGCACGCCGCCAGCACAGGGCGATCGTCAGGCAGAGGAGCGCGAAAGCGATCGCTGCGAGCATCCACGCGAATTGCCGGGCGAGGGAGACGTCGATGATGAGGTTTTCACCGGCGATGCGCGACGCCCACGGCCACGCCGGGGCACCGTGCGAATCGTCGGTAATGCCGAGCGCATACATCGCGCTCAGCCATGTGGACTGCGCGAACTGCAACGCCTGAAGCAAGGCATTGAGCCAGAGATGAGAGGGCGGCGATGTCATCGGTGCTGCCGAAGTGGTTTTGTCGGGCAGCAGTCCGATGACGGCGGGCGCGTCGACGTCGCCCGCATCGCAGAACGACGCACGGTAAATCGATTCACGACAGCCACGACACGTGCAGGTTTACCAACTGGCATCGAGCCCCAGATGTCGGAGCGCTTCGTGGCGCAGTTCGGTAATGCGAGGGTCGCCGCGATGACGCGGGTACGGCAGATCGACGCGCAACTCCGCCACGATTCTCGCGGGGCGCGCACTGAAGACGATCACCCGTTGCGCGAGGAACAGCGCTTCCTCGACATCGTGCGTGACGAGCAACGCAGAGAAACCAGCGCGTTGCCACAGATCGACGAGTTCGCTTTGCATCGCCAGCCGGGTGAGCGAGTCGAGCTTGCCGAGCGGCTCGTCGAGCACCAGCAGACGCGGATCGTTGACGAGTGCACGGGCGAGCGCCACACGTTGCGCCATGCCGCCGGAGAGTTGATGCGGGAAGGCGTCGGCGAACTCGGACAGGCCCACGCGTGCCAGCGCGGCGTCGACACGGGGACGTTCCTTCGCGAGCACGCCGCGCGCCTGCAGACCGAGCGCGACGTTATCGCGCACCGTGCGCCACGGGTAAAGCGTCGGGTCCTGGAACACGACGATGCGTGACGGATCGGGTCGCGTGATGTCGGCGCCGTCCTGCTGGATCGCGCCACGCGTGGCCGTCTCCAGTCCGGCAACGAGGCGCAGCAGCGTGGACTTGCCGCAACCGCTGGGGCCGAGCAAGGCGACGAACTCGCCGGGCGCGACGTGCAGGTCGACACCATCGAGCACCTGCAACGGCGCCTGCCGCGAGCCGAACCAGTGACTCACGCCCTGGATGTCGATTTGTGCGCCGGTGTCGTTGGCCGAGGCATTCGGGCGATGGCCCGTTTCGGGCGACTGAACCGACTCCGGCGACGTTTGCGATGCCGAGGATTGCGGCGTCTCGGCATCCGCGCCGGCGAATGTGGGTGAAGTGGTGGCGGCGCTTACCATTTGACGGTTCCTTTCTGCCAGGCGAGCGCACGGTCGCGCACGGTAAAGAGCAGCGTGATGACGCCCGAGAAGAGCAATGCCATGACGATCAGCGCGGCGTACATGTTCACGTAAGATGCCCAGCCCTGTGCCCAGGTGAGATACCAGCCGAGGCCGGACTTCACGCCCATCATCTCGGCCGTCACGAGTACCGAGAACGACGCGCCGAGGCCCATGAACAGACCGACGAAGACGTTCGGCAAGGCGGCAGGAATCGCCACACGCAGCACCAGAAACGCTTCCGAGGCGCCAAGCGTGCGCGCTACGTCGTAGTAGCTCTTGTTCACGCCCGCAACGCCGGACCACGTGAGCACTGCCACCGGGAAGGCCGTCGACAGTGCGATGAGGAACGCGGCGGCGGAATAGCTCGATGGGAAGAAGTAGAAGGTCAGCGGCAGGAGCGCGGTGGCGGGCACCGGGCCGAGCACGCGCAGCACCGGATGCACCCAATAGCCGATGGCGCGCGACCAGCCGATCGACACGCCGATCAGAAAGCCGGCAATCGCGCCGAACCCGAAGCCGAGGCCGAGCAGCTTGAGTGTGTTCACTGCGCTGTCGCCAAGCCGTCGCCAATCTTCGGTGTAGACCTCGATGAGCGCTTGCGGCGGGGCGAAGAAGGGCGTGGGCAGTGCACCCGTCTTGGCGGTGAGGATTTCCCACGCAGACAGCGCCACCGGAATGGCGACGAGCCAGGGTCCCGCGCCGGTCAGCGCTTCGCGCAGTCGCAGCAGCGGCGGTGTGGCGCGCCCCGCGACCGACAGCACTGCGAGCAGCGCAGCGACGACCAGTGCGAACACGCCCAACTCGTCGGTGAACGCCCAGTCGGCGAACCCCACGATCTTGTTGGGCCAGCGCAGCGTGAGCGAGCCGAAGGCCGCCCAGGCGAGCGCGGCCGCGAAGCCCGCGCCCCACAGCGCCGGGGCGCGCGGCGCGGCAAACAGTTGATCGATGTCGGTGTCGTCGAATACTGGCAGATGCGAGGACGTCGTCGACACCGCCGACGCCGTCGCGCGCAGCGCCGAGCCTTCCGTGTGTTCCGTCAATTCCAGTGCACCGGCGGGCGAGGCGCCGCGCAGTGCGGCATTGTCGAGGATTGCACTCATGGTGGCTTATCCAAAAATCGCAGCGTCAGCCCAGCACATTGGCGTAGACGTGCTGCGCGAGTTTCTGCGGATCGGTCGTCTTCTTGAGCACGCCGATACGACGGAAGTCGTCGGCGAAATACGCGATCTCGTCGCGCAGATCGGCACCGGTCGGGTGGTGGGTATAGGTGAGCGTGGCGTACAGCTTGCGCAGATCCTCGGGGCTGATCTTCGGCGAGTACTTGGCGAAGATCTTCGCGGCCTCGTTCGGATTCTCGTTGACGAATTCCGTGGCCTGCACGATCGAGCGTGCCAGCGCGCTCGCGGCTGCCCGGTCGTTGCGCACGAGATCGCCGCGTGCGCCGATCACGCAGCACACCTTGCGGGCGTATTCGCCGCTGAGGTTCGTCGCCAGTTCGACGTAAGCGCCGTTGGTGCGCTTTTCCAGCAGATAGAGGTTCGGGTCGCCGTCGGCAATCGCCTGAATCTCGCCCTTGTCCACGGCCACGCCGAGCAGGTCGGCCGGGTACTGACGCCAGGTGATGTCGCGCTCGGCGTCGATGCCGTTCTTCGCGAGCAGAATCTGGAAGAAGTGCTTGCCCGGTGCGGCCAGATCCGACACGCCGACGGTCTTGCCCTTGAGCGCGGCGAGCGACGTGATCCCTGCCGCCTTCGAGCCGAGCAAACGCACGCAGCCGCCGTGCGAGCTACCGATGATCTTCACGTCGAAACCCGATTCCAGCGGCTTGAGCCAGCGGTGAATCATGCCCACGGCGGCGTCTGCCTTGCCTGTGGCGATGGATTCGAGCAACTGATCGGTCGAGCCGCTGTAGTTGATGAGGTCGACCTGCAAGCCGTTCTTTTCGAAGAAGCCGCGCTCCTGCGCCGCAACGATGGGCGTCAGGCAGAACGAGTTCTGGTTCCACGCGAACGTGAGCTTCTTCGGTTGCGACCATGCCTGACGCCCGAGCAGCAACGCGGGCGCGGCGAGCGCCACGGCCGTGCCCGCGCGCAGCACCTTGCGGCGGCCTGCGTGCACGGTGGCGGGTGTGACGGGTGTGGCGACATCGATGGTCTTGTCGGTGTGGCGGAACTTCATGGATACGACTCCCCTGTTGATTTGTGATGTTTGTACGTGAGTTTGCGTGTACCTCAGTGGTGCAAAGTCAGCGGATCAAAATCAGTCGAGCAGATCTGGCTCGGCTTCGACGAGGCCCTCGTAAAGGCTCTCGAACGAATACAGCGCGCCTTCGGGGCCACCGACCTGACTGTGCGTGTGACGCGCCGTCGCCTCATCAATCAGTTGCGGCGTGCCGGCGGCCTCGGCGAGCAACTGCGTGTGCGCAACGTTCTCCAGCGCGATGTACCACCACGCAGCGGCCTCGACCGTCGGGCCCGCCGTGAGAATGCCGTGGTTCTTGAGGATCACGCCCTTGACCGTGCCGCTGCCGTCGGGCTTGTTCAGTGCGTGCGCGATGCGGTTGCCTTCGCTGTCGTCGACCACCATGCCGGTGAAGTCGTCGAAGAGCGCGTGGTCTTCGAAGAAGCCGCACGAGTCCTGCGTGAGCGGATCGAGTGCGCGGCCCAGCGTCGACCATGCCTTGCCATAGGTCGAATGGGTGTGCGCAGCGGCGACCAGATGCGGATGCGCTTCGTGAATCGCCGCATGAATCGCGAACGCCGCCTTGTTGAGGGGCCGATCGCCCACGACGGTCTCACCCTTGGCGTTCACGAGCAGCAGGTCGGAGACCTTGATGCGCGAGAAGTGCACGCCGAGCGGATTGACCCAGAAGTGGTCGGTCAGCTCGGGATCGCGCGCGGTGATGTGGCCGGCCAGACCGAGGTCGAAGCCGTGACGCGCGAAGATGCGGAACGCGGCGGCAAGACGTGTCTGACGATGGCGCCGCTCGGCGACGATGTCGCTGCGCACGGGCGGCGCGTCGAACCAGAAGCGCTGCGCCGGGGCCGCGTTGAGCACAAGGCCGGTCGGCGTGGTGACGGTGGCCGGGGTGATGGGCGCCGGCGAGGTGGGCGAGGTACGTCCGAAGCTGTGGGTGTCGACGGGCAGAACGGCAGCCATTGAGTTTCTCCTTGGCGTCGAGTGGGGAAGTGGCGGGGCGACTGGCCCGTCAGGCGGCGCGGCGCGTGGCGTCGTGCTGACGGTCGCGCTCGGCGACCAGCGTGCGCAGGCGCGGAATCAGCTCGCGTCCGTAGTCGATGGCGTCGCCCAGCGGATCGAAGCCGCGAATGAGGAACGTCGTGACCCCAAGGTCGTAGTAATCGAGCAGGGCGTCGGCGACCTGCTCCGGCGTGCCCACGAGCGCGGTGGAGTTCGAACGTCCGCCGATAAGCTTGGCGATCTCGGTCCACAGCACCTTGTCCAGACGCGCGCCCTTGTCGGCGGCGGCGAGCAGGCGGCGAGCGCCCTCGCTTTGCAGTGCCGAGCCCTGCGGCAGCCCCGCGGCTTCGCGAATGGCCTTCGCCTGCGCAAGAATCTTGTCGGCGCGCTCCCAGGCCTTGGTTTCCGTCTCGGCCAGAATCGGACGGAACGACACCGAGAAGCGCGGCACGCGGCCATATACCGCCGCTGCGGCGCGTACGCGCGTGGTGATTTCGCGTACCTGATCGAGCGACTCGCCCCACAGCGCATAGATGTCCGCATGCCTGGCCGCGACTTCCAGCGCAGCCTCGGAGGCGCCGCCAAAGAAAATCGGCACGTGCGGTTGCTGCACGGGTTTGACTTCGGAGAAGCCTTGCTTGAAGCGGTAGTACTTGCCGTCGTGATCGAACGGCGTGTCTTCCGTCCAGATGCGACGCAGAATGCTCAGGTACTCGTCCGTGCGCGCATAGCGTTCGTCGTGCAGCAGGAAGTCGCCGTCGCGCTGCTGTTCCTCGTCGGAGCCGCCGGAGATGAAGTGAACGCCCAGACGTCCGCCGCTGAACTGGTCGAGCGTGGCGATCTGACGCGCGGCCAGCGTCGGGGCGACGAACCCCGGACGATGCGCGAGCATGAAGTGGATGTTCTCGGTCACGGCCGACGCGTAGGCAATCGTGAGCGTGGCCGACGGGCTGGTCGAGTGATGCGGCACGAGAATGCGGTCGAAGCCCGATTGCTCGTGCGCCCGCGCGAAATTGCGCACGTAGTCGCGGTCGACGACCGGACCGCTCTTGGGATGAATTTCGGATTGCTTACTGCTTTGAATCATGCCGATGATTTCGACGCTCATGACGCTCTCCATTTCTTGACAGGGGACGCGTGCACGGCGACGTGGGTCGGTTTGCGCTACACGCCCATCGATCGGAACAGACGGTGAATGGGAGTGAGCCTACGCAAACAATCTCCGGCCGTTAAATAATCATTTCCGCAAAGATTATTCGATATGGATGGTTGGGCCGCGCCATGCCGGGCCTTACGCTATGGGCACGGTCATACCGACACGCAGTGAAGCGCACAGGGCGCCGAACGCGAATTTGCTTATTCCAAAATCATGTCTTCTTCCGGTCTCGCACCTTCCGGGGCGGTGCTGCCCCTGCCGCGTGCCGACGGCCCCGCACGCCTGGCTCAACTGGACGCGCTGCTGCCGCCCATCACGCGCGCGTTGGCCGAGGGCGCGGCGTCGCTCGATCGCGATGCCCGTTTTCCGTTCGAGAACTTTGCGCTGCTGCATCGTCATGGCCTGATCGCCGAAATCGTGCCGCGTGCGGAGGGCGGCGGTGGCGGTGGATTGGCGACGGCGCGCCACATCGTGGGAGCTGTCGCCGCCGGCGAATCGGCCACGGCGCTCGTACTGACGATGACCTATCTCCAGCATCGCTCGCTCGTGAGGACCAGCACGCGCTGGCCCGAAGCGCAGCGTCGCGCGGTGTTCGAAAGCGCGGTGCGTGACGGCGCGCTCATCAATGCGTTGCGCGTCGAGCCCGATCTCGGCACGCCGGCGCGTGGCGGCTTGCCGTCGACCATTGCACGGCGTACCGAAACCGGCTGGCGGCTGTCCGGGCGCAAGCTGTATTGCACCGGCATTCCGGCGCTGCGCTGGCTCTCGGTGTGGGCGCGCACGGACGAAGCGGAACCGCGTGTCGGCGTGTTTCTCGTGCCGCGTCCTGCGGGTGCCGACGCGTCGCCCGATCGGCCGGGCATTCGCGTGGTGCAGAACTGGGATCACCTCGGCCTGCGGGCGTCTGCCAGTCATGAGGTCATTCTGGAAGACGTCGATCTGCCGTTCGGCAATGCGGTGGACATTCGTGCGCCGTCCGAGTGGGCGCCGGCGGGCATCGGGCAGCGCGACAACGACGCCCATATCGAGCAGCAGGCGTGGATGAGTGTCTTGCTCGGCACGCTCTATGACGCCGTCGCCCGTGCGGGTGTCGACTGGCTCGTGACGTTCCTGAATACACGCGTGCCGGGCAATCTCGGCGCGCCGCTGGCGACCTTGCCGCGTGTTCAGGAGACCGTGGGGGAGATCGCAACGCTGCTGCACGTCAATCAGCGTCTGCTCGATGCTGCGGCGCACGCAGCCGATGCGGGAGAACCCGATGACGACATTGCCAGCGGTGCGCTAAAGTTCACGGTGACGGGCAACGCGATCCGGGTGCTGGAACTGGCCCTGCAACTGTCGGGCAACCATGGGCTTTCGCGCAACAACCCGCTTGAGCGCTATCATCGCGACGTGCTGTGCAGCCGCATCCACACGCCGCAAAACGACACCATTCTGGGCGCTGCCGGCAGGCAGGCGCTCGCCGCTTTCCGGGAATCTGCATGACAGGTACGACCGAAGTGCTCGATGGCATCGCCTTGTCGCGCGATTTGCCCGCACATGATTACGACGCGCTCGACCCGCTGCGCACCTTCGTCGCTGCGTTTTCGCGACTGCTGGAGCGGCGTCCGCACGAAACCACGCTGCTCGAAGAGGGCGCCGGACTGCTGGCGCAACTCGTCGCCCGCGACGACTGGTTGCCCGAGGCGTTCGCTACGCCGCATCCCGAGCATTACCAGCAATTTCTGTTGCACTGCGATTCCGCGCAACGGTTCTCCATCGTGAGTTTCGTGTGGGGGCCGGGCCAGCGCACGCCGATTCACGATCACACCGTGTGGGGACTGATCGGCATGTTGCGCGGGGCGGAAGACTCGCAGCCCTACGTGCTGGACGCGCAAGGCGTGCCCGTCATCGCAGGGGAGCCGGTGCGGCTCACGCCGGGCGACGTGGAGGTGCTGTCGCCGCGTCTGGGCGACATCCACCGCGTGAGCAATGCTTACGACGACCGCGTGTCGGTGAGCATCCACGTCTACGGCGCGAACATCGGGGCGGTGCACCGCAGCGTCTTCACCGAGTCGGGCGAGCGTAAGGGCTTCGTCTCCGGCTATGCCAACGCGCAACTGCCGAACCCGTGGGGCAAGGCTGCGCCGCCCGCCGACAAACAATAGACAAACGCCCGACGCGCCAGATGCGGCCTGACCGGCCGGCAGGCGTCGGCATTCGACGAATTCAAGGAATTACCGTGTCCGTGCAATCGACCACCGCATCCCCTACATCCAACGACGTATCGTCGCAGACCGCAGACGCCGCGTTTCCCGAACTGACCTATGCCGAGGTGCGCGCCGCGTTGCTCGCGCGTAACGAAATCGCCTTGCTCGACGTGCGCGAGGAAGACCCGTTCGCGCAGACCCACCCGCTGTGGGCCGCCAACCTGCCGCTCTCGCGCGTGGAGATCGACGCCTGGGCGCGCATTCCGCGCCGTGACACGCGCATCGTCGTCTATGGCGTGCATGACGGTGAGGATCTCGCGCCGCGTGCCGCCGCCGTGCTGCGCAAGCTCGGCTACACCGACGTCAATCTGCTCGCGGGCGGCCTCGACGGCTGGATCGCGGCCGGCGGCGAAGTCTTCCGCGATGTGAACGTGCCGAGCAAAGCGTTCGGCGAGTGGGTGGAAGGGCTGCGGCATACGCCGTCGCTCTCGGCGCAGGAAGTACAGGCGTTGCTCGATGCCGACGCGGACGTGGTCGTCGTTGACGCCCGCCGTTTCGACGAATACCAGACGATGAACATTCCCGGCTCGACGAGTGTGCCAGGCGCGGAACTGGTGCTGCGCGTGCGCGAACTCGCGCCCGATCCGGCCACGCGGGTGATCGTCAATTGCGCGGGACGCACGCGCAGCATCATCGGCACGCAATCGCTTGTCAACGCCGGTCTGCCGAATCCCGTCGCGGCCCTGCGCAACGGCACCATCGGCTGGACGCTTGCCGGTCAGACGCTGGAACGCGGCGCCGACCGTCGTCACCCGTCGACCGTGCGTGATGCCACGCTGGCCGTCGCCCGCGAAGGCGCACGCGACGTGGCGGATCGTGCCGGGGTGCGCCGGATTGCGTTGGCAGAGCTGCCGTCCCTGAATGCCCCGGGGCGCACCGTCTACCGGTTCGACGTGCGCACGCCAGAGGAGTACGCGGCTGGGCATCTTCCCGATTTTGCGAACGCCCCGGGCGGCCAACTGGTGCAGGAGACGGACCATCAGGCGCCGGTGCGCGGCGCATGGATCGTGCTCGCGGACAACGACGGCGTGCGTGCCGACATGACCGGCTCTTGGCTCGCCCAGATGGGCTGGACGGTGTATGTGGTCGAGCCGCATGGCGACGAGGCGCGCGACGCGCAGGGCGGCTGGCCGCTGCATACGCCGAGCGCGCCCGATGTGGACGCGGTCACGCCCGCATTGCTCGCACGCTGGCTCGACGATGCGACGCCCGGTCAGATCGCGGTGCTCGACTTCACGTCGGGCGTCAACTACGTCAAGCGTCATATCCCGGGCGCATGGTTCGTGATTCGGGCGCGTCTGGCGCAGGCACTGCGTGAGATCGGCCCCGTGCAGCGTTACGTGCTGACCTGCGGCTCCAGCCTGCTGGCACGCTTCGCGGCAGCCGATCTGCGGCGTCTGACCGATGCCGAGATCGTGGTGCTCGATGGCGGCACGCAGGCGTGGATCAATGCCGGGTTGCCGCTCGAATCCGGCGAGACGCATCTGGCCAGCGCGCGCGACGACCGCTACCGTCGTCCGTACGAAGGCACCGACAATGCCGCCGAGGCCATGCAGGCTTACCTCGACTGGGAGTTCGGTCTCGTCGATCAGTTGCATCGCGACGGCACGCATCACTTTCAGGTCGTGTAAGGACGCACTCATGGACGGATGCGTGTGAGGGGAGCCACCCGTCGCGGGAACGCGCTCGTGGCATACTCCCGAACTTCAAGAGCCGCTTCGCGCGCCCCCGTAAGTGTTCAATGGGTTCTCCATGAGCGCGCCATGTGACGCGGAGCCTGCGCAGCGGCCGACCTGCCTTCGATCCGACCGATCCATCCATGTCACAGCCGCAGCGCCGCTTCGCCAGCCTCATCGATCCGTGCACCCGTATTCCTTACGAGTGGGTGTACCACGAGCCGGACGTCTTCCTGCAACGCACCTCGAAGTTCTCCGTCGCCAAGAAGTACCTCCATCGCCGCCTGCGTCTCGCGCTCAGCGGTCAGGCGGGTCGGGAGGTGCGGCACGTCGCGCCGCAGGCTCGCGTGTTGTGGATCTATGGCGGCAAGGCTTCCGTTGGCGATGCCGTGATGGACATGTCGGGCCGCGCCTTGTTGCGTGATCGCGAAGGCCCGGTCGACCTGCTCATCGGGTCGGGCCTGAAGGCCGTGTTCGACGGCGACGATATCTTCCGGAATGTCTACGACGATCCGGCGGCCGTCGATCCTGCGAACTACGATGTCGTGGTCTTGCAGGAATTCAACTACCCGACGCTGCGCATCAAACGCCGCTTTTTCGCGGCACTGCCGTTCGCCTGCCTGTTCCGCTTCTTCCATGGGCCGGATCGCAATCAGACACAGTTCAGTCTGGCCGCCGTCAACGACGTCTTCGACCTGCAACTCGCCCCCGACGAACTCTTCGCCCGAGCAAAACCGTATCTGCGCGAAGAGATGGATTTGCCGCAAGCGATCGTCAATCGTTTGCCGTCCGGACCGTTCATTGTGCTGGCGATGGGCGGGGTCGAACCGCGCCGCACCTATACCCATTGGCGCGAATGTCTCGACGCTTACGAAGTGGCGTTGGCACCGGGCATGCCAACGGGCATCGTGCTGTTGGGTTCGGGCAACGGTGCAGATGCCGCCCGTGAACTCATGCAGACGAAGTTCCCGCACCTCGAGCTGGTCTCATTCGTTGGCGAGCTGACGTTGCGTGACGCGAAGCGTGTCATCGCGAATGCGTCGCTATTCGTCGGCGCGGACGGTGGCCTGATGCACGTGGCGCATACGACACGCGCACCAAGCGTCACGCTGTTCGCTGCGGCCGAGCCGCCGTATCTGCGCCTCACGCCGCGTTGCCAGTCCACACCTTTGCAAACCCAGAGTGATGTGAGCGCCGTCGATCCGGTCGAACTGGCGCAGACGATCGTTGCAACGCTTGCAGCCACGTCGTCGCGCCTGCCGAATTAATCCATATCCCTGTCCGACGGGCCCTCGTCTTACCCTCCCGCCGCTGCAACTGAGGCAGCTTTTCCCCTGTTGCGCCGCCCCTAGGCGTGTCACGCGCCGAGACGGCCGCGTCCCGAGCATTACACGAAAGCACCGTGGAGACACCTGTCAACGTTGACAGGTGCGGTTTCGTGCGCCGGAACCTAACGTTCAATCAACAAAGATGCTGCAACCTCATGATTGCATAGGGTTTTCCCTTGTACGGAGAGGGCGGCGCGACAGTCCGTGACCTCGGGGGCGATGGCGTGGACAGGCTAGGGGCTCGGTTTTCGGCGGTTCGCTTGGTGGGAGCGTCCGCCGATTTTGTCGTATCGATCGGTTTGTCATGCCTATGTGTGGGAGAACCGTATGAAAACGCTAAAGCCCAAGGCGCTCACGCGTCGCCCGATAGCCCAGGCCGTTGCCGTATGTGTCGCCTGTATGGCCGCCCAAGCTCATGGCGCGATCGTGGATGGAGTTTCCCAAACGGTGGCGGCGCCAGGAGATCCGGCCGAATCGTGGCAGGTCATCAACGGCGGAACGCTCACGGTCTCGCCGGGAGCCGCTACTAACTTCATTACGGTCGAATCGGGAAGTTCGACGAGCGTCGATGGGGCGACGGTATCGGCCACGATTGGTGCGAACGACGGCATCCAGTTTCTCAATACGACAGGCACGATCTCGAACTCGACCGTGAGCAGCAACAGTGGCGCCGGTGTTTCGATGGGCTCTTTCGGCGGGTCAACGATAGCTCCCGTAGTCACGATTTCCAACAGCACGATCTCAGGGGCAACATTCGGTGCGACGGTTGGCACGAAGGGTACCCTTACGATTACCAACAGCACCTTGACCAGCAGCGGAACGGGGCCATTTCACGCTGGCCTGGCGAACTTCGATTCGACGCTTTCCGTCACTGGTGGCAGCGTGAGCGGGTTGAACGGGGTGTGGGTCGCGACGGCGACGAATGGCACCGCGTCTACCACGACGCTTAGCGGCACGACAGTGACGGGTAATACGGGCCCGGGCATTCTGATACAGCCGCAACCCGGCGTCACCGGCGCGAGAACCGCAAGCGTCAATATCGAAAACGGCTCCAAGATCACAGGAAGCGATGGCAACGTCATCAAAGCGGTCGGTGCAATCACCTCGACGGTCGTCGTGGACAATTCGCAACTGACGGGCAACGTGACAGGCGATGGAACGGCGGTCGTGGATCTCACCCTTCAGAACAACGCGTCGCTCACCGGCTCGCTTGTCAATCTGAACTCACTTGCTGTGAATTCCGGCGGGAAGTGGGTGCTGACAGGCAACAACACGGTGCCGACTGTGACGATGAATAGCGGCACGATCGATATTTCCGGCACCGCTGCAGGCACCGGCACGTTCCACACGCTCACGCTCGGCACACTTTCGGGTAACGGCGCTTTCAACATGAACACCAACATCGCCACCCATTCGGGCGATCTGCTGGCGATCACGGGCAACGCGACGGGCACGTATCAGCTTCACATCACGAATTCCGGGGCTGAGCCGAGTGTGATTGCGCCGTTGACGGTGGTGACGACCGGCGGCGGTGGGGCCGCGTTCTCACTCGTCGGCGGCAAGGTCGATGCGGGTGTCTATAGCTACGACTTGCGGCAGGACGGTAACAATTGGGTGCTCAATACTGACGCGCAGCCAGGGGAACCGGGTGGACCGGATCTCACGCCGGGCGCACAGACTGTCATCGGCATTTCGGGCGTGGCGCCGACAGTCTGGTACGGCGAGCAGGCTATCTTGAGATCCCGACTCGGCGACGTGCGTCTTCAGGACCAGGGCAACAGCGGCGCGTGGGTGCGCACGTTCGGCAAGCAGTTTCACGCGACACCCACGTCGGGTGTCGACTACCGTCAGACGCAGTACGGTGTCATGGGAGGGGCGGATGCCGTCGTCGGCAAGGCCTGGGGCGGGACCTGGCTTGTCGGCGGGTTGCTCGGCACGAGCCACAGCAAGCTTTCGTTCGATGGTGGTTCTACCGGCGGTGTGAACAGCTACACGGCGGGTCTGTACGGGACGTGGCTCGGCGCCACAGGCTACTACTTCGAGACGGTGGTGCGTTACAACCACTTCCAGAACGACGCCAACGTCATCATGAGCGATGGTGAAGGCGCGCACGGCAGCTTTGGCGAAAACAGCTTCGGGGCGACCTTCGAATTCGGTCGTCACATGAAATTCAATGGTGACTGGTTCCTTGAGCCGTACGCCCACCTCGCGCTGTTGCGTGTCGGTGGCGACGACTTTACGCTGACCAACGGCATGCAATCCAATACGTCGCGCACCGGCTCGGTGCAACTGCGTGTGGGGGCCGCATTTGGCAAAACATTGTCGCTGTCGGGCGGTGGCGTCATTCAACCCTATCTCAAGCTTGCGCTGGTCCAGGAGTTCATCAAAAGCAATCAGGTTACGGTCAACGGCATTGGTTTCAACAGCGATCTTTCGGGTACTCGCTTCGAATTCGGTGCCGGGGTGACAGGGCAAGTGCGTCGCAATCTTCAGATTTACTCAGAAATCGAATCCAGCGTGGGACGTCACATCAACCAGCCTTGGGGTGTGCAATTGGGGGTTCGTTACACTTTCTGATCGGTTCGATGCCGGGTATTGAAAGTGAAAAAATAGGGCTGTGATTCGCGATTCAGGTGAAGTGTCAGTGAATTTCAGTGAATATTGGTGTATTTGATCGCATTAATCGTGTTTTTTTAGGGTTTTTCCGTACGCTTCGCGTCGTTCTGACTTTTTTCGGAAACGACCATCATGCGTACGACAACGCCGCAGCGCTTAGCTGCGTCACCCCATCGACACCGGATCGCCCAAGGTGTCGCAATTCTTCTTGCCTGCCTGAGCACTACCGCGAACGCGGCTAACCTGATCGATGGCGGCCAGCACGATCTCTATGGACCTGGCGATGCCTTGGAGATGTGGCAAGTGCTCAACGGCAGCACGCTGACAATCCATCCGGGGGCCGCAACCAACTGGATTCGGGTCGCTAACGGTGGCAAGTTGCATGTCGACGGCGCGGAAATCCACTCCACTGGGGGAGTAAACGCCGGGATCTCGCTGGAGAATACGACCGCGACGATTGCGAACTCCAACATTTCGAGTGCACAAGGCGCCGGTTTGTGGCTCGGTGCCGCCGGGGGAAATACGGAAGGTTCGGTTGCGACGCTCATCAACAGCACCGTGAAAGGTTATGGGTTCGGTGTGCATATGGGTGCGGGGGCCACGATCGAGCTGAACGACACGCATGTCAGCAGCCTGGAAGGCGTGATCGGCACGCACAACGCTGGTCTGTACTCACGGGACTCCCGGGTATTGATCAATGGCGGATCCGTGACCGGGATGATGAACGGAATCTGGCTGTCCAGCGGCCCGAACGGCAACGAATCCGTGGCCGTGCTCAACGGAACGCATATCGAAGGCATCGAGGGCGCTGGCATTCTGATCCAGGCCGACGAGGACCATGTCGATGGCAAGACCGTATCGCTGACGATTGCGAATGGCACGACGATTTCAGGGGCCGACGGCAAGTTGATCGAACTCAGGGAGGGGCTTGATTCGACCGTCACCGTCGACAACGCCCAACTGACCGGCGACATCGTGAGCGACGGCAGCGCAAGGCTGGATCTGACGTTGCAGAATCACGGCTCGTTGACCGGGGCACTGATCAACGTTGACTCGCTGGCCGTGAATTCAAACGGTAAATGGGCACTGACTGGCGACAGCAGCATGGCCCTGATGACGATGGACGGCGGCTTCGTCGATATCCATGGCACGGCGGCCGACGGCACGTTCCACAAGCTCGATGTCACCGATCTATCCGGCAACGGCACGTTCCAGATGCAGGCTGACCTGCAAGTGGGCGGCGCCGATTTGCTTGACGTCGAAAACGCCACCGGTGCGCACCAGTTGCACGTGAAGAACACGGGTACGGACGGCGGTGTCGAAACGCAGCTTCTGGTCGAACAGGGCGGTGGTGACGGCTTGTTCTCCCTCGTGGGCGACAAGGTCGATGCTGGCGTGTATTCGTACGTACTGAAATCGACCGGTGAATCCGGTGGCGAGCGATCGTGGTATCTGGAGCGCACCGAAGAGCTTACGCCAGGGACCGACGCGGTCGTGAACATTCACAGCGCATTGCCGACCGCGTGGCTCGGTGAGCACACCGTGTTGCGTTCGCGACTGGGCGAAGTGCGTCTGGGCGAGGGCGATACGGGCGGTGTTTGGGCGCGTACGTTCGGTAGCCGGTACAACGCACGCCCTGATGTGGGTACGGGATACAGTCAGGACCAGTGGGGTGTCATCGCCGGTGGCGACGCCATCGTGATGCAAAACGACGCGGGGCGCTGGCTGGTCGGTGGCATGTTCGGCACCAGCACCAGCCGCCTGAAGTTCAATAACGGTTCGCGCGGCACGATCGAGAGCCATACCGTCGGCGCATACGCGACCTGGCTGGCGAATAACGGTTTCTATTTCGACGGTGTGCTCAAGTACAACCGATTCGGCTCCGAGCTGGATGTTCGGATGAGCGACGGTATGCGCAGCAAGGGCGATTTCGTCAATCATGGCGTGGGTCTGTCGGCAGAAGTCGGGCGCAAGATCGAATTCGGCAATCGCTGGTTTATCGAGCCGTTCGGGCAGGTGGCCGGCATGTGGGCAAATGGATCGGATTTCACGCTCGATAACGGTATGCATGCAACGACCAGCAGCACGAAGTCGCTGCTCGGTACGGTGGGTATGCACTTCGGTAAGACGTTCGAGACGGCCAAGGGCACTTTCCAGCCGTACGGCAAGCTTGCGGTGACGCACGAATTCGTGCGCAGCAACTCGGTACGTGTGAACGGTATCGATCTGCAGCAGGACATCTCGGGCACTCGCTTCGAAGTCGGCGCGGGTCTCGCCGCGCAGATGGCGAAGAATTTGCAGGCGTATGCGGAAGGCAGTTACTCGATCGGCAAACGTCTCGATAAGCCGTGGGGTGTCAACGTCGGCGTGCGCTATCGATTCTGAGGTGTCTGCGGTTCAAGGGTGACGTGCGCGCGTCGCCCGAGAAGTGTTGTTGTTCCATGTTCTCCATTTGGCCTGACTGCCCGCAAGGGTGTCGGGCTTTTTTCTTGGCGTGGTCTTGAAGTCGGACGGTGTTTCAGGCAGGCGGGCGCGATTCTGGCGCTTCAGGCGCGCAATACACGCGAGGCTGATCGTTATAGCCGACGCTGGCGCCATCGCCCACGCGCATCGCCTGGAAATAATCGGTGTAGTCCGCCTGAAAGCCGCGATACACGAAACGGTAGACCAGATCGTCCGGCGTATCGTCGTTTTTCAGGCGGCTCGTACGTACGGTATGCACACGCAGCCAGCTTCGTAGCGCAACGTACTCGAACTCGCTTGCCCGATGGACGACGCTCGACGTTTCGCCTTGCCGCACGCGCCCCGTGAAACGGGCTGTGCCTGTGCCATCCCGGTGATAGTTCGACTCCATCGTGCCGAAAACCTGAACGCGGGTGCCATCGGAAATATGGGTGTCGAATTCGATATTTGCCAGACATCGCCATTCGGCACGGTCATCCGGTATCAGCCACCATGCTGCGCCCCAGGGCACGATGGCAGCTACGATCACGCCCAGCCAAACGGTGCGACGACGAAGTCGGGTGGATTCGCGCGAAGTGCTGGGGGCAGGGGACGTCATGAGTTGGTGTGGTCGATCAGCAAGTAAGACAGACAATCGGAATTGGCGCGTCCGATCGGTTCGCGACACAGGAAGTAACTGAAGACGTCGAGACCGCCCGAACCGTTGATGTAGACGTATCGTTCATGCGCGTCGCCGATGCTCAGCGGTGGAGTACTTGCGAGCCGTGCGAGACGTTGTTTGACGAAGTCCGTATCCTGTTTGAAATCGGGAGCGATGAAGACGCGATTGTCGGGGGCGTCTTCGAGTGGCGTCCATTGAGCGATGCTCGCATTGGTTCGCAGGTCGCCGCGTAACGAGGGAAGGCCCCAGCCGGCCAATATGGCACTTACGATAGCCACCCCTGACCAGACGCTCGCGGTGGACCATCCGGGCCGCCATTGGGGATGTGCGGCGGGTGTCGCAACGGCGTTGGACGATGCCGGCGCGGTTTCGCCGACCGGCTTTCGATCGGCGTTCGGCGAAGCATCGTGGGGCTCGACGTTGCGAAGTGATATGGCCACGGAGGGCGCCGAGGCCGGGTGCGTTGTCAAGCTGGATGCGTTCGGGGAAACCGGTGTTTGAGCGGAGTTGCTTCCGTCATTGGACGTTGCTTCAGAAATGCCGACAATTTGAGCGTTATCCCAAGGTGAGGCGGCAATGGCCGGTCCGTTTTCAGGGCGGAGCGGAGCGCTCGTGAGCGCATCGACGAACGGACTGATTCGTTTCGCGTTAGTCAGGCGGTATCCGATTCGTGGCAACGTCGCCAGCACGGTGGGGTCGACACCGAGTTGCTGCAAGCCGCGTCTGATGCGTACGATGGACTGACTTAGATTGTTGTCGGAGACGACTGCGCCGTACTGTTCCCAGCCTTGCGTGAGCAAATTACGCTTGGTCACGATCTCGCCCTCGGCCTCTAGCAGCACCTGAAGGCAACGCCCGGCGGCGGCGCCGAGCGGTACGCTTAGACTCGCGTCATGCTGCGAGACTAGCGTGAAGGTGTCCGTATCGAAGCCTGCAATGTCGCCGATGAGGAACTTGACCATAGCAAATCGCCAAGGTGTGGAACACCCTGGCGGTAGAGAGTTTGGAAGTGCGACGAGGTCGTGACGCTTTCGTTTTGAGACAGCGTCACGCCGTCGTCGCCAAATGTTACTCCTTCTTAAATGGATCTGGCGTTGGGCGAGCCGCGATCTCGGCGAGCTTTCGTTGCAGCGGATCGTCGATCCGGTGCTCGGTTTTGCTGAGCTTCAGCAGTTGTGCCTCGCGCTCCTGCTTGTATTCCCGGAAGGCACGTCGCTGCGACGAAGTGGTTCGCCAGGCGCGCACGTAGGCATTGAGTGCGGCCTGCCGTGCCTCCGGCGATCTGCCCACGCCGGCAAGGGCTTCTGCGAGTGTCGGACGGTGACGGCGTACCGATCGGCTACCGACCGCTTGCGTGCCAGCCGGTTGTGGCGGGTTCGGCATGTTGCCGAGCTCGACGATGTGTCTGCCGCCCTCGTTCGAAGTCACGGCGCCGGAACCGTCATTTCGCGACACTGAGTATTGGATACGTGCCCGGGCCAGGGGATAGGCATTGACCAGCACTGCCTGCGGCCACGCAAATGTCAGATCCGCGCCGGCATTCCGGTCGGTGATGATGGTTTCGAAATCGAACCCGGGGACCTCGTTCACTTCGTCGGGACCTCCCCACTCCGCATCGGGCAGAGGCGCGCCGTCGGGTTGACCGCTGGCCCATGCGTTACACAGCACGTGTACCCGAACGCGATCGCCGATCTCCTGATTTGCATAGAGGGGCACCGTCATCGGCGCGAAGCCGCCATGTTCGACGACGATTCGCCAGGTAATGACGGCGTCGTTGAAATATGCGTCATCGAGGGGCTCGCCCCCGCCGGGAAGATCGCCGGTGTCTTCGGCTTCCACGGCAGTGGGGGGAGAAAGACTGGTGTTGACTTGTCCGTCGGGAATCAGCGTGCGTTCCACGATGTACTGGACATCTTTTTCGCCGCTGCCCGCAGCTTCCACCGTCTGCCACAGCAGCGGACGCTCGAGATCGATCTCGTTCACCACGTCGTGATTGCCTATCGTGTATTCACCTGCGGCAACGCCGTCATACATGAAGATGATCTTGTCGCCGGGCAAGAAGGCATGCTGATCCGTGATCGTGCCATCTGCTGCTCTAACGAACCAGGGAATGATGATCTTATGGTCGACCTGGACAGAGGCATCGGGAATATGGTTCTCGCGCTCCCCTTCCTGCCATGCCGAATGCCGCACGGTGGGTGCGCCAAGTGCTTCGTTTTCCGGGGTTTCCTCATCGGGATCTTCGCCGCCGGCCTGACTCAGATTCACGCGAACCGGGGTCGCGGTGTCGGGGCGCCCGACTTCCCGGCCTCCGGCGCCATAGACGACATAGTTCACGTCGATATCGGCGTACTCCTCGGCGTCCTTGTTCTCATTCCATTCGGCGGCGACCACGCCATAGGGCACTTCGACATCGAGCATGAACGGTTGCGTGTTATCACCATTGAAAACGACGCCGTCCAGCGCGCGACTGCCCCATAGCACCACGATGGTAAAGCCGGGTTCGACGCTCGCATGCCCAGGGATCCGTACGACCACTGGCGTGCGGGCATCCTCTTCCACAATGAGACCATCGTCTTCGTGCAGCGGAACCTCGGGCGGTTCCAGATCGTCGATCCCGCCCTGAATGAACACGTCGATGAGTTTGACGAACGCTTCGTCCGACTCGTTGCCAGCGAGGTCGGTGATCTTGTAGGTGATTTCGAGAATCCCGTCGCCGACCTGTTCGAGAAGCGCGCGGGGGAATTCCAGTACCACGGGGTCCGAAAAGTCGTAAGGGTAGGGGATCTTGACTTCCGGGATTGTATGATCCGCGCCACCGACCTGCCGGATGATGCCGACGATCTTATCCAGGTAGAACTGGTTGCCCCAACTGGGGAGGGTGACCTCCAAAACGTTATCCAGATCCGTGAGAATCTGGTCGGTCAGTCCGTTCTCTGCCTCTACCGGCACTTCGCCCTCGCCGAGATTCTCCGGTGCCTCGAAGTCCAGTGTGAAGTACGTCTCCAGTGAGTTCTCGCCCCAATCGGGGTCGAACTCCGGTTTCACGCCGTATGTCAGCGTGTGCATCCCGTGCGTCAGCAACGTCGGCTGGACCCCGATGGTGAAGAAGCCTGCGTCCAAATCCGGTTGCCCGATCGAGCCCTCCACGCCATCAGACACACCGTCCACGTAATACCGGGTTCGATAGCCCAGCGTGTAGTGGGCCTCGATGGGCGCAGTGAAGTTGATGGGCTGTCCCTCAAATGTCGCCTTCACGATGTTGAACGGGTAGACGTTGTCGGGGATGTTCTCCCGATCGGCCAGCGCGTTCGGGTCGATAATCGGGGGGGTAGGCTGGAAGAGTGGATCTTCCTCCGCAGATGGCTGGGTCGCAGGCACATTGAGGCTCGCCGCCTTGTTGTCCGTGCGTAAAAGGGCCTTGCGCTTGACTGTCATGACAAACCTCCATTCGGAGAGGGAAGGGTTTGCCAAGTGTCGCCCTGCAAGTTTCGCCGGGTAACTGTCAACGTTGACAGTTGTCGGGCATCGACCGAAGCAGTGAGATGAGGGGGTCGGCACACGCCACGCCGAATGCGCGCGACGTGTGCCGTTTTTCCCCGTCTGTCACGCATGTGCCCCCAAGGCCATGCTCGTCCGGAGGTCCGTCATGAATATCAGAGATGCATCCCTGTTTCCCGAGCTATCGCGGCTGAGCGCCGACGAAGAGCGGGCCGATACCCGAGTCCTTCAGGCGCCGCGCGTACCCGACGCCGAAACGTGGGGCGGTATCGGCTACCGGAGTCTGCACAACATCGGGCAGCCGATCACGGTGTTGGTGCCGTGGGCAAACGAGTTCGAGCGAAACGATACGCTGCGGCTGTATTGGGGGCGAGCCGACCTCGTTGCGCATGCGATCATCATCACGAATGCAGACGACACGTCGTATCAGATGGAAGTTCAGGTGCAGCACGTGTTGAATCAGGACGACGGCGAAGTGGAGGTGTGGTACGAGTTGGTGTCGAACATCAGCGGCGAGGTGACACGGTCGCCGCCGGCATTGATTCGTGTCAAGCGCACGATTCCGGGCGGACTTGACCCGGACCAGTCGACGCCGCCGATCAACGAGCGGCTGGCGCTGGCGGTGCTGCCCGCCGGCCCGATCGAGCCGCCGATTCCTCCGGAAGGGATCGCGCTGACGATTCCGCGATGGCTGAACATGGCGCAAGGCGACCGGTTGACAGTGTATTGGGGATCGCAGTCGCTACCGGTGAAAACGATATCGCTCGACGAGGTTGATACGGACATTGTCGTGATGGTCGATGAGGAGACTATCAAGGAGGCTGGCGACGGCGAGGACATGGCGGTCACTTACGATGTCTACGACGTGGTGACGAACTATTCGCTTCGCGCGCCTCCGGCATTCATCGAGGTGGAAGTTGGTGATTCCATCTATGCGCCGCCGGCGTTGGTCGGTGCGCCCGGCGGTGTGCTCGACTTCGATGCACTGGACGGTCGCGACGTGATGGCGATCGCGATGGTGAACGGCGATCTCACCGACGGCGACACGCTGGAACTGGTGTTCGACGGACGCTCCTACGACGGTCTGCCGGTGATGTTCTCGGTGACGGCGTCCTGGACCGATCCCATGACGGAATTCATGCTCGCCAATGCGAGCCTTGCGCCGGTGGTGCCGGGCGAGGGGTCGATCTTCTATCGCGTGACCGACAGCAGTGGCACAAGCAAGGGGCGCTCTCGCCGGACGTATTACACCATTACCGGCGCGTCGCAGTCGTTGCCCGCGCCGGTCGTACGCGAAGCCAATGGCGAGGAGCTTGATCCCACGCTGGCGCCGGACGGTGCGCATGTGGACATTGCCGAGTGGGAGGGCATGGCGGAAGACAACATCGTCACGGTGCATTGGATCGGGACCGCCGTCGACGGCACGCCGGTCACCCATCAGGAGTCGGTAACGCTTGACGACACGCATATCGGGGAGACGGTGACATTTGTGGTGCCCAAGAGCAAGGTCGACGCATTGGCGGGCGGCACGGTCGATGTGTATTACACGGTCCTGTCCGGCACGAGCCTGCGCCAGTCGGAGCCGATCACGTTATCGGTGCTCTCGACCGTCGAACTGCCGCCGCCTTACGTCGTATCCGAAGCCGACGGGGAATACGATCCGGGACCTGGTCCCGACGGCGCGCTGATGGTGATCCCTCAGTGGCCCAGCATGGCGGAAGGCGATTCGGTGACCTGGTTCTGGCTGGGGACGTCGGATGGTGGACAAGAGACCAAAACCGTTCAGGTCTCGACGGTGGGTCACGTTGAAGTTCCGATTTCACGCGGCGTCGTAGAGGCCAATGCCAACGGTGGCGACACCGTGACGGTGCTCTACCGAATCAAGCGCGCGAGCGGCGCGGAGCAGGATTCGGAGTCATATCAGTTCAAGGTGTTGCCGCTGCCGCCGGTGCGACTGCCAGCGCCCTTGGTCGAAGAAGCGGTCGACGGTGTGCTCGACCCGAGCGATGCCGTGGACGATGCCACGGTGACCGTCAAGGCCTACCCGGGGATGGCGCGCGACGATGTGGTGACGGTGTGGTTCGCAAAAGGCACGGTCGGCGAGTTCACCCGCACATTCTTTGTGAGCGACAACACGGTAGGGCAGGACATCGCAATGTATGTGCCGCATGAGAATGTGGTGCTTGTCGACGGCCTGATCGTGACCGTGAACTACACCGTGAAAGTCGGTGACGTTGTGACCCCGTCGGAAGACCTGCTGCTGGAGGTCAGCACGGCGATTCAGTGGCCGGCACCGTACGTGCGGGAGGCAGATGGCGACTATCTGCCGGAAGAGGCTTACGGTCGGGGGGCAACGACCGTCGTGTCGTGGCATGAGGGTATGAAAGTCGATGACATGCTGGACATCTATTGGGGCGAAGGCGCCGACGAGTACCACGACAGTATTCGCATCGTCGGCCCAATGGATTATGAGTTGATCGTGCCAAAGAGCGTAGTGGATCGATTCCTGATGCAGGAAGTGCCGGTGTACTACACCATCACGCGAGGCAACCGGGTGATGGAGTCCGAGGTGCTGAACCTGCGAGTCGGCCTGTTCCTGCCGACGCTGGGTGCCCCCGAGGTTGCCGAAGCGCAGCAGGGTGTGCTCAAGCCGACCGATGCGCGCGACGGGGCGACGGTGGTCATCACATACGAAGATATGCAGGTCACCGACAAGATCCAACTGAGCTGGGATGGCGATACAAGCTTCGCTGAAGCTTCAGGCGATCCGAGCGGCACGTTGGAGATCGTGGTGCCGCCGGGCAAGGTTGCGATGAGCCTCGGTCGCACGGTGCCGGTGATGTACACGCTCAAGCGAGGGGAAAAGGAGATTGACTCCGATACGTTGAACCTGACCGTGAACAATTTCGTGCCGACCAATTTGCCGTTAGCCAATGTGGTTGAGCAGGAGGATGGCGTGGTGTCGCTGCCGAGCTTCACGGGTGATGCGACGGTGCGGCAGCCGAGTTGGCCGTTGATGGCGGCGGGACAGCGCATCTGGGTGCGCGTCCTTGGCACGCTGGATACGGATCGGCCGACAACGATCACGCTGGAGAACGGTCATGTCGTGACCGAAGCGGAAGGCGGCAAACCCTTCAATAGCGTGCTCGAACGTGCCGATCTGGAGAAACTGAAAGATGGATCCGAGCTTCGTATCGAAGTGAAGGTGACGTTCGACGGCAGTGACAACGAGGATGACGCGGTGCCGTTCCGAGTGCGCACGTTGCGCATTGCGCACACGCTGCCATTGCCGGAGCCGCTGGTCGTTGACGCGCCCGACGGCGAGCTGGATGCGATCGACGCGCTCGACGGCGTAACGGTACGTGTTCAGTACGACGACATGGAGCCGACCGATCTCATCGAACTGGTGTGGGACGGCGGTTCGGACTTCGGTCAGGTGCCGGGGACTGCGGCAGGCTTCGTGGACATCGAAGTGGATGCGGACAAGGTGCTGGCGTACATCGGCAAGACGGTGACGGTGCATTACATGGTGATTCGGGAGTCGGGGTACTACGCCTCCGGCGTGCTGGATCTGACCGTCAATGAGTTCGAGCCGGGCGATCTGCCGACCCCGGAGATTCCGCAGGCAGACGGGGGCGTATTGCGTCTGGCGGACTTCGACGGCGATCCTCGTGTGACGGTTGAGCCGTGGCGCGCCATCGCAGTGGGACAGAAAGTGTGGCTGCGGGTGCATGGCACGCTGGCGAACGGTCAGAGCGACACGATTGTGCTGTGGCAGGCGTCGGGGGTGACGGCAGGGGAGGTCACGGCCGGGCTGTCGAAGGCGATTCCGCGTGCGCGTCTGGAAGCGTTGAAGGACGCCTCGGACCTTCGTGTAGAAATGAAGGTGACGTTCGATGGCGGCAGCGATGAAGCGCAAGCCAGTCTGTTCCCCGAACTGCGGTTGAAGATCGAGGTAGCGCCGGATCTGGGGGTTGAGCCGAGTCAGATGGTGCTTAACGGGCTTGCGGTCAGGCAGGATGGGTGGCCATCAACAGGGCGGGATGCGCCGGGCAATACGGGAACGCGTGTCGGCACCGGCGGTGTACCGCCGTACACGTACAGTTCAAGCCGCCCATCGGTGGCGACAGTCAACGGTGCGGGCAAGGTGTCGGGCATCGGGAACGGCAGCGCCACGATTACCATCCGGGACAGCCGGGGGGCGACCGTTTCCTATCCGGTGGTCGTCAGCAACGTATATCGCTTTGCCTTCAATCAAAACTACGGCATATCGTATTCTCAAGCGATCGCGTGGGCGAACAGCTTAGGCGGACGAGGAATAGCGCACACCGAGATCGAGCTGCTCAAATCTCTCTATGTACAAGGATATTACCCAGATGGGGCGTCTTACTATTACTGGTCATGCACTAACTCCACTTGTGGAGCGAATAGCTCGATGATGATCGACATCTGGTATCTCACGATATCTTGTTCGACTCCGGGAAGCGGTGGCACGACGCACGCGAAAGCCGCTTGCTTGGTCCCAAGGAATGGATGACACCGATCGGAAAAGCGAATAGCGCAGACCAATCATTTTTCTAAGTCCGCCTTTTCATCAATCCTCAATCTCCGATAAACGGAGCATCACCTCATGCCACGGCATTCCACGCCGTGGCATTTTTTATGCCATTGATCACCTCATGAAATTCCCACGTCGCCTGTCAACGTTGACAGTTGCCGGGCATCGATCTCAGTAGTGAGATGAGGACATTGGCACACGCGGCGCCCGATGATCGCCACGTGTGCCGTTTTTTCCCGCCTCGTCATGCATGCGCCCGTATGGCCATGCTTTATCCCGGAGATCGATCATGAACTTCAGAGATTCGTTCCGTCTCATGCCGCGACTGCGCACTCAGGACGATAGCGTCGGCACAATGGTGCTGCAAGCGCCGCGCGTGCTGGACGCGGAGACTTACGGCGGGATCGGCTATCGGAGTTTGCACAACATCGGGCAACCGATTGTCGTGCTGGTGCCGTGGAGCAACGATTTCCAGCAGAACGACACGCTGCGGCTCTACTGGGGGCTGGATGACGTGCCGGCTGCTGCGACGATCATCCGCAATGTGAACGACGCGTCGTATCCGCTGGACGTGCCGGTACAGCATGTGCTCGATATCGGCGACGGCCTGATCGACGTCTGGTTCGATCAGGTGTCGAACATCAGTGGCGAGATCACGAAGTCGCCCGTCGTGCAGATTCTGGTCAAGCAGACGATCCCCGGCGGTGAAGATCCCGACCAGTCCACGCCGTCGATCAACGAAAATCTGCTCAAAGCGGTGTTGCCTCCCGGTCCGATTGAGCCGCCGATTCCTGCCGAAGGACTGCCGGTCACGATCCCGAAGTGGCTGAACATGGCCGAGGGCGACCGGCTCACCGTGTACTGGGGTTCGCAAACGCTGCCCACGGTTACGATGCAGCCCGGCGACGTCGGCAATGACATCGTGGTGATGGTCGACGAGGAGACCATCAAGGAAGCCGGTGACAGCGACAAGCTGGCGGTTACCTACGGCATTTACGATGCTGTCACGAACTACTCGCTGCGTGCGCCGCCCGCGTTCATCGAAGTGGATGTGGGCGATGCGATCTACACGCCACCGGCATTGATCGGTGCACCCGGCAACGTGCTTGACTTCGACGGACTGGGCGGGCGCGATGCAACGGCGATTGTGATGATGAATGGCGACCTGAGCGCAGGCGACATCGTCGAACTGGTCTTCGACGGACGTTCCGACGACGGTCTGCCGGTGACCTTCTCGGTGACGCACCCGTGGGCAGACCCGATGGTCGAGTTCCTGCTGCCTAACGCGAGCCTCGCGCCCGTCGTGCCGGGTGAAGGGTCGCTGTTCTATCGGGTGACCGATAGCGGCGGGGTGAGCAAAGGGCGCTCGCGTCGGGCACATTACACGATCACGGGCACCCCGCAGCAATTAGCCGCTCCGGTCGTGCGCGAAGCCGAGGGCGATCAACTGGATCCGGCGAAAGCACAGGGCGGGGCGAATGTCGACATCGAAGCCTGGGCAGGCATGGCTCCCGGCGACCTGGTGATGTTGCAGTGGGTCGGCACCAATGCCGACGGCGAGTCCGAGAGTCACTACGATCAGGCCTTGGTGGAATTCGGTCAGGAGGGCGAACCGGTGCATTTCATTGTGCCGTTCAACAAGGTGCTGGCGTTGGCGGGCGGACAGGTCACCGTCTCCTATACGGTGCGCTCCGGCGACAGCTTCCGCGACTCGGACACGCTCACGCTGTCAGTGCTGGAGACGACTCAGCTCCCCCCGCCGATCGTGCAGGGCGAAGTGGGCGGTGAGCTGGACCCCGCCCTCGTACCCGATGGCGCCAAGCTCACGATTCCCGCGTGGCCGGGCATGGCCGTAGGCGATTACGCGACGTGGTTCTGGAACGGCATGGCGGAGGGGGGCAGTGCCTCGGATACGGTGCAGGTCTCTGAGGTCGGTCCGATCGAAGTGGTGGTGCCGCGTGCGGTGATCGAAGCGAACGCCAACGGCCGTGACCGGGTGAGCGTGCTGTATCAGGTCGCACCTGCAGGGGGCGAGCCGCTGACGTCGTTGGCGAGAGAGTTCAACGTGCTCCCGCTGGGCTCCGCACGGTTGCCGCCACCGCGTGTGGAGGAGGCCATCGACGGCATTCTCGATCCCGATGACCTCGAACTCGACGCGACCGTGATTGTGGAAGCGTACGAAGGCATGGCGCGCAACGATGTCGTGACGATCTGGTTCGCCAAGGACTCCGTGGCCGAGTTCTGGGACGAATTCAAGATTACCGACAATGGCGTGGGCAACCCGGTGAAGCTGTACGTGCCGCGTGAGAACGTCGAGCGGCTCGATGGCCTGAAGATCATCGTCACCTACACGGTTGAGAAAGAGGGGGTGATCACGGCGTCGGAAGATTTGATGATCGAGGTGAGCAAGACCATCGTGTGGCCAGCGCCGACGGTGAAGGAAGCCACTGGCGACTATCTCCCCGACGGGGCCTACCCGCGCGGCGCGACGATGGTCGTGACATGGCATACGAGCATGCGGCCGGGCGACGAACTCGACATCTACTGGGGAGAGCCGCCGCAGCAGTACCACGACGGCATCGGCATCGACGACCCGGAGAACTACGAGTTCCGGATCGAAAAGGACATCGTCGACCAGTGGTTCGAGCAGCAAGTGCCGGTGTACTACACCATCACACGCGGCAATCGGGTGATGCCATCGGAGGTGCTCAATCTTCGTGTGGCACTGGCGGTGCCGAACCTCACGGCACCTGATGTGAGAGAGGCGACGCAGGGCGTGCTCAAGCCTATCGACGTGCGTCAGGGCGCCACCGTCGTCATCAGTTACGAGGGCATGACGGCAGACGACTCGATCCAGTTGGATTGGGACGGCGACGCCAGCTTTGCGGCCGTCGCGGGCGATCCGTCCGGCTCCGTGACGATTACCGTGCCGCCGGAAAAAATCGCCCCCACCGTCGGGCGCACGATTCCGGTGAAGTACACGGTCGACCGTAACGGGTTCGGTACCGAGTCGCCGACGCTCAATCTGATTGTCCAGGACTTCCTGCCGGGCAATTTGCCGCTCGCGACCGTGGTCGAGCAAAAGGGCGGCGTGTTGAGCTTGTCGGACTTCGAGGGCGATGCCACGGCACGCCAGCCTGCATGGCCGCTCATGGCCGAAGGGCAGCGAATCTGGTGGCGCCTGTACGGCACGCAGATCAACGGCAACCGTCTGACGATCACGTTCGAGAGCGGGCATGCGATTACGGCCGCCGAAGCGGGCAAGCCTCTGGACCGGTTGCTGCGTCGTGTGGATCTGGAGAAGCTTCAGGACGGCTCGGACTTCACTCTGGAGGTCAAGGTCACGCTCGACGGCAGCCCGAACGAAGCGGATGCCGTGGTGTTCCGCGTGCGAACACTGCGCTTCTCGCAGGGACTCTCGCTGCCCGCGCCGGAAGTCATCGGTGCGGTGAACGACGAAATCGATGCCATCGACGCCATCGACGGTGTCACCGTCCAGGTGACCTATGAGGACATGGCGGCGACCGACCAGATCGAGCTGTTCTGGGACGGTGAGTCTGTCGGGCAGGTGGCGGGCGATGCGAGCGGTTCGGTGGAGATCGACGTTGTGGCCGATAAGGTGGTCCCGTACCTCGGAAAAACGTTGCCAGTGCATTACACGGTGACGCGAAATGCAGCGACGACGCCGTCCGGTGTGCTGGATCTGGCCATCGACGACTTCGACGCGGGCGAACTGCCGGATCCGGTCATTCCGCAGGCTGCCAACAACGTACTGAAGCTGTCGAGTTTCCAGGGCAACGCACAGGTCACGGTAGCACCGTGGCCGGCGATAGCCCTCGGCCAGAAGTACTGGCTGCGCTGTTACGGCACGCTGGAAAACGGCACGGAAGACATGATCGAGCTGGCGAAAGCGTCATCGGTCTCGGCCGCGGAAGTGACGGATGGGCTGGATGTGGCGATTCCACGTGCGCGGCTCGAAGCGTTGCGGGACAAGTCGGACTTGCGCGTGGAATTGAAGGTGACGTTCGACGCCACCACCGATGAACAGCGCGCGCTGACTTTCCCGCAACGTCGCTATACGATGGATCTCTCGGAGGCGATCGCGATTGAGCCGGGGACGATGACGTTGAGTGGGTTCGTCGTAAAGATGGGAGACTGGACCCCGACCGGGGAGGACGCGGATGGCAACACCGAAACGCGTCAGGCGACGGGAGGCGTGCCCCCGTACCGATACGTATCGAGTAATCCACGGATCGCAACGGTAGACATCGATGGGAAGGTCTCGGGCGAACGCAACGGCAGTGCGACTATTACAGTCACTGACCAGGCGGGAAGTGCCGTGTCTTATCCGGTTGTGGTAAGCAATGTGTATGCAGTTATCGTTCATGCGCATTCGATGCAATTTTACGAACGCGCGCACGCTGCGAACTGGATCAACTCAGTATCGACCGCGCGGAGAATTGGCACTACTGAAATGGACATCATGAAAAAGGTGTACACGACGCCATTTCCTGCCAGCTCCAAGCACTATCTCTGGAGTGATGTGCAGGGTCAATGTGAGCAAGGATTTGGTCTTCTCTATATCAGAGGGACCGCTGGCCTGACGTGTGTCGCGAACTATAACGGCTACGGCGCGGCGTATAGTGCATGGTGCCTGGTTCCTAGACCCTGATAGCAGGCCAGTCGATTTCACTTTCACTGTCGGCCGGATGTTCAGCATTGATGTTCAGTGCGTGCAATGACGCGATAGCCGTCTAATCTTCTCTCTCACCAAAGCGGGCATGGCGATCTTATCGCCATGCCCGCTCTTGCATTTTTTCATCCTTCCTCATTATTCGAGAGATCGCCCCCAGACTTATCGACCCTGCGGGCCGTGTGGGTTGCAAAGGCTGTTGGCATCATTGCCTTGCAGATTCGTTCGGATCCCGGAGTGCTTAACCGAAACACTCCGGAATTCACTTGGCTATCTCAAAAAATGAGCGATCTTTGAAGGTTAATTCCTGCGGTCTGCTTGATGATTTTCATACCTGTCAACGTTGACAGTTTTCGCTGCATTTCGCCCTCGCTAATCTGCCTTCATCTACTAACGATGGAGGTTTGGAATGCGAGTCGATGTCATGCGCGGTGCTCAGTTGATCCCATCTGCAAGAGGCGAACTCGCGCGCTTTCGCCATCGGGTCTTCGTGCAGAAACTTGGATGGGAGATGAAGTCTTCATCTCAGTTCGGAATGTCGAAGGATGGTGAGGAATCCGATGAATATGATCGGGACGACACTATTTATGTCACGCTTCGGCATGAGGACGCTATCGTCGGATGTGCCCGCCTGTTGCCGGCTACGCATCGCTATCTGCTCGGCGATCATTTTCCCCATCTCGTAGACGATCTTCCGGCGGCGATTCACATGGGAGACGGTTTCGACATGGGGGAAGGCGCTTACGCGCATGGCGCATCGCATACGCCCGTATGGGAGCTTTCACGATTCGCTTGGGAGCCGCCGCATGCCGAGGGTTTTGAGTCCGACTGCGCCCCGGGGCAGCAGTCCATGCAAGGGGCTCGGGAATTGTTGCGTGCTGCGGTATTCACCGCCAGTTCGTTAGGAGCGCGACGGCTGATCGGTGTCACATTCGTCAGTCTGGCGCGTTTGTTCGTGCGCATTGGCGTGCCGACACACAAGCTCGGTGCGGCTTACCGCATCGATGGCCGTCTGGTGGCGGCGTACCGGATCGACATCGACGCGACGACATGCACTGCCCTGGGCTTGTCCTGGCGCAGCATGACGAACTAACGTAATTAAGTCGGCGCATCGCTGCGCCGGCGCTTCCCGTGTCCTCGATGTCTTGACGGCAACCCTAAGCTATCGCCGTATTAACGCCACATTACGAGCCGGATAGCGCTTTGTACCTTGTTCCTGCAACCTGTCTTGTCGAGGCAGTTGCGAATATGAAAGTTGACCGTGCGTGTCGAGATACCCAGAATGTCGCCGATTTCATCGGCGGTTTTCCCTTCTGCGGTCCAGAGCAGCACCTCACGTTCCCGGGTCGACAACGACATGATGTCGAATGGCGGCCGTTGCGGGCGCAGCAATCGGCTCATCGACTCGTGTGTGTAGTTTGCCAGGACACCCATGCCGATCTGCAATGAGTTCAGCTCGACGGAAGTGAGGATTTCTGTCGAGCGACCGAAACTCAGCAACCCGAACTCGCCGTGAGGGCCCCAACTCGATCGCGCAACGCCGTGGTTGAGACCGAAGTCGTTAGCGTCACGCCATAACTCGGGCGCCGCAGGCAAGGCGGGATCGCGCCAGGACAAAAGCTGATCCGTATGCGCACCAACGGCGACCGTTGGATCAATGTCCAGATATCCGCTCGCGCCATAGTGCGCCATCCATCCGGTCGGATAGCTGTCGAAGACTCGGACTTCTGATTGTGTCGCGCTACGGTGATGACGAAAGCCGTAGCAGCAATATTCGAATCCAATGCGTTTGGAAAACGAATCGATTCGCTGAAAAAGCTTCTGGGAGTCGGTAATCCCGTTGCAATCGTCGTGAATGGTCTCAAGCAAATGCATCAAGGCAGACATGATGTCTCCAGGGGAATGAGGCTGATGCTTGTGCGTTCAACTGTTGTTAGAGACACCATTTTCCAAAGCGCAAGACGCCCCTTCACGGTGAATGTCACCATGCCGGCCCCTGGGTCGATTTAATGCGTCGGAGTTTTAAATTGAATACAAAAAAGATGGTGTCGCTGACGTTTGCAATCGTTTCGCACGCCGTGGCAATGCAATAAATCGAAAGCTACGTATCGGTGTCGAGCAACGCTGGTTGCATGTATGAACTTAGATTCGTACACCGATGCGCTGAAGAATATCAAGCGAGTTAGGCGATTTCAATGTGCGCATCGAAAATATCGAAAAACGAGACCTCTCGAATTTCAAGATATTATTTCGTTGTTTTTTTCGGCGTAGAATTAAAAAATTTGTCTGAAAATCACACTCGTTTATGGGGCTGCTGTACTTGTATTTTTTTGCCCGATGTTTTGTTGAGAATGATTTTCAGTGATGCTAGGGGTTTATGCTTAATTTTGCAAGTGTTAATTAATTTTTCATTTAATTGGTATTTGGATTCTGGTGCCCGTGTGTTATCGCTTTATCAAACGGATGGTTGAAGAAGTTGATTTATTGTCTTCGATCTCGTTGAGTTAATTTGCACACAATATGCGATAGCGCACGGCGCGGCACTCACGGGGTTCGGGCAGGCACGCCGCCCGAGCCATCGTGAGGCCGCTCAAAGCCCCGCTCAGAACGCCGCGCTGTAGATTGCGAAAGCGTCGGCTTCCTTCACTTCGCGGGGGTTGTTCACCAGCAGGCGGGTCTGGAGCATGGCGTCGCTGGCCATGCGCGCGATGTCATCCTGCTTGACGCCGACTTCGCGCAGCGTGCGGGGAATGGCGGTGTCGACGATCATCGATTCGATGTGCCGGATGAGGGCATCGGTCTTCGCTTCATCGCTGCCCGTGGCGCCGCCCGGCAGAATCACGTCGGCCAGTTCGGCGTAAAGCGCGCTCGCGGCGCTCGCGTTGAAGCGCATGACGTGAGAGAGCACCAGGGCGTTCGACAGGCCGTGTGCGACGTGGAAGATGCCGCCGATCGGATAGGCCAGCGCGTGAACGGCAGCCACCGGCGAGTTCGCGAACGACTGTCCGGCGAACATGGCGCCCACGAGCATCGCTTCACGCGCGCGGCGATCGTTGCCGTCGTTGCAGGCGGGTAGCAGATTGCGCGAGAGCAGTTCCAGCGCCTTGACGGCGAGCATGTCCGAGATCGGGTTCTTCAGATGCGCAGACGTGTAGGCTTCGATGGCGTGCACCATCGCGTCGATGCCAGTGGCGGCGGTGGCTGCGCGCGGCAGGCCGAGCGTGAGTTCCGCGTCGAGAATCGCCAGATCCGCGAAGAGTTGCGGTGCGACCACACCCATCTTCGTCGTCTCGCCGGTCGTGACGATCGACACGGCGGTGACTTCGGAGCCGGTACCGGCGGTCGTCGGCATCTGGACGAGCGGCAGGCGCGAGCCCGTCACCTTCTTCACACCGTACATCTCCTTGATCGACTGCGTGCCCGGCAGCAGCACGGCGAGCAGCTTGGCCACGTCCATCGACGAACCGCCGCCCAGACCCAGCACGATCTCGGCGTCGGCGGCACGTGCGCGCTCGGCGGCTTCGAGCACCACGTGCTCGGGCGGATCGGCGATCACGTCGTCGATCACGGCGACTTGCCAGTCGTGTTTGGCCAGATCGGCCAGCGCCGGGGCGAGCAAGCCGCTCTTGTGCAGGAAGCCGTCCGTGACGACGCACAGACGCTTGCCTGCGGGAAACTGCTCGCGCAGCAGGGCGCCGAGACGGCGCGCTGCACCGAATTCGACGACGACGGTGGGGACCGTCTGGAAACGAAACGCATTCATGATCGTTTTCCTTGTGAAGCTTGTGGGTAATGAGCGATACGACCGGGGCGACGGCTGGCGTTACACGACCATCTGGCCGCGATCGATTCGGTAGACGTCGTCGAGCACGGCGCCGGCGTGCTGCAAGTCGGCGCCGGAGAGAATCACGGCAAGGCCTTCGCCACGCATCTGTCCGATCACTTCGGCAATGCGTTTCGACAGTGCAGGGGCCACGCCTTCGAACGGTTCGTCGAGCATCAGCAGGCGCGAACTCGTCATCAGGGCGCGTCCGACGGCCACCAGTTTCTGCTGACCTCCCGACAATTGCAAGGCGCGACGCGGCGCCCATTCGCGGGCTTCCGGAATGATGCGATACACCTTGTCCAGACGCGTTTGCACGTCTTTCGCCTTCAGTGCCCAGGCAGGCACGCAGAGGTTCTCTTCGACCGTCATGTCCGGAATCAGACGGCGATCTTCCGGCGCGTAGCCGATGCCCAGCGACGTGCGTTCGTGCGAGGGCGCCTTGACCAGATCCACACCGTCGAACGACAGCGAGCCGCCGTTGGACTTCACCAGTCCCATGATCGCGCGCAGCGTGGTGGTCTTGCCTGCGCCGTTACGGCCGATGAGGCCGACGATGGCGCCTTTCGGCACCGAGAAGCGCACCCCGCGAAGAATGTCGGTCGCGCCGAAGCGCACGTTCAGGTTGTCGACTTCAAGCATGGTGCACTCCGGCTGTCGTATTTCCCGCATTTCCTGAATGGGCTGCATGGCCGGCAGCGGGCGTCGCAGCCACCGTCTCGCCAATGATCAATTCGCGCACCTGTGCGTCGGCCAGCACCACGTCGGGGGTGCCGTCGGCCAGAATGCGGCCGTCGCAGAATGCCAGCACGCGATGGCTGTAACGGCGCACGATTTCCATGTCGTGTTCGACGAAGAGCACCGTGATGCCGAGCGCGCGCGCGGCGTCGAGCACGCGGTTCATCACGTCGAACTTCTCTTCCGCGGCCACGCCCGAGGTCGGCTCGTCGAGCAGCAGGACTTCCGGTTTGCAGACCATGGCGAGCGCGATGTCCAGCAGCTTGCGAACGCCTTCAGGCAGCGTGCCCGAAATCATGTCGGCAAACTCCAGCACGCCAAGACGCGCCAGACTCTCGTTGGCCAGCTCGGCGGGCAGACCGGAGATCGCGAGTGCGATCTCGATGTTCTCGCGTGCGGTCTGCGAGCCGAAGAGCTGCGGAATCTGGAACGAACGCGCGATGCCCAGCCGCGTAATCTTGCGCGGCGCGAGACCCGTGATGCGCTTGCCACGGAAGACGATTTCACCGCGATCCGGCTTGATATAGCCCGTGAGCATGTTGACGAAGGTCGTCTTGCCCGCGCCGTTCGTGCCAATCAGTCCGACCACGCTCTGCGCGTCGATGTTGACGGTGATGTCCTTCGCGGGCGTGACGCTGCCGAAGGTCTTGTGCAGACCCGTGGCTTCAATGATGTGTTTCGATGTCATAGGGGGCCCCTTCGTATCAGGCATCGCCCGAGGCGGTGGCGGTCGACGTCTGCGTGACCGGATGCGCCGCCGTGGACTTGCGACGGCCCAGGCCCAGACTCGTCAGCCCGCCCGGCAGGAACGCAATGATCGCGAGCATGATCGCGCCCATCACGATCTGCCACGTGTTCGGGGCATAGCGATAGGCCATGGCGCGTGCGACTTCCAGCAGCAGTGCACCAATGAACGGCGAGAAGGCGAAGCGGGTGCCGGAGAGCACGGCGATGAAGACGAATTCGCCCGAGGTCGTCCAGAACGCCATGTCCGGATCGATGTGCCCGATGTTGAACGCCTGCAACGCGCCGCCCAGTCCGGCGAGCGCGCCGGCGATCACGTACGTCAGATGAATGTTCGCGCGAGCCGACGTGCCCAGATACTCCACACGGATCTCGTTGTCCTTGATGGCGGGGCCCAGACGTCCCGGCGTGGAGCGCATGTACAGCGCCACGACCATCACGCACACGATGGCCGCAATGAAGCCCACGGCGAACAGGTTCGTGCCCGTGAGTTGCCACGGCTCGGCACTGCTGCCGAGCGTCGGCGCGTTCACGTTGAAGCCGTCGCTGCCGCCGAGTTCGACGTTATTGAGCAGCAGGCCATAGCAGATCATCGACAGCGCGAGCGTGAGCATCGCGAAGAAGATGTCGCGATAGCGCGCGAGCAGGAAGCCGAGCACGAACGCGAGCACTGCCGAGACGACCATCGAGAGGGCAAGCAGTGCGAACAGCTCCGTCAGGCCGTAATAGTTCATGCCAAGGCCGACGCAATACGCGCCGACGGCGAAGAACAACGCCTGACCGAACGACGCGAGTCCGGTGCGCAACAGCAGCGCGAGACCCAGCGCGACGATGCCCTTGGACAACGCCACCGACACCAGAAATTGCCACTGCGGCAGTGCGAGGCCAGCGGCGCCGATCACCACGAAGCCGGCCACGGCGAGCCACGTGCCGGGCGCGCGCAGTTGGGAACAGATTGCGGAACTCATATCTTGCGAGCCTCCAGCGGAGCGAAGATGCCTTTCGGACGCACAGCCAGCACCAGCGCCATGACGATGTAGATGGAGAACAGCTCGCCTTGCGGCCAGTAGTGCACGGCGCTGGCGCGTACCAGGCCCACGAGCAACGCACCGAACGCTGCGCCGGGCAGCGAGCCGAGTCCGCCAATGACGACCACCGCGAACGTGAGCACCACGATCTCGACGCCCATGCCGGGCGCGACCGACACCGTGGGGGCGGTGAGCGCACCGCCGATGGCCGCGAGCACGGCGCCTGCCATGAACGTCACCACGAAGTAGCGGCTCACGCGAATGCCCATCGCCTGACTGACTTCGCGGTCATGAATCACCGCGCGCAGCAGACGGCCGCTACGGGTGTACTTCAGGAACGCCGTGAGGCCGATGCCGGCGACGAGCGCCACGCCCACGATCAGGAAGTTGTAGTTCGGATAGGAAAGGTCGCCGAGATCGAAGTTGCCGAGGAAGCTGTACGGCTCGGACACCGAATACGGATCGACGCCCCAGACGAGCTTGATCGCGTCTTCCATGATCAGGAAGAGGGCGTATGTCACGAGCAGCAGCACCACAGGGTCCTGCCCGTAGAAGCGCTTCAGAATGCCGCGCTCCATGATGAAGCCAATCGCGCCGCCGGCGACGATGGCCGCCAGCACGAGCAACAGATAGCTCACGTAGAGGTTGCCGCCCTGGGCGACCCACGGGCCGATCAGCGTCACGCCGGCGTACGCGCCCAACGCGTAGAGGCTGCCGTGTGCCATGTTCAAGATTTTGAGCACGCCGTAGACGAGGGTCAGTCCCAGAGCAACCAGGAACAGCCACGCGGCGTACATCACCCCGTCCACCAGGACGGCGTAGATCTGCGACATCTCGCATTCTCCTTGGAACGCAGAGCGGGGAGCGACTTAGGTGCGTCGGTCCGGCTCTGCGGGTACTGCTTCATTTCCGGGAGGGCGAGCGGACTCGCCCGTCCCGGCTTGGTGCCTTGTAAAACGTCCTGAAGGACGTCTTCAATTACGTCTTGATGCCCCGGTGATGCGGGCGTAGGGCTTGGACTTAGTGCTTCAGGCCGCCCTTGATCCAGTCGGCCGACTTCACGCCTTCGGGCGGCGTGACTTCCGCGATCGAGTACTGCTTCACGTCGGTCACGGTGACCTTGCCATTCACGTTCTTCACGATGCCGAACGCCGTGCCTTGCGCGGCCTGATGGCCCTTGCCCAGCGTCAGACCGATCTTCCCGGCCGGTGCGTCGAAGGCGAGATGTTCGAACGACGCGATGACCTGCTCGGGCGTCGGCTGCTTGCCGCCGTTGGCCGCCTGCGCCTTCTCATAGGCGGCCTTGAGCGCCAGAATGCTCTGGTTCATCTTGTACGACGGGTAGCTCGGGGTGTCGTTGAACTTGGCGCTGTAGGCCGTGCGCAGCCAGCGGTTCAGCGCGTTGTCCGGGGCAAACATGCCGTACATGCCGCGTGCGCCGATGATCACGCCGTCAGGCAGACGGGTCTTGCCGTGCGTGGCGGTCTCACCGGCGGTCAGCACCGTCAGCGACTTCTTGAACAGATCGCGGGGTCCGGCCTGCACCACGAGACCTTCCAGATCGCCGCCCCAGAAGCTCGAATGCAGCACATCCGGGTGTGCGGCGAGCAGGCTCGAAATACCGGCGTTGTACTGACCCGCGCCCAGTTGCGGCATTTGCGAGCTCACGGATTTCGCGTTCGGCTTGAGGACCTTGAGCGTGCCTTCGAAGTCGGCCCAGGCGTCCTGACCCCAGGCGTAGTTCTGGTTGATCCCGGCGTACGTTTGCAGATCGGGCTTGCGCTCGGCGACGTAACGCGCGGCGCCGACGTTGTCCATCGTGGCCGTGGCGACCGGACGGAACACGTACTTGAAGCTGGCGTCTTCGAACACGCGCGGCGTGCCGCAATCGAAGAACAGCGTGACCTTCTTCATTTCTTCGGCGACCGGGGCGATGGCCAGGCAGTTGCCCGACGACGTGTAGCCAACGACATAGTCCACGCCCTGATTGAGCAGGTTGCGGTACTCGCTGACCTGCTTGCTCGTGCTGCCCGCTTCGTCGATGTAGACGAGTTCGATCGGCGCGCCACCGAAGCCCTTCGTGGCGTACGGCGCAGGCACCTTGCCGGCGTTGAGTTCGGCTGCGGTGACTTCTGCGGCGTTCTTCGCCGGCACACCGAACGGACCGGCCGCGGCGCCCGACATGAAGGTGACGATGCCGATCTTGATCGGCTTCGCATCGGCGTGTGCCGTGGTGGCAACCGAGGCGATGGCGGCGCCGGCCGCAAGTGCGAGAGCGAGCGGCTTCATGCCGCGCTGGATGACGCGCTTCATACTGGTTTCCTTTGGTGGTGTTGCGACCTTGCCGGTCGACTTTGGGACGTGCGGAGTCTGATGCCCCGGTGCGGTGCCCGGGCCGGCCGGAGGCGTTGACGTCATCCGGCCGGCCCCTTACCTCACACTTGCAGGCACAGGTACTTCATTTCGAGGTATTCCTCGATGCCGTAGCGCGAGCCTTCGCGGCCCACCCCGGATTGCTTGATGCCGCCGAACGGGGCGACTTCGTTGGAGATGAGGCCGGTGTTCAGGCCGACCATGCCGTACTCTAGTGCCTCTGACGTGCGCCAGGCGCGTGCGATGTCGCGTGTATACAGATAGGCGGCGAGGCCGAATTCGGTGTCGTTCGCCAGCGCGATGGCGTCTTCGTCGCGGGTGAAGCGGAAGAGCGGGGCGACCGGGCCGAAGATTTCTTCGCGGGCCATGCGCATTTGCGCGGTGGCGTCGGCGAGCACGGTCGGCGCGTAATAGGTGCCGCCCAGCGCATGCGCGGCGCCGCCCACGAGCACGCGTGCGCCGCGCGACTTGGCGTCTTCCACGAGCGTCACGACCTTGTCCACGGCCTTGCCTTCGATCAGCGGGCCGATGACCACGCCGTCTTCCAGCCCGTTGCCGACCTTCATCTCGGCCACACGTGCGGCGAACTTCTCGGCGAAGGTGTCGTAGATGCCGTCCTGAATATAGAAGCGGTTCGCGCAGACGCACGTCTGACCGCCATTGCGGTACTTCGCTGCGAGCGCGCCCTCGACGGCGGCATCGATATCGGCATCGTCGAACACGATGAACGGTGCGTTGCCGCCGAGTTCCAGCGACAGGCGCTTGATCGTGGGGGCGCACTGCGCCATGAGCAGGCGGCCCACGCCGGTCGACCCGGTGAACGACAGCTTGCGCACGCTCGGGTGAGACGTCAGCACGCCACCCACGGCGCGGGCGTCACCGGTGACGACCTGGAACACCCCGGCCGGAATACCGGCGCGGTGCGCGAGTTCGGCTAGCGCGAAGGCGGACAGCGGCGTGAGTTCCGACGGCTTGACGACGATGGCGCAGCCGGCGGCCAGCGCCGGCGCGACCTTGCGCGTAATCATCGCTGCCGGGAAGTTCCACGGCGTGATGGCCGCGCACACGCCGACCGGCTGCTTGAGCGTGACGATGCGCTTGTCGGCGGCGGGCGTGGCGAGCACGTCGCCATCCACCCGTTTGGCTTCTTCGGCGAACCACTCGATGAAACTGGCGGCGTAAGCGATTTCGCCGCGTGCTTCGGACAGCGGCTTACCCTGCTCGCGGGTCATGAGGTACGCGAGATCTTCCGTGTTCGCGATCATCAGGTCGAACCAGCGGCGCAGCACATTGGCGCGCTCCTTGCCGGTGCGTGCGGCCCACGGCTTTTGTGCCGCTTCGGCGGCAGCCACGGCACGCGTGGTTTCTTCCGCGCCGAGTTCCGGCACCTTCGCCAGTACTTCGCCGGTGGCGGGGTCGAGCACGTCGAAAGTCTTGCCGCTGTCAGCCGCGATCCATTGACCGTCGACCCAGGCGAGTGTCTTGAAGAGTTGGGTGTCTTTGAGTTGCATGGCAGTTGGCCGGCGATGCCGGCGTTTCCTTCTGGAAGGAACGAGGAGCGGCCCGCGGCAGTGTCTCAGTTTGTCGCTTGCCGTTCGATCTATTGAACAGTATTCTATGTATTGAATGTGATTCTACGTATTGAACGTTTCGGGTGCAACTAAGGGGTTTTCCTAGGGCGTCAATGAGAATGACTTGCCCGTACCATGCTGGCGGCGTGCGCGCCCGGCATGAAGACGTGACCCGCGCCGCAGCACGATGTCGACAACTTTTCCAGAGATCCCCGAGACTTCCGATTCATGCCAAAGCGCAAACTCGATCTGCCTGCCAACGCCTCTCTCGCTGCTGCCCCCCATTCCGACGAGCCGCTCAAGACCACCGCGCCTGCCGTGGTGCGCGCGGTGCACATCCTCGATGTGATTGCGGCCTCGTCTGAACCGGTGGCGCTGGCCGATCTGGCGCGGGAGACCGGCGTGCCCAAGAGCACGCTGCATGGGCTGTGCGATACGCTGGTCAAGCTGCGGCTGGTGAAGCGTCACGCCAATGGCGGCATGACGATGGGGTCGTACGTGATGGGATGGGCGAACGCGTTTCTGTCGCAGACCAATATCACCGAGGAGTTCCGGGCGGTCTGGGAAGCCTCGCGTGCGTTTGCGCAGGAGACGGTGACGCTGTCCGTGCTCGATGGCGCCGAGGTCATCTATCTGGCCTGTCATAACGGCAATCGCCCGCTGGGCGTGACGTTCCGCATTGGCATGCGCTTGCCCGCGCCGTACACCGCCACCGGCAAGGCCATGCTCTCGACGCTACCGCCGGGCGAGGCGGCCGACCTGCTCGCGGGCGCCTGGCCGGTGCCGCTCACGCGCGCCAGTGTGGGTACGTATCCGGCTTTGGCGGAGGAAATGGCGCAGGTGCGGCGCGACGGTTACTCGATCGATAACGGGCAGATGCGCGAGGGCATGATCTGTTTCGGCGCGCCGGTGTTCGATGCGAGTGGCGAGCGTGCCGTCGCGGGACTGGCGGTCAGTTTCCTGACCAACGAAATCGACGCGCAGACCGGGCAGCGGATCGGGCGTCAGATGCGCGAGCTGGCCGATCAGTTGTCGGTGCGTCTTGGCGCGCCGTCGCGGCGTTGAGATTGCGTGGCGACATCCTCACGAAACGTCACGAAAACCCTCATGCGGATGGGGGAAAACGCAGTCATGTGTCGGACGTGACGTTCGTGTGTCATTGAATGGATCTCACGTCGTATTCGGGGAACTGTTTCGCAAACGCACGCAACCTGCTGCGCCTGACGCCGCGAATCTCCCTATAATTGCCCCGCGATTTACAGGGGAATTGAAGGCGAATCGCACGTGAATTGAGCATTCACGCCCTTCGGTCGCGGCCAGCGCGTGCGTGCGCATCGCGCACCGCGCGATCCCTCGCTCTGCGGCGTGTTTTCACCGCCCGGCTTCGCTGTCAGCGTGCCGTCATCTGCCTGTCAGTTTCACGTTCGTCGTCCGACAGCGTCCCGCAGTCATTCGATTGTTATCTTTAGCGGAACAGTCATGTCCACGAATGCGGGCTATTCCCTAGGGGTTATCACTGGCATTATCTGGCCTTGACTGATGTCCAGACAAGCCAGAGGAAGCGTAGGGAAGCGCGATCCCGGCGGTGCCATGGGGCGGACATCCAATAGGGAAGCACTACGCCATGTCCAATATCGCAATCGTTTATTACTCGCAAGGCGGCGCGACCGCCATGATTGCTCATTCCGTCGCGCAAGGCGTGAACGACGCCGGCGCACACGCACAACTTTTCAGCATCGAGCCGCACCAGTTCGTCGATGGGCAATGGCACGACGAAGCCATGCTGTCGCGTCTGGCCGCAGC
Organism: Pandoraea sp. LA3; assembly: GCF_022696215.1. Lineage (NCBI taxonomy): Bacteria > Pseudomonadati > Pseudomonadota > Betaproteobacteria > Burkholderiales > Burkholderiaceae > Pandoraea > Pandoraea sp. LA3. The sequence continues at coordinate 238,390 of NZ_PTPY01000030.1, read as the reverse complement.
CGATGCCATCATCTTCGGCGCACCGGCCTTCCAGGGCGGTATCGCGACGGCATTCAAGGCGTTTGCCGACGCGACCACCGGCATGTGGCGCGCCCGTAGCTGGCGCAACAAGGTCGCGGGCGGCTTCTCGTTCAGCTGCCGTTCGGGCGAAGACAAGCGCAACACGCTCGACTACTTTGCCGCGCTGGCTGCACAGCACGGCATGGTGTGGGCCGACGCCGAAGCCGATGACACCGACTTCGAGATGCGCGGCGCGGCGCGTTCGCCAATCACGCGCTTCGCCGGAGATTTTCCGGCGGTCACGGCACCGGGCGTGGAGGTCGACGCGGCCTACGCGCTCGACCCGGCCGATGTCATTGCCGGCAAGCAGTACGGCCGCAATGTCGCAGCGCTGGTGGCGCGTCTGGCCGGCGAAGTGCTGGAATCGCCGGCGGTGCTCGCACGTCGGGCGCTGGAGGCAGCGGAGCGTCGTCTGTAAAGCGAAGGAAGGAAAGCCAGCCGCGTCGGCCGCACGCAGGGCGTGCGTCGGGGCAGCCAGGCCAGTGAAGACAAACGGCACGTCGAGTGATCTCACTCGCGTGCCGTTTGTCTTTGCGGGATGTGATTCCTGGTACGGAAACCCGCGGTGACGTCAGTTGCTCGGGGCGCTCTCTGCCGGTTCGGCGTGGATTTGCAGGACGGCGTCGCGCTTGGCCAGCAGGTGCTTGCGCAGAATCTCGCCCAGACGTTTGCCATCGCGCTTTTCGAGCGCATCGATCATCTGCTCGTGCTCGTCGATGGCGCGATCCCATTTGTCCGTACGGAAGTTCGAGCGAAAGCGCAGGGCCATCAGGCGCCGGTTGATCGACACATAGGTCTGACGCAGGGCCCCGTTGCGCGCAGCTTCGTTGATGCGATCGTGAATCGCCTGATTGCGCGCGTAATAGCCCGGCAGATCCTGTTGTGCGCGGCACGCGAGCATGGCGTAGTGCAGCGCCTTGATCTCGGCGAGTTCGACCGGCGTCATCCGCTCGGCGGCCAACTCGCCCGAGAAGGCTTCGAGCGCACTCATGAGCTCGAACATCTCGCGAATTTCCTTCTCCGTCATGCGTGCGACGCTCGCCCCGCGATTCGGCGCAATCTCGATGAGTCCCTCCGCCGCGAGCACCTTGAAGGCTTCGCGCAATGGCGTGCGGGAGATACCGAGCGTCTCGCACAACTCGCGCTCGTTGAGTTTGACGCCGGGGGAGAGCACCCCCTCGATGATGAGGCGGCGCAGGTGCTCGACGACCGTATCGTGCAAGCGAAGACGCTCGACACGCGGAATCTCTGGGGCGGAAATCGTCGACGTGTTATCCATGTTTTGCATTCAAAATCATCCTGCCATCGTCAAGCCGTATGGGCGGGATTGTAACGCACGGTATCAGGCAACCGTATCTCTAGGGTAAACGACTGTATTAAAAGCGCTTCTCACCCCTTGCGAAAGTCTCGCGCTCTGCTAAAGTATTTTGCATGCAAAATTCAAAAGCGAATTTTTGAAGAGGAGATAGACGTTCATGTTGAAGCTCGATTTCCATCCCTCGGGTCGCCATTTCCTGCAGATTCCTGGTCCGAGCCCGGTGCCGGATCGTATTCTGCGCGCCATGAGCTATCCGACGATCGATCATCGTGGTCCCGAATTCGGCGCCCTCGGTCGCAAGGTACTCGCCGACATCAAGAAGATTTTCAAGACGGAACAGCCGGTGGTGATTTATCCGGCCTCGGGCACCGGTGCGTGGGAAGCCGCGTTGTCGAACACGCTCTCGCCGGGCGACACCGTCCTCATGTTCGAGACCGGGCATTTCTCGACGCTCTGGAAGAAGATGGCCGAAAACCTCGGCCTCAAGCCGGAGTTCATCGGCCTGCCCGGCACCGAAGGCTGGCGCCGTGGCGTGCAGCCGGACATGATCGAAGCGCGTCTGCGCGCCGATACCGCGCACGCCATCAAGGCGGTGTGTGTGGTGCATAACGAAACCTCCACGGGCGTGACGTCGGACATCGCGGCGGTGCGCCGCGCCATCGACGCCGCAGGTCATCCGGCGTTGCTGCTCGTCGACACGATTTCGGGCCTCGGCTCGGCGGACTATCGTCACGACGAATGGGGCGTAGACGTTACCGTTTCGGGCTCGCAAAAGGGCCTGATGCTGCCGCCGGGCATCAGCTTCAACGCGGTCTCGCCGAAGGCCCTCGAAGCCGGCAAGCAGGCGAAGTTGCCGCGCGCTTTCTGGGGCTGGCAGGAAATCATCGAGGCGAACAAGAACGGCTACTGGCCGTACACGCCGAACACGAACCTGCTCTATGGGCTGTCCGAAGCGCTCGACATGATTCTCGAAGAAGGGCTGGACAACGTCTTCGCGCGTCACCAGCGTCTGGCCGAGGCCACGCGTCGTGCCGTGAACGCCTGGGGTCTCGAGATTCAGTGTCAGGACCCGGCCGTGTACAGCCCCGTGCTCACCGGTGTGGTGATGCCGCAGGGCGTGGACGCCGACGAAGTGCGCAAGCGCATCTACGAACGCTTCGACATGTCGCTCGGTCAGGCGCTCGGCAAGATTCGCGGCACGATGTTCCGTATCGGTCACCTCGGCGACTGCAACGACCTCACGCTCATGGCCACGCTCTCCGGCTGCGAGATGGGCCTGCAAATCTCCGGCGTGAAGCTCGCCGGTTCGGGTGTCGTGGCCGCCATGGACTACCTCGCTCAGGCAAATGACATGCCGTCGCTCAAGGTCGCTGCCTGATCTGCCGTTAGTAGTCCTTACCAGGAGACGAGGGGCGCCGCGTGGCGGTAATGCTGGGTAAGCAGCGCCTCTGAAGTAAACGCTTTAATTGTCATTCACGCGTCACAGGGCTTCATGACAGAAGAGCCCGTGACGCAGCAACACCTTTGCGTTGCCGGCTAGCTGCGGGCGGCGCTTCACAGGATGTTTCAGGAGACATGCAATGAAGCTTTTCAGAGCGACAAGGGTCGTGCTGGTGATGCTATGCGTCATGTATTTCATCACCTACCTCGATCGTGTCAACGTCAGTACGGCTGCGGCCGGCTTCGGTAAAGAGTTCAATCTGAGCAAGACGGAAATCGGTCTTGTCTTCTCGGCATTTGCCTATCCCTATCTGGTCTTTCAAATCATCGGCGGCTGGGTCAGCGACCGCTTCGGTGCGAAGCGCACGTTGCTCGTGTGCGGCGCGTTGTGGGCGGTGGCGACGATCCTGACCGGTATGGCGGGCGGTCTCGTCACGCTGTTGCTGGCGCGTCTGTTGCTCGGCCTGGGCGAAGGGGCGACGTTCCCGGCGGCCACGTCGGCCATGTCGCGCTGGATTCCGAAGGAGAAGCGGGGCTTTGCGCAGGGCATTACGCACGCGGCTTCGCGTATCGGTAACGCCGTGGCACCGGCTGTCGTAGTGTTCATCATGGCCACGCACGGCTGGCGCGAATCGTTCTACCTGTGCGGTATCGTGAGTCTGGTCTGGGTAGCGGTGTGGGCACTGACGTTCACCGAGCGTCCGCAGGATCACCCGCGCATCACGACGGAAGAACTTGCCGTGCTGCCGGCGCTCAAGGCCAAGAGCGGTTCGGTGCCGTGGGGCCCGCTGTTCAAGCGCATGATGCCCGTCACCATCGTGTACTTCTGCTACGGATGGACGCTGTGGCTGTTCCTGTCGTGGATTCCGCAATACTTCCTGCACAGCTATGACCTCGATCTGAAGAAGTCGGCGCTGTTCGCCTCCAGCGTGTTCTTTGCCGGTGTGATCGGCGACACGCTCGGCGGGATCGTCACCGACAAGCTCTACGAGCGCACGGGCAATCTGAAGCGCGCCCGTAGCTGGATGGTCTCGGTCTGCATGGCGCTCACGCTGATCTCGCTCGTGCCGATGATGTTCACGCACCATCTGTACGTGTCGATGGCCTGTCTGGCGTTCGGCTTCTTCTTCGCGGAAATGACGATCGGCCCGATGTGGGCGATCCCGATGGACGTCGCGCCGGAATACTCGGGCACGGCCAGCGGCATGATGAACACCGGTTCGGCGCTGGCGGCGATCATCTCGCCGGTGCTCTCGGGGTATCTGATCGATCGCACGGGCAACTGGGAACTGCCGTTCGTGGGCAGCATGATTCTGATGGCCGTCGGTGTGGTGCTGGCCTTCCGCATGCAGCCCGAGAGCAAGTTCTCGGTGGCGGGCGACGCCGCGCAGACGAGTAATGCGCGCCAGCCTGCCTGATGGGCAGATAGGTGCACGAACCGGTGCACGAATGACGCGCCATTCGAAGTCAAAATGAAGCGCACGATGTCTCCCTGATCGTCGCGGCTGTCGGAGGTTCGACAGCCGCGACATCTCCCCGCAAAGCCCCTGCCGGGCAGCCGGGTATCCGGCCGACCTGTTACGCCAGCCACGCCATGAATCCCCAATCGAACGCCCGCGAGCCGCACTCTCCCCATCCCGCCATGGGTCCGAACCTCGTCAGCCAGCCCGTGCATCTGATGCCGATGCAGCGCGGCGGCGTGGCCCTCACGCCGTTGCAGGAACGCCTGCGCCGTGAAATGCGCGGCGACGTGCTCTTCGATCGCGCGAGCCGTGGCCGCTATGCGACGGACGCATCGATCTATCAGATTTTCCCCATCGGGGTCGTGGTGCCGCGCGATCAGGAGGACTTGATCCGCGCCCTCGACATCGCACGCGACCAGCACGTGCCGGTGCTCGCGCGCGGCGCGGGCACGAGCCAGTGCGGCCAGACCATCGGCGAAGCGCTCGTCATCGACAACAGCAAGTGGCTGAACCGTGTGGTGGCGTTCGATGCCGAGGCGCGTACCGTGACCGTCGAACCGGGCATCGTGCTGGATCACCTGAATGCGTGGCTCAAGCCGCACGGGCTGTGGTTTCCGGTCGACGTGTCGACGGCAGCGCAGTGCACCATCGGCGGCATGACGGGTAACAACTCGTGCGGTTCGCGCTCCATCGAATACGGCAACATGGTGCACAACGTGCTGTCCATCGATGCCGTGCTCGCGGACGGTGCGCAACTGCATTTCGGCTCGTTGCACACGCCCCCGACGGATGCCCGCACGAAGGCGCTGCTCGCCAGCGTTCACGAGATCGCCGTGCGTGAGCAGGCGGAACTGCGCGAGCGTGTGCCGCGCGTGTTGCGTCGTGTGGCGGGTTACAACCTCGATCTGTTCGATTGCCTCAACCCGCGCGCGTACACCGACGACGGCGTGGCCAATCTCTCGCATCTGCTGGTCGGCTCGGAAGGCACGCTCGCGTACAGCCGTCAGATCACGCTCAGGCTCGCGCCGCTGCCGCAGCACAAGACGCTCGGGGTCGTGAACTTCCCGACGTTCTATCAGGCAATGGATCTCACGCAGCACATCGTGAAGCTCGGACCGGTGGCGGTGGAACTGGTCGACCGCACGATGATCGATCTGGCGATGGATAACGCAGCGTTCCGGCCCGTGATCGAAAAGGCGCTCACGGGGGATCCGCAGGCGATTCTGCTGGTGGAGTTTGCGGGCGACGATCCTGCGGTGTTGCGTGCGAAGCTCGACGACCTCGCCACCCTGATGGCCGATCTCGGACTGCCCGACAGCGTGGTGAAGATGCCGGACGCCGGGCCGCAAAAGGCGCTGTGGGAAGTGCGCAAGGCGGGGCTGAACATCATGATGAGCATGAAGGGCGACGGCAAGCCGGTGTCCTTCATCGAAGACTGCGCGGTGCCGCTGGAGCATCTGGCGGAGTACACGCGCCGGTTGACCGAGGTGTTCCATCGCAACGGTACGGAGGGCACCTGGTACGCCCACGCGAGTGTCGGCACGCTGCACGTGCGGCCGATTCTGGACATGCGTCGCGATGGCGCCGTGAAGATGCGCGAGATCGCCGAGGAAGCGGCGGCGCTTGTGCGCGAATACAAGGGTGCGTACTCGGGCGAGCACGGCGACGGATTGTGTCGCGGCGAATGGGTGGCATGGCAGTACGGGCCGCGCATCAATGCGGCGTTCGGAGAGATCAAGCAACTGTTCGATCCGGAGAACCGCTTCAATCCCGACAAGATGGTGCGCCCGCCGAAGATGGACACGCGCGAACTGTTCCGCTTCGCGCCGGGCTACGCGGCAAAGCCCCTCACACCGGCGCTCGACTGGACGGCGTGGAACGTCAAACGCGATGCCCTGACCGGCGAGCAGAGCGCGCCCGATACCGGCAGCGATGCGACGCACGGCCTGGCGTCCGCCGTGGAGATGTGCAACAACAACGGGCATTGCCGCAAGTTCGACGCGGGCACGATGTGCCCGAGCTATCGGGTCACACGCGACGAACAGCACGTCACGCGCGGCCGCGCGAATACGCTGCGTCTGGCGGTCTCCGGTCAGTTGGGCGAGGAGGGGCTCGCGAGCGACGACGTGAAGGCCGCGCTCGACCTGTGCGTGTCATGCAAGGGCTGCAAGCGCGATTGCCCGACGGGCATCGACATGGCGCGTTTCAAGATCGAGGCGCGTCATGCACGTGCCAGGCGACACGGCGTGTCGTTGCGCGACAAACTGATCGCGTATCTGCCGCGCTACGCCCCGTGGGCCAGTCGTGTGGGCGGGCTGCTGGATGCGGCGCAGCGTTTACCGGGCAGCAACGCGGCCAAGCGCTGGCTGGGGCTGGCGCTGGAGCGTTCGGTGCCCGCGCTGAAGGCGTCGTTTCTCGATCGGCAGCGCGCGCTGGGCGAGGCCGCGGTGGCGCACGGTGAGCGGCAGGTCTTGCTGTTCGTCGATACGTTCAATAACTATATGGAGCCCGAGAACGCGCTCGCCGCGAAACGGGTGCTCGAAGCGGCGGGGTACACCGTCCATGTCAATCGTCGCGCGGGCGAGCGGCCGCTGTGCTGCGGACGCACCTTCCTCGCGGCGGGGCTGGTGGACGAAGCGAAAGCCGAAGCCCGGCGCCTGCTCGATGCCGTGATGCCGTTCGTCGAGCGTGGCGTGCCGATCGTGGGGCTGGAGCCGTCTTGCCTGCTGTCGCTGCGTGACGAAGTGCTGGGGTATGGCTTCGGCGATGCGGCCCGCAAGTTGGCCGACAACGCGTTCCTGTTTGAGGAATTTCTGGTTCGCGAGAAGGCGGCGGGGCGGCTCGACGTCGCCTGGCAGTCGCTGCCGGATGGCGTGGGCGAAGCGCTGGTGCACGGTCACTGCCATCAGAAGGCGTTCGATGCCTACTCGCCTGTCACGGCGGTGCTTGGATGGGTGCCGGGGCTGAAGGTATCATCGATCGAATCGTCGTGCTGCGGCATGGCGGGCAGCTTCGGTTACGAGGCGGAGCATTACGACACGTCGCGCGCCATGTCGGAATTGACGCTGTTGCCGGCGATACGTCAGCGCAGCGACAACGCCATCGTGGTGGCAGACGGCACGAGTTGCCGACATCAGATTCACGACGGTGCGCAGGCGCAGGCGCAGGCGTTGCACGTCGCGCGCGTGCTGGCGCGTGCGTTGCCTGCTTCGCCGGTTGCCTCGTCCGTCTGATGGCCGACGTTTTGTGCGAATTTCTGCGAACGCCCTTCAAAGGATTGTGATGCCAGATTCAGTCAATACGGTTTCGACGTCTGCAAGCGCTGCGGCCGGTGGGATTGCCGTGCCGCCCGTGGCGCGCGTGGGCGATGCGCTTGCGCAGGTCGCCACGCCTTCGCTGTTGCTCGATCTCGACGCGTTCGATGCGAACGTCGCCCGCATGGCGAGTGCCGCGGCCGCGCGGGGGGTGGCGGTGCGCCCGCATGCGAAGGCGCACAAGTCCGTGACCATCGCGCGGAAACAACTGGCGGCAGGCGCCGTCGGTATCTGCTGCCAGAAGGTCACCGAGGCGATCCCGTTCGCCAACGCGGGTGTGGACAACATTCACATCAGCAACGAGTTCGTCGGCGAAGCGCGTGTGGCGCTGGCCGTGGCGATGGCCGCGCGTGTCTCGCTCTCCGTGTGTGTCGACGACGTGCGCCAGGTCGCCCCGCTCGGCAAAGCGGCGCAACGCGCCGGTGTACGGATTAGCGTGTTGCCCGAGGTGGACGTGGGGCAGGGGCGCTGCGGTGTCGATTCGACGGACGCCGTGGCGCAACTGGTCGACGCCATCGATCATTACGAAGGTTTGCGCTTCGGCGGATTGCAGGCGTATCACGGTAGTGCGCAGCACATCGACAGTTGGGACAAGCGTCGTGATACGGCGCGACTCGCCGCGGATCGGGCTTCGGCTTACGTGCGCTTTCTCGAAACGCGCGGCATTGCCTGCCCGGTCGTGACGGGCGGTGGCACGGGCACGGCCGAGTTCGATATCGAGAGCGGCGTCTACACCGAGATTCAGCCGGGATCGTATGTGTTTCTCGACGGGCACTACGGCTCGCTCGAATGGCGCGACGACTGGCGTTTCCGTCACGGGCTGTTTCTGGCGTCGACGGTGATGAGCACGGCGCGCGCCGGCATCATCGTGTGCGACGCGGGGCTCAAGAGCGTGGCGACCGATTCGGGGCTGCCGCGTTTCTGGTCGTCGCAGCAGGCGGGCAAGCCGCATTACCGGACGGCGTCGGACGAGCATGGCGTGCTTGAACTGGCGTCGCCGGACGAAGACAGCGCACCGTGGCTTGGCGAGCCGATTCTGCTGGTGCCGGGGCATTGCGATCCGACCGTCAACCTGTACGACCGGTATGTGGCTGTGCGGCATGGGAGGGTTGAAGGGCTGTGGCCCATCGAGTCGCGCGGTCTGAGTCAGTAAGCTTCCGGCGAACCGGCTGGCGCTGGCGAGATGGGCATGGGGTCATGACTGTGACATCTCGCTGCACCAAAATATTTCGGTGAGGGGCTTCCCAAGTTCGGAAAAGCACGCTATAGTCTCACTTCTTCGCCGTACGGGGGTATAGCTCAGCTGGGAGAGCGCTTGCATGGCATGCAAGAGGTCAGCGGTTCGATCCCGCTTACCTCCACCAAAACGGAAGACTTTAGGTCCCCTTCGTCTAGAGGCCTAGGACATCACCCTTTCACGGTGAGTACAGGGGTTCGAATCCCCTAGGGGACGCCAGATTTAGCGGCGTGATTCGCGGAAAGCTCCCGAAGCACGACGTACGATCGGTTGTCGAGAAACGCGCTTGGTTTAACCGCCAAGCGCGTTTTGTTTTTTGTGCGCCGACATTCACTGCATCGATTTACCGCATCGACTCACCGCACCGGTGCGCTGGCCGTCTTTCCAACGACCGTTCTCCACGGTCGCACGCGCCACGATTTCACAAGTCCATTCACCACGTACGGATCGGCTTTCGCAAACGCTTCGGCTACCGCTGGCGATTCTCCTTCGAAGAGCAGTGCCGCCGCGTCCACTGGCGATTCCAGCGCACCGGCGAGTAGCAGTTCACCGCGTTCAGTGGCAGCCCAGGCGAGCGCCAGATGGGCGTCGCGGTATTCGCCGCGACGCTCGAGGTAATCGTCGACGAGGTCGTAAGTCAGCAGGTAATGCATGTCGATATCTCCTGTCCGATGACATGTCGGCATGTCGCCGTCATCGATAAAAAGCCGAGGGCGGCACGCCGAAATGGCGTTTGAACATGGCGGCGAATGCGCTCTGGCTGGCGTAGCCATGGTCGAGCGCCACGTTCACGATTTTCTCCCCGCGCGCTAACGCTTCCAATGCTTGCAGCAGGCGCGCCTGCTGACGCCAGCGTCCGAACGTGAGTCCTGTTTCCGCAGAAAAGCGACGTTGAAACGTCTTCGCCGACAGACCGGCTTTCCCGGCCCAGTCGTCGATGGTCGCGTCTTCGCAGGGCGACTGCCTCAAGTGGTCGCACACGCGTAGCAAGCGTTTGTCCGTCGGCCACGGCAGGTACAGCGGCAGCACCGGCAGCGCAATCAGTTCGTCGAGCAACAGGCGCATGAGGCGGGCGTCGCGCGAATCCGGTGCATAGTCGGGCGGCACGGCGATGGCGGCCAGAATCAGCTCGCGCATGAGCGGCGTGATCTCCACGACGCAACTCGTGTCGGGCAACGGTTCGCTGCCGGGTTCGACGAATACCGTGCGGATCTTCACGGTGCCGCTCATCTGCACCGTATGTTCCAGCCCGGCGGCGAGCCACACGCCGCGCGTTGGCGGCACCACCCAGCGGCCCGAGGCCGACGCGATGATCATCACCCCTTCGATGGCGTATAGCAATTGCCCGCGCCGGTGCGAATGCGAGGCAATGAACTCGTTGTGCGCGTAATCGATCGCCATGGCCGCCATCGGCATGGGCGTACTTTCGAAGTGCAGATGACGCGTGACGCGGGGATCGGTAATCCGGCGGATGGTCGACACGGGATGTCCTTTTCAAGACAGGTTTCGTGATTTTAGCGTGAGACGGTCCGTGGCGGTATGCCTGACGATGGCGCTTCCTTTATCAAACCTGTGGGAATTCGTCATGGGGTACTTCCTGTATCCGCTGGGCGCCATGTTGTTATGGGCCGGCAATGTCATCGTCTCAAAGCTTTCCGCCACGACCATTGCGCCGTCGGCCATTACGTTCTACCGGCTGGTGCTGGCGCTAGCCGTCATGACGCCGTTCGTGATTCGTCCGCTCGCGCGCAACTGGCATCACGTGCGCCCGCAACTCGCCAAGCTCGGTTTCCTCGGCTTTCTGAGCATGTCGTTCTATCAGAGCCTGTCTTATCTCGCAGCGCACAGCACGACCGCGACCAACATGGCGATCGTGACGGCGCTCGCGCCGCTGCTCACGCTGCTGTGGAGCACCGTGCTGCTGCGCGAGCCGCCCACGCTCGGCATGCTCGTCGGCGGGTTGCTCTCGCTCGCGGGTCTCGTCTACCTGATCGGTCAAGGGCATCCGTCGCGGTTGCTCGATGGTGGCATGCATCTGGGCGACATCCTGATGCTGATCGCGTCGGCGTCGTATGGGTTGTACAGCGTGCTGCTGCGTCGCTGGCATGTCGCGGTGCCCCCGGCTCAGTCGACGTACGTGCAGGCCTGGGCGGCGCTCATCACGATGATTCCGATGCTGGCGATGGTGCCCGCCGGGCAGGCGCAACTGAACGCCGCGACGGTGCCGCTGGTGCTGTATGCGGGGTTGGGCGCGTCAATCGTGTTGCCGATCCTGTGGATTCAGGGCATCCGGCATCTGGGGCCGAACCGGTGCAGCATGTTCATCAATGTGCTGCCGGTGATGACGGCCGCGATTGCCGTGGTGCTGCTGGGGGAGCAACTGCACATGTTCCACGTGATCGGCGGGGGTGTGGCGCTCGTCGGCGTGTTCATCGCGCAGCGGTGGCAGCGCCCGCTGCCGGGTTTCGGCGGCGTGCCGGACGAGTCGGACGAAGTACCTGCCTGATCCTGACCTGCGCCGGATTCGACGCCGGCGCAAGCCGGCTTCGAGCCCCGCGTTGTATGTGGTGTGCGCAGGTTGCCGGGGGGCGCCTGCGCACACTGGGGCCCATCAGGGCAGGGAGAGAAGGGGGGGCGGACCTCAGACGTCGCGCACCGCGACCCCGTAAGTGCTCACTATGCGGCGATCCTGTTCCGCCGCGGAGAAGGCTTCCCACAGCAGACCATTACAGTCGGTGCTGCTCGAATATTCGGGGGCATCGTCGTCCTCAAAGCCAACGTGCCGCAACTCGCCGGCGCGCGACGGCGACAGATTGATCGAAAAATTCAGCAGATCGGTGCGCCACATGGCGTACGCGCCCGGCACGACGGCCGATGGCGCTTGCCCGAGACGGACGGAATAATCGGCGATGGACGCATCGAGGTCTCGCACGGCGAGCGCGATGTGAAAGCGTTTCATGGGGTCTCCTGACGTCGGATGTGATGGGATGTCGCCTGCGAAGGGGCGAAAACCATCATAGAGATCGTCAGAAAGGCCAGCCAGACGGTCGGTTATCCCGGTATCCGCAGTGATGGGATAAGTCGAGTCAGCGAGCGCTCACTGGGGCCGCTGAAAATCGTTCTCCACCCACGCGCGGGCGCTGTTACGCGAGAGCTTGAACGACGGCGGCACTTTCACCGACGCAATGGTCTCGCCGAACCGGTCGATGGCGCTGAGCATGGCGTACGGATCGTAGTCGTCGGGCACGATGTCCAGGGTGACGTCGATATCGCCGTCCGGCCCGTCGACGCTCACTCGCTTGTGCAACTGCGCGTGCAATTGCTGCTCGTGACGTCGCAACACTTCGGCAGCCGTTTTCACCAGCGTGTGGAAGGCGCCGACGTCGAGCGGTTTCGGATTCTTCTTGTCTCGCCCCATCGTCCAGGGGCCGACTAGTGCGGGCTCTGACTCACCATCCTTGAACATGGCCACGGCCCAGCCGTCGTCTTCCTCGTTCTTGACGACCTTCGCCGTCCATCCGTCATCGCGCCAGAGGCGATCTTCGTGGATGGCATCGGTGCTATTGGCGGTGTCGTCAGTCGTGGGGAGGTCGGCGGGAGAGGAAGTTGCGGTCACTGTCGGCGTTCGGGATGGGCGGATGAGAAGGTGCGGGCGGCAGGCCTCGACGAATACCGAAGCGTGCGCTTACCAAGATCGCGATTTTACCGTGTCCGGCGGATGTGCGGTCGCGTTCAGCGCATTGCGTAGAGACATCGGCATCCTGACGCGCAGGATGCCGTCCACAAGACGACCTTCCCGGACTCAGCCTTTCACCAGCCCGCCGTCGACGATCAGGTTCTGCCCCGTCACGGCGCGAGCCCACGGCGAGAGGAAATACAGCACCGCGTCGGCGAACTCCTCCGGCGTGGTGACGCGGCGCAGCGGCGTGAGTCCCGCGATCAGGTCGAACACCGCTTCCGGCGTGGCCGAACTGGCGTCGGTCACGCGCAACAGGCCGCCCGAGACCATGTTGACGGTGATGCCGTCGGGGCCAAGATCGTTGGAGGCGGTGCGCGTGAGCGCGAGCAGGGCGGCTTTGGCGGTCGTGTAATCGTGATACGGCACGACGGGGTTCTGGAACAAGTTAGTGCCCACGTTCACGATGCGGCCGAAGCCCGCTTCACGCATGCCGGGCAATGCGGCCTGCATGGTGTTGAGCGCACCCTTGACGGCGCCTTCGAGTTGCTGCGAGAAGCGCGACCACGAGATGTCCGCGAGCTTGGGCCGCGCGTCGCCATCGAAACGGAAGTCGGCCAGCGCGTTGTTCACGACCGAGACGATCGGGCTGCCGATGCGCTCACGGGCTTCGGCGAAAAGACGGGCGACGGCTTTCTCGTCGGTGACATCCGCCTGCAACGCGATGGCACGCTCGCCAAGCGACTCGGCCAACGTGCGTGCAGCCACATCGCTGCGCAGATAGTTGATGACCACGCCCGCGCCCTCACGCGCAACGGCCCGCGTAATCGCGGCGCCCAGCCCACGTGCCCCGCCGGTGACGAGTACCCACTGCGAATCCAGCTTCATGACGATCTTCCCTGACGTTGTTGCGCTTCGTTGCGCTTCGTTGCGCAGCTCATTGCGCTATTCACGGCACGAATCATCGCATGAATGGCCCCGCTATTCGTTAGCCGCCGCCAGCGCGACGAGCAGCACTATCGGCAACAGCACGCTCCAGAAGCCGGTGCCGTGATACGCAAAGCCGCCGAGAATGGCGCCCACGGCGAACGCCGCCAGCGCAGGGAGCATCTTGCGAAGACGAGCCTTTGCGGCGGTGCCGTCGCCGCAATTGCCACTGGCCAGCTCGACCATGTCGATCACGATCTGTGTGGTGTTGCCGGTCATGATGGTGGTCGGTGCGAGATCGGAGAGCACCAGACGTCCGATGGCGTTCTGGATGGCGAGGGCCGCCACACCGAACATGCCCGAGAGAATGGCGAGCGGGGCATCGGCCGAGATGATCGGCTGCGCGATCATGCCGATGATCATGAAGCCCAGCAGCAGCAACGTCTGCACGATGAGCAGCAAGCGTAACGGCCGTCGGTTGGTATTGGCAAAGCCCTGCACGACGAGCTTGACCATGGCGACGAAGATGACGAACACGGGCAGCGCCAGCAGCTTGGCAAGCACGCCGACGTGGGTGCTTGCCACGAGTTGCACGCCGATCATCACGAAGTTGCCCGTGACGTGCGCGGTGAACAGCCCGAACAGCGCGATGAAGCCGACCACGTCGATGTAACCGGCAACGAAGGCGAGTGTCATGCCGATGGCGGTCGGTTTGGAGAAGTGGCCGACCCATGTGCGGGCGAAGGTGGCGGCTTCGCTCGGCGAGGGGATATGGCGAGAGGTACCCATGGAGACTCCTGTGTCGGCATGTGACGGAGGCGGTGCGCAGGCTGATGAAGCATATCACCGGCTCGCGACGTCGCCCGTCGCGTGGACCCGCTATACTGCAACACGCCGACGGGACGATCTACCGTCCGAACGTCTTATTGCACCACCCTGCCTTCACCACATCGATGTGCTGCGCGACGACGGGTCGCCGCATCACACTGCGTGAAGGCTGTCACGCTCATCGACAGGAGACTTAGTATGAAAACCAGCGCACGCAATCAATTCACCGGTAAAGTCATTGCGCTGCAACGCGGCGCCGTGAACGACGAAGTCACGCTGCGCACCGACGCCGGTCAGGAAATCGTGGCGGTCATCACGCACGAGAGCACCGTGAATCTGGGGTTGAAGGAAGGCAGCGAAGCGGTGGCGCTGATCAAGGCATCGTCCGTGATCGTGATGGTCGACGCCGACGCAAGCAAGGTCTCCACGCGCAACGTGATTACCGGCAAGGTGTCGCGCGTCGAGACGGGCGCGGTGAACAGCGAAGTGGAAATCACCGCCGACAGCGGCGCCATCATCGCCGCCATCGTGACGAACGAAAGCGCGAAGCGTCTGGGCCTGAACGCCGGCCGCGCGGCGGCTGCGCTGGTCAAGGCGTCGAGCGTGATTCTCGCGGTGGCGTGAGCGACGGCGTCTCGATTTCGTCCTTGTTTCGTCGTTACCCTGCATTTTCACGATTCGAATATTCGGGACGTCAGTCGACGTCAATCGGCATTGGCTGACGTCCCGGGTTCGATCCTCGCACGATGACTCTCGATCTGGTGCCTTCGCATACGCGACAGGAAGCCACGCTGTTCGCCACGTTGCTCATGGCGAACGCGACCCCCGAGCGCGTGGCGCGCCTCGGGCTCTCGGGCGCCGCACTGACCCAACTGCTGCGACGCCATTTCTCACCGGTCTCCGAGCACTGGCAAGCCTGTGCTGCCGCGCTACCGACGCCCGCGTGGGCGTCGAACGCGATGTTCGTCGTCGAGATGCGGGAGATGCTGCGCCGTCGCGCCGATCCCATCCTGCACCCGATGGACGCCGCCGATATGGCGACGATTCTCGCGACGGCTTGCCTGCGCCCCGAGCATCTGTGGCGTGACCTCGGCCTGACCGGCCGCGACGACGTCACGGCGCTGCTCACTCACTTCTTCCCGTCGCTGGTGCTTGAGAATGCGGAGAACCTGCGCTGGAAGCGGTTTCTGGCGCAAGTGTGTGCGCAGGCGTATGGTCGTGCGCCGGCACCCGCACCGGGTTGCCCGGGATGCGAAGCGTATGGGGAGTGTTATGCCCATTTGCGTGAAGTCGTTGTGCTGAAGCCTGCGGCAAAGTGACCGCCTGAGACGCGCGCTTGTCACGCTCGCGCTCGTGAAACAGCGCGGTCACGAGGGACATCAGACTTTCCGCGTTGCGGCCAACGATCGCGGCCATGTCATCGTCGCGATCCACCGACGTCGATTCCTTCAATGCCTCCATGGTCTGTCTGAGGCGATAGGCCATATCGCCCTCGCCGTCGTTGCGATGCAGCCCGATGAGTTCGAGCGCTTCGAGCAGGGCGGGGGCCTCGCACAGATATTGCTGCTGCATGGTGAGCAGACTGTCCGCGTTGATGTCGACCGCTGGACCTGATCCGCTGGCAGCCGCAGATGCGGCCGCCTCATGCAGGCGTTTCACGCCGATTTCGCGGAACGCGTTGGCGACGTCGTGCCCGTCGTAACGCAGCGACAGCAAGAGGCGCGACATGTCCTCCATATCCAGCATCAACGGCATTTGGGAAGCCCATTGTGCGTTCGACGCGAACGCATGGTCTCCGATCTTGAAGGACAGGTGACTGTCTTTGTCGACGCACCATTGCAGTTGATGGAAATGCTGCGGCTCGACGTAGCGCGTCAAGCGGATGAAGGCGCTGAACTGCTCATGGGCGGTTTGTGCGTTCGCCATTTGAAAGATGGCGAGCTTGGCATCGACTTTATGGGTGCCGAAAAACCAGTCCTTGATGCGCCCCCAGAGGGTCGTGATCTCCGAATCGCTGCCGGCCGTCGCGCAGGCTTTGATGGTTTCGGCATCGAGGCTGCGGGGGCCGTGGCCAATCAGGCTGAGTGGCGTAGCTGACATATTGATTGCATCTCTCCATTTGTCGCGCGCTCAGCGAGCCGAAGTGACGTCGCGCGCGTAACGTCTCAATCGTTCAGTCCCGGTCTCTGATCGCCGCCGCGATGTTCATCAGTTGATGCGCGTGCAGGTAGCATCGGTTCGCGAGATAGGTGTCGTGTCGACGCTCGAGGACCATGCGTTGCACGGTGCTGGCAACGTCCAGCGCCAACTGACTGTCGTTGACTGCGCTGTCCAGCCCGAGGACGTGCAGGGCGTCGAGCAGGGCGGGAACCCCCATCGCCGCGCTGATGCAGACGCTGGAGTAAGCCGGATCGTCGGGGTGTCGCGCCAGCACGTTCAGCGGCAGACCGAATTGTTCGGATTCACTGAGCACGTCGTGATCGTTCAGCTTCAATGCGATCAACAGACGACAACTGTCGTCGAAACTGAGGGGTGCGGCCTGTTGCATGAATTCGGTCACGTCGCCTTTCATCGGGAACCGACGGTCACCGATCTGAAAGTCGAGCGCGTCGTCGGCCGACAGATTCCATCGCAGCAAATGGCTTTGCGCCGGCTCGATACAGGCCGCCAGTTGCGCGAACGCGCTGCATTGTTGCCTCGCAGTTTCGGCTGTGGCCAGCCGGAAGATGGCGCGTTTGGCGTCTTCGTTGTGCGTGCCGAGAAAGTAGTCCTTCACGCGGCCCCAGAAACTGTTGAGTTCGTCTGCGTGAAGGACACTTGCGCATCGCTTGATGGTTGCCGCGCTTAAGGTGCGGGAGGAGGTGCCGGTCGGCAGAAGGGAGGAAATCGAAATGGTCATGCCTGGATAATCAGTCAGCCCCGAAGGGGACCTTGAACGTGATGCGCGTGCGCCGGTGCGGGGCCTTCTTGAAGCCTCTCGCAGACCGGCGCTGCGGTATTTCATGAATCGACAAGTGTCGGCGAGTCGATCGGCAGGATGGCGATCGCTGCGGCCTGACGATCTTTATTGATCGCAATTGCGCTTTATCGATCGTCTTTCATGGCGGAGGCCAGTCGCACCAGATGCGCGGCGTTCTCCGCCATCGTTGCCGCAATCGAGCCGAGGCCGGTCTGTGCGAGTTGGTGCTCGGTTTCCTGCATGACTTCGAGCGCAAACTGGCCGCTGGCGTCGTCCTGATCCAGACCGAGGACCTGAAGCGTGTCGAGCAGCGCGGGGAAATGGCTGAACCGCGTCTGGAAATCCTTGATGAGGACCTGACGCATCGTGGCGCCGTACAGGTCGTTGTCCGTCGGGATATTGGAAAGCGGACTCAGGTCGAGTCCAAATTGCTGCGAACTCAACAGGACGTGGTGATCGTTGAGGTGGAGCGTATTGAGCAGGCGACAGCTCGCCGACGTCGTCATGGGGACGGTGCCTTTCATGAAGTCCCCGATATCGTCCGGTACCGGAAATCGGTGCTCGCCGATCTGAAAGCCCTGGAATTCGCTGACGTCGAGTTTCCATGCCAGCTTGTGCCGGTCGCCGGGCTCGACGTAATAGGTCAGGGCGTTGAAGGCGTCGAATTGTTCGCGCGTCGTTTTCGCGTGAGACAGATCGTAGAGCGCGGCTTCCGCTGCGCATTTGTGCGTGCCGAGAACGAAATCCTTGACCTCGCTCCAGACATTCTTGAGGTCCTTCTTGCTGGCGGCGTTGGTACAGCGCTGAATGGTGGCGTTGCTCAGCGAGCGCGTGAAATGACCTTCCAGTGCGATGGGCAGGAGCGAACTCATGAAGGCGTATCCTTGTTTCGAGATGGCGAGAAGCGGTGCGCGATCGCGCTTGACAGAATTTTCGCTGCACGACGCGCTTCTGCATTTCAGGAATCGCCCGGTGCACGGCAAGAAAGTTTGTGCACTGATAGCATGTCTTTTTCGCACAATCCCGGCGCGCCCCCCGCGCAACGCGCTGTGCCAATTTTGAGGAGTCTCCCGATGTCGATTACCCTTTATCGCGCCACCATCCCCGTTTATCTCCGCGGTCTGACCGTCATGGCCGATTACCTCAAGAAGGCGCGCGAACATTGCGCGGCCAAGTCGCTCGACCCGGACACGATCCTCAAGGCGAAGCTGGCACCGGACATGCTCGATTTCATCGCGCAGATCCAGCGCGTGAGCGATACGGCGAAGTTCGCAGTGGCGCGTCTGACGGGCGTGGAGTCGCCGAAGTTCGACGACGCGGAAACGTCGTTCGATCAATTGATCGAGCGCATCACCAACACTGAAGCGTTCATCGCAGGCATTCTCGAAGATCGTTTCGAAGGGGCGGAGTCGCGCCAGATCACGCTGAAGTTCAAGACGCAGCAAACGACGATGGACGCGGTCGATTACCTCTTCAAGTTCGCGCTGCCGAACTTCTATTTCCACGTGACCACCACGCACGACATTCTGCGTGCGCAAGGCGTGGAAGTCGGCAAGATGGACTACCTCGGACCGTTCGAGATGCAACCGGTCTGACGATCCGTCGATCCGACGCGCGGATCGTCGGCACGGCACCCATGCAAAAAAGCGGGCGCGACAATGACGTCGCGCCCGCTTTTCATTCTGGCGTCGTTGCGCCGATTGCACGCGTTCAGTGCGTGGCAATCGGCAGATACATGCGAATGTCGTCGCAATAGCCGTTGCCCACGCGCATGGCATCCGGCTCGCGTCCGATCTCGACGAAACCGAACGACTGATACAGCCCGATGGCCGCGCGATTGTCGGCATTGACCTGCAACGTGATGTGTCGCAGTCCGGGTTGTGAGCGCGCCAGCGCGAGCGCCGCGTCGATCAGTGCGCGTCCGACACCGCGTCCCATGGCCTGTGCTTCGACGTACATGCCCCAGAGAAAACCCACGTGAGCGAAGTTCGGGCGCGCCTGTCGGCCCAGCCCGACCACGCCGACCAACCGCTCGTTCTCGAACGCGCCGAAGACACCTGCGTCAGGGCGTACCGTCAGCCATTCGCGCACGCGCTCGACCGGCCAGTCCCTCTCTTCCGCATAGCTCGATCCGAACGCCTCCGGGTGTGCCTGCAAACCCGCAAGCCGCAGCGCCTGGAACGCCAGCGCATCGGCCGGCACCAGGCGCCGTACATCGACGGCTGCATCCAGTGTCCTCATGGCAGGCGAGGCTCCATCATGGCGAGCACCGTGCGTGCGGCTTCTTCAGACGAAGCCGGATTCTGCCCGGTGACGAGGCGACCGTCGCCGACGACGTGCGATGCCCAGTTCTCCGCCTTCTCGTAGAGACCGCCGAGACGCCGCAATTCATCTTCGACGAGGAACGGCACCACGTCGGTGAGTCCGACGGCCGCCTCTTCGTCGTTGGTGAAGCCGGTCACATGACGCCCGCGTACCAGTGGCTCGCCATTCGCCGCGCGCACCTGACGCAGCACGCCCGGCGCGTGGCAGACGAAGCCGATCGGCTTGCCTGCCCGCTCGAACGCTTCGATCAGGTGGATGGAATGCGGGTCCTGCGCGAGATCCCAGAGCGGGCCGTGGCCGCCGGGGTAGAAAACGGCGTCGTAGTCGTCGGCTTTGACGTCGGCGAGTTTCAGCGTGTTGGCGAGGGCTTGTTGCGCATCGGTGTCGTCGCGAAAGCGTCGGGTGGCGTCGGTCTGCGCATCGGGCTCGTCGCTCTTGGGATCGAGCGGCGGCTGTCCGCCGGCAGGCGACGCGAGCGTTACCGCGAGCCCTTCGTCGATGAACACGTAATACGGCGAGGCAAATTCTTCGAGCCAGAAGCCGGTCTTCTTGCCCGTGTCGCCGAGGCGGTCGTGCGAGGTCAGAACCATCAGGATGTTCATGAAGCATCTCCCTGTCGAATCAGCCATGCGACCCATTCTACCCGTCATGTATGATCGACGAAACCGGCGGTGACCGCCTTGCCAGGGAGCGAGACATGCAGTTGATCGGAATGCTGGATTCCCCATACGTGCGTCGCACGGCGATTTGCCTGAAGCTGCTCGGGCTGCCCTTCGAGCACCGTTCACTGTCCGTCTTCCGGACGTTCAACGAGTTTTCCGCCATCAATCCTGTCGTGAAAGCGCCCACGTTCGTCGCTGATGACGGCACGGTGCTCATGGACTCCACGCTGATTCTTCAGTACGTCGAGTCGCTGGTCGATCCCGAGCTGCGGCTGGTTCCGGCCGAACCTGCGGCACGGTTGCGTTCGTTACGACTGACGGGACTTGCGCTGGCGGCCTGCGAGAAGTCGGTGCAACTGGTCTACGAGCGCGAACTGCGTCCGAGCGAGAAGCGCCACACGCCGTGGACTGACCGCGTGCGCACGCAGGTTCACGCGGCGTTTCAGGGGTTGGAAAAGGAACTGGCGCAGGTGCCGGTCGAGGCCACGCCGGATCGCATTGGCGAGCACGGTGTCGCGATTGCCGTAGCGTGGCGCTTCCACCAGATGATGCTGCCCGAAGTCGATTTCGGCAGCGCGTTTCCCGAGGTTGCCAAGTTCTCGGCGGAAGCCGAAGCATTGCCCGCGTTTCGCGAAACGCCGCCGATCTGACGTTGTGAGCGTTGGGAGGACTGGGATCAGAGAGACGCCGGACATCGTGCTATCCGGCGAATCGTGTGGACAGCCCGCCGGATACCGGGCGGGCCTGATGGACGTTAAGTGAGTTAAGGGGATCAGCTCTTGAGGCGATAGCCCGTCTTGAACATCCACGCGACGATCGCGAGGAAGATCGCGAGGAACAGCAGCGTCATGCCGAGACTGACCGCCACGCTCACATCCGCCAGTCCGTAGAAGCTCCAGCGGAAACCGCTGATGAGATACACGACCGGATTGAACAGCGTGACGGCGCGCCAGAACGGCGGCAGGATGCTCGTCGAGTAGAAGCTGCCGCCAAGGAACGTGAGCGGCGTGATGATGAGCAACGGCACGAGTTGCAGCTTCTCGAAGCCATCGGCCCAGATGCCGATGATGAAGCCGAGCAGGCTGAACGTCACGGCGGTGAGCACGAGGAAGAAGATCATCCAGATCGGATGCTCGATGCGCAGCGGCACGAACAGCGCCGCCGTGCCCAGCATGATGACCCCGAGAATGATCGACTTCGTTGCCGCCGCCCCCACGTAGGCGCACACGATCTCCATGTAGGACACGGGCGCGGAGAGCACCTCGTAGATCGTGCCTGTGAAACGTGGGAAGTAGATGCCGAACGAGGCGTTCGTCACACTCTGCGTGAGCAGCGAGAGCATGATGAGGCCCGGCACGATGAACGCGCCGTACGGCACGCCTTCGATTTCGGGAATGCGCGAGCCGATGGCCGCGCCGAACACCACAAAGTACAGCGAGGTCGAGATGACCGGCGAGATGATGCTCTGCATCAGCGTGCGACGCGTGCGGGCCATCTCGAAGTTGTAGATCGCCCTGACGGCGTAGAAATTCATGGCGCGGCTCATCCTTCTTTTTTATGCACGAGCGAGACGAAGATGTCTTCGAGCGAGCTTTGCGTCGTGTGCAGATCCTTCACCGAAATGCCGGCGCGCTCCATGTCGCGCAGCAGCGAGGCGATGGACGTCTGCTCGATATTGGCGTCGTAGCTGAAGACGAGTTCGGTGCCGTTGTTGCCGAGCACCAGACCGTAACCGGCGAGGGCCTCGGGCACGGCTGCGATCGGCTCGGTCAGTTGCAGCGAGAGCTGCTTGCTGCCCATGTGCCGCATCAGTTCGGTCTTCTCCTGCACGAGCGTGATCTGCCCGCCGGTAATGATGCCCACGCGGTCGGCCATTTCTTCGGCCTCTTCGATGTAGTGCGTGGTGAGGATCACGGTCACGCCGGTCTCGCGCAGCGACTGCACGAGGCGCCACATGTCGCGTCGCAACTCGACGTCCACCCCGGCGGTCGGCTCATCGAGGAACAGCACACGCGGCTCGTGCGAGAGCGCCTTGGCGATCAGCACGCGACGCTTCATGCCGCCCGAGAGCTGCATGATGCGGCTGTCCTTCTTCTCCCACAGCGATAGCGAGCGCAGCACCTTTTCGATGTGCGCCGGATTCGCCGGTTTGCCGAACAAACCCCGCGAGAAGGAGACGGTGGCCCACACGGATTCGAAGGAATCCGTGGTCAGCTCCTGCGGCACGAGGCCGATGGCTTCACGCGCGGCACGGTAATCCGTGACGATGTCGTGACCGTCGACGGTGACCGTGCCCGAGGTCGGACGCACGATGCCGCAGATGGTGCTGATGAGGGTCGTTTTGCCGGCGCCGTTCGGGCCGAGCAGGGCGAAGATCTCGCCGCGCTGGATTTCCAGGCTGACGTTCTTGAGTGCCTGGAACCCTGTCGCGTACGTCTTCGACAGATTTTTGATTGAGATAACGGATGGCATGGCGGCGACGATAGCACAGGCGCGAGGAACTTGTCGGACACGCCGGGCAGAAAAAAGAGGCGGGTGACGGAATCGTCGACAGAGGTGCAATCCTGCACACCCAGCCATCTCATCCGACACCCGCCGGGGCATTCGGTCACCCATTCGGTCACCCTTATGCCCACCCTTCAGCCAGTGCCTTAACCCTTCGGCATTTCCTTGGGCACGATCACCATCCAGTTCATGCCGAAACGGTCCTTGACCATGCCGAACGTTTTCGCGAAGAACGTCTCGCCCAGCGGCATGTTGACCGAGCCGCCCTCGGCCAGCGCGTGGAACGCCTTCTCGGCCGCGCCCACTTCGGTGAAGTCCACCGACAGCGAGAAGCCGTCGAACTTCGGCTGACCGCTCACCATGCCGTCGGACGCCATCACCATCGATTCGCCGATGGAGAACTCACCGTGCATGATCTTGTTCTCGCTGCCCGGCGGCAGCATGCCTTCGGGACACTGCTCCGGGCTGTCGCCGTAGCGCATCACCATGCCGCGCTTCGCGCCCAGCGTCTTCACATAGAAATCCATGGCTTCTTCGCAACGACCTTCGAAAAACAGATAGGAATGAACTTGCATGGAGCGCTCCTCAATATGTCTGCGATAAACGGGCATTCGGGTGCCCGGGGAAGTGTCATCGGTCGAACGTCATCGGTACTTCAACAACCATAGTGCCTGCACAGGCGAGGCGCGAATGTGACGTCATCCACCGACCGATGATGCATTGCAACTTGCCATTGTGGACGGTGTACACAAACAATAGCAGACATAATGGACACTGTCCACAAGGGGTAGCAATGACAGAACAAGAAACAACGACCGGGCCGGCGCGGACGACCTATCGCCACGGCGACCTGCGCCGGGCGTTACTGGAAGCGGGGATCGCGCTCGCGCGCGACGGGGGACCGGATGCGGTGATCCTACGCGAGGCCACGCGGCGCGCCGGGGTGGTTCCCAATGCGGCCTACCGGCACTTCGCCAATCGTCAGGATCTGCTTGACGCGGTGCGCTCGGCGGCATTGGCCGAACTGGCGGTGTTCATCGAGCATGAGCAGGCGCTGCTCGATGCAGCGTCGCTGCCTGACGGCGCGGCGCGCTCGCGCGCGGTGTTGCGTGGCGTGGGTATCGGCTATCTACACTTCGCGCGCAGGCAGCCGGGGCTGTTCCGCACTGCGTTTGCGCCGTCGGAGAATGTACGTTCGGCGGGCGGGCCGGAGAAGGCGGGGGCGAGCGGATTGAATCCGTTCGAATTGCTGGGGGCGGCGCTCGACGGCATGGTGGCCGCCGGCATCGTGCGTCCCGAACAGCGGCCGGGCGCCGAGTATCTCGCCTGGGCGGCGGTGCACGGCCTGTCGGTGCTGGTCATCGACGGCCCGCTGCGTGACTTGCCCGACGAACAGGTCGATGCGCTAGGACAGCGGCTCGTCGCGATGGTCGAGCAGGGGCTGTAGTCGCGATAGCGCGCACGGGGATGGGTCAGAGGTTCGTCAGACGCGGCGTGAGCAGATCGGTGAGCCAGTTCATGAACGCCTGCGCGCGGCGTGGCAGATGCCGACGGTTGGCATAGAGCAGCGACACCGCGAGCGGCTCGGCCTGAAAATCCGGCATCACTTCTTGCAGCGTGCCGTCTGCGATGTGACCTCGCACACCCGATTCGGGGGCCTGAATCAGCCCGAGTCCGGCGAGGCAGGCGGCCTGATAGGCGTCGGCGTTATTCACCGTCAACACACCCTCCATCGGCCATTGTGCGTAGCGCTCGCCATCGAAATACTCCCAGCCGACGGGGCGCGTGCCCAATGTCGTCGTGTAATGGATCAGCCGGTGGCTACTGAGATCTTCCAGCGTTTTCGGCACGCCGTAACGTTTGAGATATGCCGCGCTCGCCACATTGATTTGCCGCATATGGCCCAGCGGACGCGCAATCAGCGTGGAGTCCGCGACTGCGCCCACGCGCAATACGCAATCGAAGCCTTCGCGCACGAGATCGACGCGCCGGTCGGTGCTCGACAGCTCGATGCGCAACGCCGGATGCTGCGCCAGAAACGACGGCAGTTGCGGGATCACGGTCGTGCGCGCCAGCGTGGCGGGAAGATCAACCCGCAGCCGTCCGGAGAGCGCTTCGTTCTGCGCGGCGAACATCGTCTCCCACTCCTCCATATCGGCGAGCAGGTCCTTGCAGCGTTCAAGGCAGGCCTGTCCGTCCTGCGTGAGCTGCACACGGCGCGTGGTTCGATGCAGCAA
The DNA here is from genome assembly GCF_022696215.1 of Pandoraea sp. LA3. Lineage (NCBI taxonomy): Bacteria > Pseudomonadati > Pseudomonadota > Betaproteobacteria > Burkholderiales > Burkholderiaceae > Pandoraea > Pandoraea sp. LA3. Next base: position 213,439 of record NZ_PTPY01000030.1, on the reverse strand, counting down.
GCGCGTGCCCAGCTTCGTTTCGAGTTGCTTGATGGCGTTGGACACGCTGGCGCGAGGCAGGCCGAGGCTGTCGGCGGCCTGCGTGAAGCTGCCGGTCTCGGTAACGCGTACGAAGATACGCATGGCGTCGAGCTGGTGCATGGGGACGAGGGGGCATTCGTCGGGGCAGACGAACGATTGTTATTGGAATTTGATCAGTGTAATCAGATTCGATGGATTTATTGGTGAAATTCGATGCAATAGGATGTTGAACATACATCCAAGGAGAATCACCATGACCCGTAAGATCGCTCTCATCACCGGTGGCAGCCGCGGCCTTGGCCGTGCTTCGGCGCTTGCTCTCGCCCATCGCGGCACTGATGTCATCCTCACCTATCGCAGCCAGCGGGAAGAAGCTGAGGCTGTAGTCGCCGAGATCGTCAAGCTGGGCGCAAACGCCGTGGCGCTGCCGCTCGACGCCTCGGATTCGTCTCAGTTCGCGCCATTCGCCGCTGAGGTCAAGCGTCTGCTAAAGGAAGTCTGGAAGCGCGACACGTTCGACTTCCTCGTGAACAACGCCGGCACCGGTCTGCACAAGGCGATCGTCGACACGACGGAAGACGAGTTCGATTTTCTCGTGCGCCTGCATCTGAAGGGGCCGTTCTTCCTCACGCAGACGTTGTTGCCGATGATTGCCGACGGCGGCCGCATTCTGAACGTATCGAGCGGTCTGGCCCGCTTCACGCTGCCGAACGCATCGGCCTACGCCATGATGAAGGGCGGTATCGAAGTGTTCTCGCGTTATCTGGCCAAGGAGTTGGGCGCGCGCGGCATTCGCGCCAACACCATCGCGCCGGGGGCGATCGCCACGGACTTCAACGGCGGCACGGTGCGTGACAACGAGGCGGTGCACAAGATGGTCGCCAACAACATCGCGCTGGGCCGGGTCGGCGAAGCTGAAGATATCGGCGGTGTGGTGGCGGCGCTGCTGAGCGACGAGACTGGCTGGATCAACGGCCAGCGTGTCGAAGCGTCGGGCGGCATGATTCTCTGACGCGCGACGTGTCAGCGATGAGGGTCTCTGCGACTCGATGAGCCACCGAGACCCTCATCGATACCGACATCGACGATCAGCGGCGTGAGCGCATCGAGCCGGACCAGGCCACGGCGCCGACGATGCACACGCCGCCGATCGCCATCTTGAGCGTGGGCGACGTGCCGAACAGCACCCACGCGAACGCGATGGCATAGACCGGTTCGAGTGCGATCACCACGGCGGCCTGACTGGCCTTGACGGTGCGAAGCGCGTGAATGAACAGGGTATAGGCGAGGGCGGTGCACACCACGCCCAGACATGCGAGCCAGCCCCATTGCACGACAGGCAACGTCAGGGCTTCACGCCACGCGAACGGTCCGAGCACGATGAGAATGCCGAGGCATTGCCACCAACTCGCCTGTAACGGCGATGCCTGCGCGCCGAGCACCCGGTTCGATAGCGCAATGACGGCGTAAATCGCACCCGACAACACACCCCACGCGAGGCCGATCGTCGCACCCGCCTGCCAGTCGAACGCGGGCGTCACGAGCGCGAGGCCGACGCAAACGAGGGCGATCACCCCCACGTCGCCCAACGACGGACGCTCACGGCGCAACGGCCATTCCAGCAGGATCACGAATGCAGGGAAACAAGCGAAGCCGAGTGTGCCGACGGCCACGCCCCCCGCCTTGATTGCGAGAAAGAACGCGAGCCAGTGCACGGCGAGCAGCACACCGGCGACGATGAGCCGCAAGGCGGACGCCGTCGAGATGCCGCGCCACGGCGCACCGCCGGACAAGCGTGACGCGCTGCGCAGACCCGCCAGACCGGTGAGGGCGATGACGGTGAGCGCGAGCCACGAAAACAGGCCGCGCCCGAACACGATCATCGTGCTGCTCGCGGCGATGTGCTCGCCAAACAGCGCCGACGCCCCGAACAGCATCGCGGCCACATGCAGCGCGATCTGCTGGCTGGCGCCCCCTTGTGTCGGCAGGGGCGCGGCGGTACCGGCAGTGTCAGCGGCGCGGGCTTCAGGCATCGCCTGCGGCGGAGGCGTCGTGCGGATCGGGCACGGGCACGGCCGTGGTGTACATGACCTGCTTGAGCGCGAAGCTCGAACGGATGTTGCGGATGCCCGGAATCCGCGAGATGCGATCAGTGATGAGCGTTTCGTACGCGGCCATGTCGCTGACCATGACCCGCAGCAGATAGTCGGCGTCGCCGGACATCAGGTAACACTCCATGACGTTCGGCAGGGCGGTCACGGCGGTTTCGAAGGCGTCGAGGCCGTCGCGGTTCTGGTTTTCCAGCGTGACGTGGATGAATACGTTGATGTGCAACCCGAGGCGCGACGGATCGAGCAGCGTCACGCGCTGACGAATGTAACCCGCCGCTTCGAGCGCCTTGACGCGCGCCAGACACGGCGAGGGTGACAGGCTGACCCGCGAGGCGAGTTCAACGTTGGTGAGGCGGGCGTCGGCTTGCAGCTCCCGCAGAATCTTCAAATCAATGGCGTCGAGTTCCATACCACACTGCGCGCGTGCCCCGGATGGGGGCCGGCGTTCCGTTCAATTAGCCGCTCGGTAGGCGACAGTGCCGCGATATTAGCCTATTTGCGCGCGTTGCCGGTGGCGATGTCTTCACGCGCGCTCGCGTCGTTGTGCGATCTCGTGAAGCGCTCGCACAGTTTCTCCAGCATCTGGTTCCAGCCGACGCCCAGACCGCGCGCGGAATGGTCGGCCGGCACGCGCTCGTGCGTCAAGACGAGTTCGCATTGCTGCTCGCCGCGCTCGAAAAGCTCGATCGTCACGAGCGTGCGCTGCTGATCCATACGTGAGGATAGCCACGTGAAGGCGAGTTTCGACGGGCGGTCCATCACCAGATACTCGCCGGTGTGAACATAATCGGCGCCCGCCGATTTCATGAAGATGTGAAAGCGTCCGCCCACGCGGGGTTCGAGCATCACGTCGCAATGCTTGACGGTACCCGGAAGCATCCATTCGCACATCCCGTCGGGATCGAGCCATGCATCGAACACTTCATCGCGCGAGGCGGGTAGCACTTTGCTCACGCGCACGGTCTGCAAGGTCATGGGGTCTCTCGCTTGCGCTTGTTCACCAGATGCGTTTCGAGCGCATCCATGCGCGTTTGCCAGAAGTCGGCGTAGTAATCGAGCCAGGCCGACGCTTCCGCCATGCGGGTCGCGTCGAGTTCGCACGTGTGCTCGCGACCGCGAACCTCGCGCCGGATCAAACCCGCCTTCTCGAGCGTTTTCACGTGCTTGGAGATCGCATTCAGGCTGACGTCGTACGGCGCGGCCAGTGCCGAGATGGTCAGGCCGCCGGCGCGCAGGCGCTCCAGTATCGAGCGTCGTGTCGGGTCGGCCAAGGCGCCGAACACGGCATCGAGCCGTTCGGCAGGGCTGACGGGAGGCATCGCGAATTCAGTTTTCGTCATCGTCCCTGGAGGATAAACCTATCCGCACAATAATCAACCTTTCGGTTGACATTAAACCTTTTGGTTGATTAATATCGTTTCACCTTTTCAGGAGAAACGAGATGGCAACACTCTTGCATATCGACTCGAGCCCGATGGGCGATACCTCGATCTCGCGTCGTCTGACGCAGGCCTTCGCACGCGAGTGGCAACAGGCGCATGCCCATGGCGAAGTCCTTTACCGCGATCTCGCCAGCACCGAGATGCCGGTGATCGACGCCGCATGGAGCGCGGCGAATTTCACTCCGGCGGAGATGCGAACCCCGCAACAGCGCGACCTGCTCAAGCTGTCCGATGTGTTCACCGCGGAGTTGCATCGGGCGGACGATTACGTGATCGGGGTGCCGATGCACAACTGGGGGCCGTCGGCGAGTTTCAAGCTGTGGGTGGACCACATCGTGCGGCAGGGCGAGACGGTGCTTCCGACGGATACAGGGCCACGCGGCCGCCTCGGTGGAAAGCGGGCGACCTTCGTCATCGCGGCGGGCGGGCACTACGGTGCGGGCGCGGCGATGGCCTCGCTGAACTTCATCGAACCGTGGTTGCGCACGTTGTTCGGCTATCTGGGCGTCGACGACATGCGGTTCGTGCTGGCGGACGGTGCGGTGAACGTACTGAATGGGACGCTCGAGCGAGAGGCGTTCCTCGCGCCTCACGTCGAGCAGGTGCGGCGCCAGGCAGTCTCGCCGGGGCGCCACGACTGACCGGTGCGACGGCGTCCGGCAGCGCCTTGCGAGGCGAGCGCTGCGTGGTGGCGTCCGGCGTGTCCCTTGACCGGTAAGGAAAGGAAATGTTGTTTTTCTGTGTTGTCGTTGCCACGGAATAACAACATTTGTTGACGATGTGCGGTGACCTGATACTATCCTGCGCTGCGAATGAGAACGTTAACGATTCTCATTAATAAAACAGCTTTCTGGATACACGGGAATTCAAGCATGTCGTCCGCTCAGGTTTATCACGCCGGCCGCGCTTCGCGCGCTGCCATCCGCCCGCTGGCCCTTGCCGCCTTTCTGACTTTCGCTGCCGCGTGTTCCACGTCGGCGTTCGCACAGGCCACGCCTGACACGGCCGCTGCGGCTCCGGCTGCCGACGGTACTGCGCCGGCTGCGCTCAAGGCCACCACGGTGACGGAATCGGCGCTGCGCGAGACGCCGCAGAACCTCAAGCAGTCGGTGGCGGCCGGCGCGCTCGGTTCGCGCAGCCAGCTCGATACGCCTTTCTCGACGACGGTGGTGAGCCAGGAGCAACTGGAAAAGCGCATGCCGGCCAAGCTCGGCGACGTGTTCGTCACCGACGCCTCCGTGACCGACGGCAGCAACGCCTTCGACGCGTGGGCTGGCTACATCTACGTGCGCGGCATGCCCATCGACTGGCAATCGGGCTTCAAGCTCGACGGCATGCCTGTAATGACCTACGGCGTGACGATGCCGTACGAACAGTTCGACCGCGTGGAGTTGCTCAAGGGCCTTTCCGGCTTCATGTACGGCTTCGTGGCGCCGGGCGGCGTGGTGAACTACGTGACGAAGAAGCCGACGGATGAGCGCATCGCGAGCGTCGACGTGGGCTTTCAGTCGAAGGGCATCTGGCGTGAGCACGTCGACCTCGGCGGCCGTGCCGGTCCGAACGACATGTTCGGCGCCCGCCTGAACTACACCCACGAGGAAGGCCGCACGTACACCGACGGCAATCTGAACCGCGATACGGTGTCGGTGGCCCTGGATGCGCGCATCACGCCCGACCTCACGTGGAACTTCGGCGCGATGTATCAGGACCGCCGTGCGACGGGGACGTCGCCATCGCTCTCGACCGCCTACTTCACGGGCAACCAGTTGCCGGGCCCGATCAACGTTTCCAACGCGAACCTCCAGACGCAGGCCACGCACCTGAACACGATCACGCAGTTCTACACGACGGGACTGCAATATCAGGTGAATCCGGACTGGAAGGTGTCGGCCAACTTCGCCTACAACAAGTCCACGCGCGACCGTAACGAAGCCACGCTGTATCTGCTCAATGGCGCGGGCGATTACCGTGGTCTGAACGATCTGGGCGATGAAATCAACACGTTCCACGCCTGGCAAGTGACGGCCGAAGGCAAGGTGCACACCGGCCCGCTCACGCATCAACTGACGTTCGGCTACGCCTCGCAATATCAGACGAACGACTATGCGTATCTCTACAGCCCCGTGACGGCGAATCCGTCCGTTGCGTTCTCGACGTACTCGGGCAATCTGTATCAGGGCGCGTCGTACCAGTTCTACGGTGACGGCACGCCGCTTCAGGCGCAACGCTCCAGCGCCATCGAACAGAAGTCGGTCTTCGCGTCCGACACGGTCCAGATCACGGATCGTTTCTCGGTGCTCGCGGGCGGCCGCTTCACGAACTACGACCAGACCAACGCGCAGGGCCTGTCGACGTACTCGACGAACGGTGTGTTCACGCCCACGCTCGCCGCGATGTACAAGCTCACGGCGAACACCACCGCTTACGCGAGCTATGTGGAAGCGCTCGAAGCCGGTGAAGTCGTCGGTTCGACCTACGCCAATGCCGGCGCGGTACTCAACCCGTTCAAGAGCCGTCAATACGAAGTCGGCGTGAAGACGGAGCAGGCCACCTGGAGCACGACGGCGGCGCTCTTCCGTATCGAGCGTGGCGCGGTCTACACGAACAGCGCGAATGCGCGCGTGGCAGACGGTCAGTCGATCTATCAGGGGATCGAGCTTGCCGGTTCCGTGAAGCTCGGCTCGCAATGGACGGTCGGCGCCAGCGCCATGGCGCTCGACGCCTGGTACGCACGCACGTCGGGCGGCTTCGACGGCAACCGTGTCGGCGGTGCACCGCGCTTCGTGCTCTCGGGCAACGTCGAATACAAGATTCCGTACGTGCCGGGCCTGTCGGTCGGCGGTGACATCCGTTACAACGGCCGCACGTCGCTCAACCCGCAGAATTCGCTGACGGTGTCGGGCTACACGCTCATCAACCTCGGCGCGACGTATCGCACGCGCGTCGCCGGCAAGGACGTGACGCTGCGCGCTGCCGTGAGCAACCTCACGAACCGTCAGTACTGGGAGTACCAGTACGACAACTACATCAAGCCGGCCGATCCGCGCATGTTCAGCCTGAACGCCAAGATCGACTTCTGATCGATCCGGCGGATGTCCGACAGACGTCGGTCGTCATCACTTGCAGCACCTTCGACAGCGGCCTCCGGGCCGCTGTTTTTGCTTTCCGGTGCGACGGGCTAATGACTCGCTATCGATCTCATCGAAAGAATCCATCGGCACTTTCGAAAAAATGGCTTGACTATCTATCTATCAGTAGATAAAGTTCGTCACATGAACCGCACAACGACATCGCCTGCTGCATCGACCGTCAGAGAACAACTGCTGGATCACGCGCAGATGTTCCTGATGACGCGAGGCTACAACGGCTTCAGCTATCGGGATCTGGCGGAGCGGGTCGGGGTGAAGACATCGAGCATTCATTACTACTTCCCGGCCAAGGAAGATCTGGTGCTCGAAGCGATCAAGGCGTACGACGCTTTCATCAGTGAAGGGCTGGCGCAGATAGACGAGTCGCTGCCCGCACCGGAAAAGCTCGCGTTGTACTCGCAGGGGTTCGGGCGCATCGTCGAAGACGGCCACCGGATTTGCCTGTGCGGCATGCTGGCGGCGGACATCGAAACGTTGCCGGAGACGGTGCGCGAAGCGGTGCAACGATTCTTCGCGTTTCACGAAGCCTGGCTCGCACGTGTGCTGACGCAGGGTGAGGCCGACGGCAGGTTGAAGTTGACATCGTCACCCGAAGCCACCGCCCGCGCGCTGTTCGCCGGGTTTCAGGGCAGCGTGATGGCGTCGCGGTTGTTTCGTGCGCCGTCGCGGCTGGAGGATGTGGTCGCATCGGTGTGCGGGGTCGCCTGAGTGGCGGCACGCAGGCCAGAATCACAACGGGAGAGTTCTCCCGTTTATTTGGGGTCATTCATCTATCTATAAGTAGATAGATGGTGAGGTGTAAGAGGCAGGATCTAAGCAACATAGAAGCGGGACAAAACGGGACGAGCGGGGGTGTGAGGTTGCGCCCATGTTCACGAAAGGGGTCCCGCAGGTGCATTAAGATGACCGCTTGGCTTCAAGGCAACGCCACGACGGCGTGTCAGGTCAGGATGGTCGAAGTTTGGAAGTGAAATTTTCTACTTACCAGGAGTTCGTCATGTCGATCGAAAAAGTGCTGTACACCGCCCATGCCACCGCCACCGGAGGCCGTGATGGCCGTGCCGTCTCGTCCGACGGCGTGCTCGACGTCAAGCTGGTCGTGCCCAAGGAAATGGGTGGCCCCGGCGTTGGCGGCACGAACCCGGAACAACTGTTCGCGGCCGGCTACTCGGCTTGCTTCCTCGGCGCGCTGAAGTTCGTCGCCGGCAAGGAAAAGGTCGCGCTGCCCGCCGAGACGAAGATCGACGGCGCCGTGGGCATCGGCCAGATCCCGACCGGCTTCGGCATTCAGGCCGAACTGAAGATCAGCGTGCCGGGCGTGGACCGCGCCGTGGTCGAAGCGCTCGTGCAAAAGGCGCACATCGTGTGCCCGTACTCGAACGCCACGCGTGGCAACATCGACGTGACGCTGACGATCGTCTAAGACGGTCGACGTCTGCGGATGTGCAAAGGGCAGCCCTCGGGCTGCCCTTTTTGCTGTGCGATGCGTTTGCTGTCCGACAAGTCGACAAGCCGACAAGCATCGCTGATTACTTCGTCTTCACTTCGACCTTGATGCCGTCGGGCAGCACGGTGATGGCGCCCGGTTCGACGTCGCGTCCGCCGTACTTCAGTTGCTCCGGCTTGAACGTGTAGATCGGGTACTGGTTGAGCACCTGTTGCGCGACGTTGCCGCCAATGGACGTGAGTTGCTGGCCGTAGGCAGGCGGCATGCCGTTCACGTCCACGCGCTCGACGCTCGGGTTGTCGAGCAGCACGGCGCGCCTGACCGGGTCATACTTCAGTGCACTGGAAATCGCCAGCACGCCCTTGAGCGGCTGGCCTTGCAGCAACACGTTCTGCACCTGAGCGTCGACCTGCGTGTTGATGCGGTTCGCTTGCGGATTGAAGCCGATCTGCGGATGCGTGAGCTCGACGGAGAGCAACTGGCCGTAGTTGAGCGTGGTGGGAAAGCGCTTGTCGACGGCCATCTCGATGTCCTTGCGGGTCATCGTGTATTCGCCGGTCCAGATGTTGTAGCCGGCTTCGGCCACGCGCATGAACGGCGTGAGCGTCGCACCGAGCAGGCCGCCGAGCGTCAGACGCAGGGTCGTGCGGCGCGACACGCCTGACTGGCCTGACACGTCCAGGATGTCCGATGCGCCGTCGGCAGACGTCGAGCCGTTGATGCGAAGCGTGCGAGCGGTATTGCGGGAGCGTTGCGAAGTCATGTCGTGGGCGCCGGACAAGCGGGCGCGCGTTGAATCGTCGATGGTTTTGTGACTCGGCGGATGTGGAATCGTTCTGAACGCCGCGTTGATCCGTGCGCCGGACATCCGGGACAAGACTTCACAATTGGCGTTGCACGTGAACCACAAAACGCGCCAATCACTCCGGAAAACCGACCCGCATGAGCGTGGCAATGCGTGGTGACGGCAGGCGACGGGTCAATAATGCGGCGGGATTTCGTGACGCGGATTGCCGTCGTTGCCGCCCCCCTGACCCTGTGACTGCATCTGCTGATACAGCGCCTTGAACTGCTTTTGCAGCAGATCGATTTGCTGCTCCTGACGGGTGACGATCTCGTTGAGTGTTTCGAGCAGATCGTCCTGAAACGCCGTCTTCACTTCGAGTTCGACGACGCGGGCTTCCAACGATTCCATGGGCTTCTCCGGTGAACGCGGCATTGTAGGCTATCGAACGATTCGCCAGCCCACGCCGCGAGGGGCAGGTCGCTCGATGAGCGCTCCGGGCATAATCGCAACATGAAAACCTTTCTGCTTTATGTCGTCACTGCGGTGGCGGAGATCGTCGGTTGCTACTTGCCCTGGTTGTGGCTGAAGCAGGATCGCAGCGCGTGGCTGCTGGTGCCCGGCGGCATTGCACTCGCGCTCTTCGCATGGCTGCTGACGCTGCATCCGTCGGCCGCCGGACGCGTTTATGCCGCCTACGGTGGCGTGTATATCAGTGTCGCGATCGTATGGTTGTGGCTGGTCGACGGGATGCGTCCGACGTCGTGGGACATCGCCGGCGTGGTGGTCGCCCTTGCCGGGATGAGTCTGATCGCGTTTCAGCCGCGCTAAATGAGGCACGGAGTGACGCATTCAGGTGCCACGCTGAGGCGTCACACCAATCTCGGGCCCTCGCTTTAGCCGTCCTTCCGTTTCTTCAGTCCGGCGTCTTCACGCGATACGTGCAGCGCTGCCCGCCCGCGAGGATGTGCGTCTCGCGCGAGACGGTGCCACGCTCGCCGACCAGCTCCTGAAATAATTCCAGCTCAGTGCGGCAGAAGCCCTGACAGGTTTTCGCTGCCGCACAGATCGGGCAATGGTCTTCGATGAGCAGCCAGTCGTCGCCATCGCGCTCCACGCGCGCCATATAACCTTCCGCCGAGCGAATCTCCGCGAGTTTCGCGATGCGCTCGGGCAAGCCGGGCAGGGGATCGATCGCGCGCTTGTACTGCGCGCGCGTCTCCGCCGCGCGTTGCGTAATCAGACGGTCGAGCCCGTCTTCGCCGAACAACTGACGAATCGAGCCGATCAACTGAATCGTGAGCGTGGAGTGTGCATCGGGGAAGCGATTGTGGCCGGCCTCGGTGAGCGCCCATGCCTGACGCGGACGTCCCGCGCCGCGCGTGGGCATCGTCTCGCCGGCCAGCAGACCCTCTGCCACCAGCTTCTGCACCTGCTGACGCGCAGCCTCGGCCGTGATCCCCAGACCCGAAGCGACTTCGGCTGTGGATGCCGGTCCCTGCGTCTTCAACCAATGCAGCACCCGTTCGTGCCCGGCGCTGGCGGCGCTGAGCGGCGCACCCGCCCTATTATCCAAGTGGTTATTTGGGTAATTCATCGTGAGGCATGTAATATCCAAGAACTTTCTTGCATATTAGTCGCCCGATGGGTGGCTGTCTATCCATGACAACGAGCACGACGAACGAAGGCGCGCCGGGCTGGCGCGATCTGTTGAGTGGCAACAACGGCTGGCGGTCGCTGGCGCTGGCGGGGGGTGTGGCGTTGCATGCGACCAACGTCTATGTGGCGACGACGGTGTTGCCGTCCATCGTCAGGGAGATCGGCGGGCTCGATCTGTATTCGTGGAACACCACGCTGTTCGTGGTCGCCTCGATCCTGGGCTCGGTCTTCGCTGCGCAGATGCTGTCGTCGCTCGGCCCGCGCGTGGCTTACATCACGGCACTGGTGGGGTTCAGCGCCGGCACGATGCTGTGTGCCGCAGCGCCGAGCATGCCGTGGATGCTCGTGGGCCGTACGCTGCAAGGTTTCGGCGGCGGCATTCTACTTGCGTTGAGCTACGCGTTGATCCGAATCGTGTTCGCACCGCCGCTGTGGTCGCGCGCGATGGGGCTCGTCTCGGGGATGTGGGGCGTTGCTACGTTATGCGGGCCGGCGCTCGGCGGCGTTTTCGCCCAGTTCGGTCATTGGCGCTGGGCGTTCTGGTCGCTGCTGCCGGTGGTCGTGGGCCTCGGGCTCATCATTCGCGCGCAGGTGCCGGCCGGACGCAAGGTGGCGGGTGCGGAAGGCACATCGCACGCCAACGACGCGACGCATGCCGTGCCCTGGTTCAAGGTCGTGTTGCTGTGTGCATCGGCTGTTGCGATTTCGCTGGGGGCGGTGGTCGATTCGCATGTCGTCGCCGCCGTATGGATGGTGCTGGGACTGGCGCTGGCGTGGTGGCTCGCGCACCGTGAGCGCAGCGTGCGCCATGCGTTGCCGCGTCTGATGCCGACGGGCGCGTACTCGCTGCGAACGCGTCTCGGCGGACTCTATGCGGTGATGAGCCTGCTCGGTCTGGCGATGACCAGCGAGATCTACATCCCGTACTTCCTTCAGACGATCCACGGCCAGACGCCTTTCGCTGCGGGCTATCTCGCCGCGCTGATGGCCGCGGGCTGGTCGGTCGGTTCGATGACCAGTGCAGGGCGACAGGGGGAGGCGGCCGATCGTCGCGTGCGACTCGGCCCGGTGATCGTCACGGTCGGCATGCTGGCGCTGGCGTGGTTGTTGCCGCAGGCGTCGCTCTTCGCGAGCGCGGCGGGGGTGGCCGGCGTGTGCATTGCGTTGTTCGGCGTGGGCGTAGGGGTCGGGATCGGCTGGCCGCATTTGCTCACGCGGGTGATGACGGCGGCGCGCCCGGGCGAAGCGGGGCTGGCGTCGGCGTCGATCACGACCGTGCAGTTGTACTCGATGGCGCTGGGCTCGGCGCTGGCCGGACTGGTCGCGAACTCGGCCGGGCTGGCGGACGGTGGACTGGCGCATGTGCAGCGCGCATCGGTCTGGTTGTTCGTGTTGTTCGCGCTGGCGCCTGCGGGCGCCGCCGTCATCATCTTGCGCGGCAGGGTCGCCGGGACTGCTGCAAAGCCGGAAGGACAGGAGGCACTATGATCGATCGCATCACAGCCATGCGTACTTTCGTGCGCGTCGCCGAAGTCGGCAGCTTCACGAAGGCGGCGCTCTCGCTCGACCTTCCCCGCGCGACCGCGACCACGCAGATCCAGCATCTTGAACGCTGGTTCGGGGTAGCGCTCTTCACGCGTTCCACGCGACGTGTTGCGCTCACGATGGAGGGCGCGGCGTATTACGAGCGATGCTCGGCCATTCTCGCGGACATCGAAGAGGTCGAGTCCGGGCTGTTCGGCGCGCAGGCGCAACTGCGCGGACGCCTTGCCGTCGTCCTCCCGCCAGTCATTGCGCGCGAGGTCGTGATGCCGTCGCTCGCGCAATTTCAGGCGCGTTATCCGGGGCTGGAGATTGCGCTGGATGCGACGCCCGCGCATGGCGACTGGCGTGGCGATGGCGTCGATTGCGGTGTGGTGCTCGGGGAGTTGCCGGACTCGCGTCTGGTGGCGCGGCATCTCGGCGATCTGCCGCGTGTGACATGCGCGAGCCGCCGCTATCTGGAGTCGCACGGCACACCGGCCGACCTCGACGATCTCGCGATGCACACCTCGGTGAAATGGTTGTCGGCGCCGGCAGAGCCGCTGGCCTCGATGGGGGCGTCGGCTTCGCACGGAAATGAAGGTGTGCCGCTGCCTGCGCGCTGCGGCGATCTCACGATGATCGTGGGTGGCAAGGCCACCTGCGTGCGTACGCGCGGTCAACTGCATGTGGGCGACGAGGCCGCGTATCTTGCAGCGGGACTCGAAGGTCTCGGGCTGATTCAACCGACAGTGCTCGCGGCGGCGCCGTATCTTGCGTCGGGACGTCTGGTGCCGGTGCTGCCGAAGTGTCCACCGCCGCCGCTGCGGCTCTCGGCGGCCTATCCGTCACAGAAGCGGGTATCGCCGCGCGTGCGGGCGTTCGTCGACTGGCTGGCGCTCATCTGCGAGCCGCTGGGCCATGCGCAAGCCGATATTAATGGCGGCGTGCGTGCGAATGCTGCGAAGCCGGCCACCGCTGACGTCGGAACTGACGCAGCGGTGCCGGCTTCGGAGGCGGCGCTTGATGACGAGAGACGTGATGTTCGTGAAGCCCGCGATGCCCGAGATACTCGTTACGCGCCGCTCCCCGTCTTGCCCGAGGGGGCGCCGTCGAATCCGCGTCGCTCGTTCAGGCTGCCGGCGTAGTGATTCCGCTTCTCCTCGTACATCAGCAGGTCGGCGCGCTGAATCGTCGCTTCGAGACGCTCACCCGCTTCGCACGTTGCCATCCCCATCGAGAATGACAGCGGCGTGCCCGGATAGAACGAATTGTTCAACTCCACGAGCTGGCGAATGCTCTCGATGATCGCCGCGCCGCCCGTGGCGTCGGTCGACGGCAGCAGCAGCGCGAACTCGTCGCCGCCGATACGTGCGGCAATCTGCGGCGCCACGACGGCTTTGCTCAGCACCTCGCCGGCGCGGCGCAGCAGCGCATCGCCTGCTGCGTGGCCGAGCTGGTCGTTCACCGCTTTCAGCCCGTTCAGATCCGCCACGACCACCGTCACGGGGAAGGGGCCCTTGCGTTCGAGCCGGTTGAGTTCGTCGACATAGAACGAACGGTTGCGCAGCTTGGTGAGCACGTCGTGCTTGCCGAGGAATTCCAGATACGATTCGGCCTTCTTTCGTGCGGTGATGTCCGTGAGCGCGACCAGCACCAGATCCCATCGCGCTTCATGGCCGGGCAGCACGGCGAATTGCAGATGGACGTTGATCTCGTTGCCGTCGAGCGCGTAGTTGATGACTTCGCGTTGCTGGAAGAGCTTGTTTTCCCACAGGTCGATCAACTGCTCGCGGAAGTTGTGACGCATGTCGTCGCGGAACACGTCGGGCAGGCGGCCGAGCAGCGTTGCCTTGTCGGGGGCGACGAACATGGCGAGCGTGTGACGGTTCACGTCCAGCACGTCGATTTCCTGCATGCAGCGCTCGACGAACTCCGGGTGAACGTCGGTGAAGGTGCGAAAGTCGGTAATACCGCGTGCGCGTGCATCGTCGAGCAGCAGCTTGATCGCGCTGAAGTCTTCGACCCACAGCGAGACTGGTGAATATTCGAAGAGGCCCCGGGCGTATTGTTCGCCCATGGTGACGCGCTCGCGGGCGTGCTCCAGTTCGGTTACGTTTTCCAGCGCGATCAGCACGCGGTCGAGCGACGTTTCGTGGCCGGGCAGCACCGAGCCGTTGAGCAGCACGTCCAGACGGCGTCCGTCGAGCGTGTAGTTGACGGTCTTGCTCGTGAAGTGTGTCTTGCCGTCCCACAGTTGGCAGAGTTCTTCGATGTGCGTCTTGAGCATGTCGTCGCGAAACACGCGCGGCAGGTTGGCCACGAGGTCGTCGAGCGACGGTGCGTTGAACATGGCGAGTGTGCGTCGATTGACCTTGATGACGCGAATGCGTTGCGAGCACAGCGACACCTGCGCCGGATCGGCCTTGAAGTAGGCGCGCAGATCGCGCACCCCCAGCGCCCGCCATTCGTCGAACAACTGCTTCACGCCGCTGAAGTCTTCGAGCCAGAGCGAGACCGGCGCGAGGTCGAACATCAGGGCGTCGTCGGTATGACTGGCAGTCTCGGGAGTGGCCGTGGAGGACGAAGCGGGCGCAGACGGCGAAGAAGGCAAAGGGGGTACGGCAGGCATGGCGTCCATTTAGGCACCTGATCTGATCGGGTTCTGGTCTTAGCCCGCCATTCTAAGGTTAAACCTGTTCTACGCCGCAGTGAATCTGATCTACAGCAGCGGTGCGCCCGTATCGCGCTTGACTTCGCGAAGGGAGAGCATCGACTCGATGGCGGTGACACCGGGCAGGGCGCGCAACACGTCGCGCGTGAAACTGCCGTAATCGTCGAGATCCGTGGCGACGACGCCGAGCAGGTAGTCGGCGCTGCCCGAGATGTTGTGACAGGAGACGATGCGATCGATGGCCTGCACTTCACGCTCGAATTGTTCCGACAGGGCGCGATCGTGTACCGCGAAGCGAACGTGAACGAATGCCGTGACGCCCAGACCCAGTGCGCGATGCGAGAGTTCGGCGCGGTAACCGGTGATGTAGCCCTCGGCTTCGAGGCGTTTCAGGCGTCGGGCGCAGGGGGTCTCGGAGAGTGACACGCGTTCGGCAAGTCGGGCGTTGGAGATACGGCCATCGCGTTGCACGATGGCGAGAATCGCTCGATCGATGGCGTCAAGTTCGTTCATTGTGGGTGTCCCGCTACAAAAACAGCTTCAAAGATGGCATTCCACCACGATCTGCCGCGTCCGGAAAGTGTTTCCCTCATCCGTTCGTCCTAATCCGACCGGTGATACGCAAAAAGCGGCATTGGTGGTTTGCCTTGCTAGTCGTGACATGCAAGAGGATTGCTCCAAATAATTTGATTTGTATGGGTGGAAAACGCCATGTTTCACTCATCGATTGGCGGGATCATGAAGCTCGTTTTCGCTGCTTCAAATCCTCTGGGGAAAGGTCATGGTCTCGCTGCAATTGCTCACGGTGTTCATTGGCGCGCTGGTCGTCGTCTACGCATTACCTGGGCCCGACATGGCGGTCGTGATGCAAACGAGCATGATGCGGGGCACGCGTCATGGTCTGGCGACGGCGGCCGGTCTGGCACTGGCCCGCGCCGCGCACGTGACGCTTTCGGCCTGCGGCGTGGCGGCGTTGTTGCGTGCGGCGCCCTGGCTCTTCGAGACGGTGCGCATCGTGGGCGCGATCTATCTGGCATGGGTCGCGATCCAGATCTGGCGCTCGCCGGCGTTCGGCATGGACGTGACGGCCGCCGCGCAAGACACCGCACCGCCGCTCTCCCATGCATTTCGCCGTGGGGTGCTCTCAAGCGTGCTGAACCCCAAGGCGTTGCTGTTCTGTTCGGTGCTGCTGCCGCAGTTCGTGCGTCCGGAGGCGGGGCCGGTGTGGAGTCAGGTGCTCGAACTCGGGGTGTTGCTGCTGGCCGTAGGCGCGATGTTCGACGTAACACTGACCTTCGGCGCCGTGCGCATCGCGCGCTGGTTACGCGCACGTCCGCTTGCACAAAAAGTACAACGCTGGTCGTTCGGCGCGGCGCTCATGGCATTTGCCGTACGACTGTCGCTCGACTGAAAAGCCGGGCACAATACATCTCACCTACATCGCCCTCCAGCGATTGCACCACTTGAGTGCATTTCGCTGCGACACCGCAAATCAGGGTGCGACACAACGTCGCACCTCTTGAATTCACAGAACCTTCCCGAATTGCTGCATTGCACAGCGTTTACCGCCAAAAAGGTGTCGATCTGCTTGGAAAACGTCGCGCGCGTACGCGTGAGGGCCGCGCGACACATTGTCGCGCAGGCGGGTGCGCGATGTCCCGCCTAATTAAACTTCGGCATAATGCCGCACCGTGATGGAAGTAAAAGACAAGAAGTCGGACAGTGACTTGAGGTCTGCGGGCGGCAATCCGCCCCGGTTCCCGTCTTTTCGATGACACAGTCGTCGTAGTTCGACCGGTGCAATACCGGCGTGACGACTGCTCCCGTCTCACCTTAACCCTTGCCAACCTCCTGCGACCCTGCATCAGGCCGGTAAGCCCGTGTTGCGCCGTTCGCTGGCCAACTCAACCCTGTCGTGTGACATGAAGAAACACAGAAACCCGCGATTGTTTAGGCTGCTCGCCTTGTGCTCGCCGCTGCTTTTGGCAGGCTGCGACATGACGCTGCTCGACCCTAAGGGGCAGATCGGAATCGAGAACAAGAACCTGATCCTCACGGCCACCTGGCTGATGCTGATCGTGGTGATTCCGGTCATTCTGATGACGCTGTGGTTCGCGTGGAAGTACCGCGCAACCAACAAGTCGGCGCGCTATGAGCCGAATTGGTCGCACTCGACGGCCATTGAGGTCGTGGTCTGGCTCGTGCCGATCATCATCATTGCGATCCTTGCGCGCATCACCTGGGTCTCCACTCACGAACTCGATCCCTACAAGCCGCTGGAAAGCGACGTGAAGCCGATCACCGTCGAAGTGGTGGCGTTGAACTACAAGTGGTTGTTCATCTACCCGGAACAGGGCATTGCGTCGATCAACGAACTGGCCGTTCCTGTCGATGTCCCGGTGAATTTCAAGATCACCTCGGAATCGATCATGAACTCGTTCTTCATTCCGCAATTGGGTAGCCAGGTCTACTCGATGGCCGGTATGGAAACGAAGCTGCATCTGATCGCCAACCACGTCGGCTCGTACGACGGCATTTCGGCGAACTACAGCGGCGGCGGCTTCTCGGGCATGCGCTTCAAGACGCTGGCCATGACCGACGGCGATTTCCAGCAATGGGTGACGAAGGTGCGCGAGTCGAAGAAGGTGCTCGACAAGGATGCCTACGCCTCGCTGGTGCCGATGAGCGAGAACACCCCGGTCACGTATTACAGCTCGGTCGACGCGAACATGTTCCAGTCGATCGTGCATGCCCCGATGGCATCGGGCATGGCGCAGCAGCATGAAGGCCATGAGAACCACGGTGCCATGGACATGAAGGGCATGGACATGAAGGGTATGGACATGAAGATGGAAATGAAGGGCGCGGGCACCGATGCCGCGACGGCTCCGGCCGCCGCTGCCAACGTGCAAGGCCAGTCGATGACCATGGCCATGGACGCCGGCGCGCACGCGATGCACGCCGGTGCGGCTGCGCACGCGCATAAGGAGTAAACAACAATGTCAACGCTGTTTGGCAAACTGACTCTCGAAGCCATCCCGTACCACGAGCCCATCATCATGGGCGCGGTCGGCATGATGGTGATTGGTGGGTTGGGCATCCTCGCGCTGCTCACCTACTTCGGCAAGTGGAAGTACCTGTGGAACGAGTGGGTGACGTCGGTCGATCACAAGAAGATCGGTGTCATGTATGTGCTGGTCGCGCTCGTCATGCTGCTGCGCGGCTTTGCCGACGCCATGATGATGCGTACCCAGCTGGCGCTCGCGCACAACTCGGGCGGCATTCTCCCGCCGGATCACTACGACCAGATCTTCACCGCCCACGGCGTGATCATGATCTTCTTCGTGGCGATGCCTTTCATGACGGGTCTCGTGAACCTCGTGGTGCCGCTGCAAATCGGCGCACGCGACGTGGCGTTCCCGTTCCTGAACACGCTGTCGTTCTGGCTGTTCGTGGCTGGCGCCGTGCTGGTGAACCTGTCGCTGGCCGTGGGTGAGTTCGCTCGCACGGGCTGGCTGGCATACCCGCCGCTCTCGGGCATTCAGTACAGTCCGGGCGTGGGGGTGGATTACTACATCTGGGCCTTGCAGATCTCAGGTCTGGGGACGTTGCTCACGGGTGTGAACTTCGTCGTCACGATTCTGAAGATGCGCGCGCCGGGCATGAACCTGATGAAGATGCCGATCTTCACCTGGACGTCCCTGTGCACGATGGTGCTGGTGTGCGCCGCGTTCCCGGTCCTGACCGTGACGCTGGGTCTGCTTTCGCTGGATCGTTATCTCGACTTCCATTTCTTCACGAATGAGTTGGGCGGCAATCCGATGATGTACATCAACCTGATCTGGATCTGGGGTCACCCGGAGGTGTACATCCTGATTCTGCCGGCGTTCGGTATCTTCTCGGAAATCATCTCGACGTTCTCGGGCAAGAAGCTGTTCGGCTACAAGTCGATGGTGTACGCCACGGCGGCGATCATGGTGCTGTCGTTCCTCGTGTGGGCGCACCACTTCTTCACGATGGGCTCGGGCGCCAGCGTGAACGCCTTCTTCGGTATCGCGACGATGATCATCTCGATCCCGACCGGCGTGAAGATCTTCAACTGGCTGTTCACGATGTACCGTGGTCGCGTTCAGATGACCACGCCGGTGCTGTGGACGCTGGGCTTCATCGTCACGTTCGTGATCGGCGGTATGACGGGCGTGCTGCTGGCAGTGCCGGGCGCGGACTTCGTGCTGCACAACTCGCTGTTCCTGATTGCTCACTTCCACAACGTGATCATCGGTGGCGTGCTGTTCGGTTACATCGCCGGTATGAACTACTGGTTCCCGAAGGCCTTCGGCTTCAAGCTCGACGAGCGTCTGGGCAAGGCAAGCTTCTGGTGCTGGCTGATCGGCTTCTACCTCGCGTTCATGCCGCTGTACGTGCTGGGCCTGATGGGCATGACCCGTCGTCTGAACCACTACAGCAATCCGGAATGGCAACCCTGGCTGATCGCCGCACTGATCGGTGCGCTGTTCATCGCTGCCGGTATCGGCTTCCAGGTGCTGCAACTGGTCGTGTCGATCAAGAACCGCAAGGCGCTGGCCGACACCACGGGCGATCCCTGGAATGGCCGTACGCTGGAGTGGATGACGTCGTCGCCGCCGCAGTTCTACAACTTTGCCGAAGAGCCGCGCGTGCATGACATCGACGAGCTGGCCTACCGCAAGGAACACGGCATCAAGAGCGATCTGAAGACGAGCTACGCTCCGATTCACATGCCGAAGAACACTGGCGCCGGTTTCATCATCAGTGCTTTCTCGCTGGTGTTCGGTTTCGCCGCCATCTGGCACATCTGGTGGCTCGCCATCGTTGGCTTCGTGGGCATGATCCTGACGTTCATCTGCCGTAGCAACAACGATTCGATCGACTACTACGTGCAGTCGCCGGAAGTGGTGGCCATTGAATCGGCTCACCATCAGGCACTGGCCGCAGCAGCAAAGGCTTAATCATGACGAGCGAAGTTCTCAAACACACGGGCGCGCATGCCGATGCGCATGCGCATGACCACGCGCACCACGACACCGGGGGCAACACGATCTTCGGTTTCTGGGTGTACCTGATGACCGACCTGGTGCTGTTCGCCAGCTTGTTCGCCACGTTTGCTGTATTGCGTGACTCAACGGCGGGCGGCCCCACGGGCAAGGAACTCTTCGACCTGAAGTTCGTGCTGGTCGAAACCTTCATCCTGCTGTTCTCGTCGATCACCTATGGCTTCGCCATGATCGGCCTGCACAACGGCAAGAAGGGCGCCGTGATGGGCTGGCTCGCCATTACGTGGGTTCTGGGTGCGGCGTTTATCGCCATGGAACTGTACGAGTTCCACCACCTGATCCTCGAAGGCGCAGGTCCGAACCGTAGCGGCTTCCTGTCGTCGTTCTTCGCACTGGTGGCAACGCACGGTCTGCACGTGGCCTCGGGCCTGCTGTGGATGGCCGTGCTGATGTTCCAGATCGGCAAGAAGGGCCTCACGTCGACCAACACCACGCGTCTGCAATGCCTCTCGCTGTTCTGGCACTTCTTGGACGTGGTCTGGATCGGCGTCTTCACGGTCGTGTACCTGATGGGAGCGATGTAAATGAGCAGCAATAGCAAATCGGTGCAATCGCACGGCCACGACGCTGGCCACAATGCGGCCGGTGGCAGCCACGGCAGCGTGAAGTCGTACCTGATCGGCTTCGTGCTCGCCGTGATCCTGACGGTCGTGCCGTTCAAGCTGGTGATGGATGGCACGATGCCGCCGTCGACGGTGCTGCCGCTGATCCTCGGCGCAGCCCTCGTGCAGATCATCGTCCACCTGATCTACTTCCTGCACATGGACCGCTCGTCGGAACAGCGCTGGAATGTGATGGCGTTCCTGTTCACCGTGCTGATCGTGGCCATCGTGCTCGTCGGCTCGCTGTGGATCATGCACAACGCCAACTCGCTGATGATGCCGGGGATGTAAGTCTTCCGGTCTTACCCGGACTCTCGGGTAAGTGAAAAAGGCGGCTTTCGGATTTTCCGGGCCGCCTTTTTTCTTTTTGTGCTTTGGTGCGGGGCTTAGGCTGGTCTGGTGCCTCTCTGGCGCCTCAGTACGCAAAAAGGGCAATTCGACTAATCGAATCGCCCTTTTTGCTCACGCCTTACCTGCGCGTCGACACCGCCCGTCAACCTATCGCTGACAGCTCTGTCCATCGCCCCAACCCGCGGCGCTTGCCGGTACCCTGACTGCGCTCCACCTTAAAGTCGCTCCGTCAGGGCACCGACAATCACCGCTCATACATCCTGTAATGCAATCATCTCCGCTCCGAATGACGGCGCCAAACTGCAACCGTCCGTCGCGGTGGCGCTATCGGTTGCACGCCGATGGTGTCGTCGCATCGCTATTGCTCGTGGATCGGGGTGGGGGCCGCCCGCGGTGCGACTTAACAAGCAATGGAGTGCCGCGGGCGGCCCCCACCCCGATCTGCCGCTAACGTTGGAAGTGGGTGAGGCCCTTCCTGACGCAGCACGGAATCAACCGTGCGACCCCTTGTCATCCGGCGGCGTGTCCGATGTCGGCGCCGCCAGAATCACGCCAGGGCGCACCGGCAGATCCGGTCGAATCCCCAGCAACGGCAACGCTTGCGACGCAATCTCCGCAAACGCCGGACCTGCTGCCTGACCGCCAAAGTGCTGCGACGCCTTCGGCTCGTCCACCGACACCGCAATCACCAGACGCGGTGACGACAACGGCGCAATCCCCACGAACGACGCCCGGTACTTCGAGTGGTCGTAACCGTGAGCGCCCGCCTTGTAGGCCGTGCCCGTCTTCCCGCCAATGCTGTATCCGGCGACCTGCGCTGTCGTGGCCGTCCCGCCCGTATCCACCACGCCAGCCAGCATCTTGCGCATTTCGGCCGCCGTGCGCGCATCGATGACACGCACGCCCTCGGGCTGCACCGGTGTGTCCGGCTTGATGATCGAGATGGGCACGAGTACGCCGTCGTTCGCGAAGATCGTGTAGGCGCGCGCCAGTTGGAAGAGCGACGCCGAAATGCCGTACCCATACGCCATCGTGGCCTGCTCGATGCGCCGCCATGATTTGTACGGACGCAAACGCCCCGACACCGCGCCCGGGAAGCCCAGCTTCGGCTGCTGTCCCAGCCCGATCTCAGTGAACATGTCCCACATTTCTTCGGCACGCAGCATCGTCGACACTTTGGTCATGCCGATGTTGCTCGACTTCTGAATCACGCCCGCCGCCGTCAGCACGCCATTCGCCGAGTCGTCAGAAATGGTCGCGCCTTCGAAGACATATCGGCCCGGGCCGGTGTCGATGGTCGTGGTCGGTGTCAGACGGTGCAGATCCAGCGCCAGCGCCATCGTGAACGGCTTGAGAATGGAACCCGGCTCGAAGACGTCGGTGAACACGCGGTTGCGCAGTTGCTCACCCGTCAGATGCTCGCGATCGTTGGGGTTGTAGGTCGGCAAGTTGGCCAGTGCCAGCACCTGACCGCTCTTGGCGTCGATGACGACCGCCATGGCCGCCTTCGCGCCGGTGCGGTCCACCGCATTCTTCAGGGCTTCATAGGCGATGTACTGCACGCGGGTGTCGAGCGTGAGACGAATGTCCTTGCCGTCGCGCGGCGGGCTGGAATCGTCGAGATCCTGAATGGTGCGCCCGATACGGTCCTTGATCACGCGACGTACGCCGGCCGTCCCTTCAAGCAACGGCTCTTCGCCCAACTCCATGCCTTCCTGGCCCTTGTCCTCGACGTTCGTGAACCCCACGACGTGCGCGGCCACTTCGCCTTCGGGGTAAAAGCGCTTGAATTCGCTGCTCTCATAAACGCCGGGAATGCCCAGCGCCTCGACCTGCTTGCCGATCTCCGGCGACACCTGACGCTTCACATAGACGAACTTCTTCTCGCCAATGAGCTTGGTGCGCAATTCCTTGGTGGGGATGTCGAGCAGTTTGCTCGCTTTCTGGATGTCGCTATCGGACAGGTCGTCCGGGACTTCGGCAGGCACGGCCCAGACGGTACGCATCGGCAGACTGGTGGCGAGCACACGGCCGTCGCGGTCTTCGATCTTGCCGCGCACGCCCGGCATGACGATGGCGTGCTCATAACGCTTTTCGCCCTGCGCGATGTAGAAGCTGTTTCCCGGTCCGGCAATCCAGAACGCCCGCACGACGAGACCGATGAAGGCCAGTGTAATGACGATGACGACGAGCTTGGAGCGCCACAACGACATGCGCGATTGCAAGACAGGACTGGCGGCGAACGTGACGTCCTTGGGCTGGCGATTCTTTTGCATGGCGCTCGCGGGGCGTTGAGAGACTCGATACAGCCAATCGCCAGCAACGGATCGCAAGGTATCCGTGCACTGACTCTGGCTCAAATTCTAGGCGAGATAGCGTAGCACGCAAGCGACTGTTGTAATAGCGCGAAAGCCCCGTCAGACGGGGCTTTCAGGGTTTTTTTCGATGCATTCGACGTGACTTTTCACATGGGTGTCGGCTGGTGAAACCGGAAGTCAATCCCGGGCGCTATTTGCCTGCGTCGAAACGCACATCGCCATACCAGGCATGTGCACTCGCATGGGTGTTGTCGCTGTCGGTGAAGACACCGTAACCGAGCAGCTTGCCCGGCTTTTCTTTGTAGACACGCTCGTAATCGGCGGCGAGGTTGCGCGAGAACGTCTGCCATTTGCCGAGCGACGCATCGCCTCCCGCCACCACGAGCATCTGGACCCGATCGGTGTGCGGGTTCTGGATCACGCCGCCAACGGGTGCGTCGTTGGACCAGATGTACATGAGCGTGGCGTATGGCAGGTCTTCGCCCCCCGCCTTGGCCAGCGTCATGGCGGCCCGGTCGCCGAACGAGAGCCGCGACTTGTCGCCGTCGAAGAAGAAGACCAGCCGCGCGGGCGCATCTTCTTTGTCGCTCGCCCGGTTGTCTGCGCCTGGAATCGCTTTGTCGACTTTCCAGCGCCATGCGACGATCGGCGTCGCGTTCAGGTCGATACCGTCTCCCTTGGCCATGAGCGCCGATGCCGAATCGGTCGAGTCCGCTTCGATGACGTTGCGCTTGCCGTCGGCCACCACGGTGTAGACCGTGAGCTTCTTGCCGCTCACGACCGGCAGGTTCTGCCAGCCCGCGGGCAAGGCGCTGCCCGGACTGGCTTTGGAAAAGGGCACGGCGGGACCCGCTGCCGACGCAGTACCGGTCGCAGGATCTGCCGCAAAGGCCCGCGAGGCCGAAAGCAATGTCACCGCCAGACAGACGGTCATCGCGACGGCCGCGACCGTCAGGCGGGCGCGAGACCGGTGACGCTGGTGACGCCGGTGAGGGTGATGACCCTGATAGGGATAAGCGCGCGAACGAAGCGTCGAGACAATGCGTTGCATGGTGAACGACTCCTGCGTTGGGACACGACTGACGAAGAGGGCTGACTGAGCGGACTGACTGAGCGGACTGACTGCGGTGGACGGCTTCAGTGCCACCGTCCAGACCGGCTCAGCGCTGCTGCATGGCGACGCGCAGGCCCAGGCCGATGAAGATGGTGCCGATGATCTTCCCCTGCCAGCGCAGCAGCCAGGTGAAGCGTCCCACGAACTTGCCGAGCGGACGCACCGACAAGGCGATAGCCGCCGTGTAAAGCGCGCTCATCGCCACGAACACCAGACCCAATACGAGGAACTGCACGAAGACGTTGCCCTCGCTGGCGTGCACGAACTGCGGCATGAAGGCGAGGAAGAACAGCGCCGTTTTCGGATTGAGCACTTCGGTCGCCACGGCCTGCGCGAACGCACGACCCGGCGAGACCTGAGACGCGACAGGCAACTGCGGATCGGACGGCCGCTCGCGCAACGCCTTGATCCCGAGGTAAATCAGGTAAGCCGCGCCGACGTATTTGACGACATCGAACGCCAGCGCCGACGTCATCAGCACCGCCGACAGTCCGACTGCCGCGAACAACGTGTGGATGAGATCGCCGAACGCAATCCCCATGCCGGTCATGACGCCGGCGCGGCGTCCGCCCTGCACGGTGCGCGTGATGGTGAGCAACACCGCCGGTCCCGGAATCAGAAAGAGCCCGAGTACGACGGCGACGAACGTGGCAAGCGTGGCAAAAGTCGGCATAGGGGCTCCGGTCGGCAGCGGGCGGGATCAGGACGGTCAGGTGACGGCCAAAGGGCGGTCAGGGCGACGCTATGGCGACATCATCCCAGATTCTGCGAGAGGACGCCCGAAAGGGCCGCGGGCGAATCCTGAAGCCGCTGTTACCGTGGTGGCAGACCATGCCCGCTGCTTCGACTTTCGTCGATGTCCCTTACCAAGGAGCTTGCGCCATGTCATTCGCGTCAGATGCGATCGTCACCTCTCTTTCCTCACGCACGCCCCCGAGCGTCGACACGCTGTTTCAGCTCGCGAAGGCGGCCGCGAACTGCGCCTTCGAGGGCTTCCGGGGCGATTTCTCCAGCGCGGCGGCATGTCTGCGCGAGAACGGACTGCGCGATGTGCTTGCCGACGCCTGGCATCAGGCGTCGCAGCGCTTCGCTCGGCATGCGGCGTCGCACCCGGGCGCGGTGGACGTCGGTTTCGCCTGCGCGCTGAGCGCACTGACCGTCGGCGCCACCTGCACGTATCTCTGGCCGGAACTCAAGGCGCTGGAGCAAGCCATCGGCGCGGGCGACGAGGCGCAGCGCCAGTGGGCCTTGCAGACGGATTCGCAATTACGCCGACGAACGCTGGCGGACGTGACGGCCATGCGCCAGTGTCTGGCCGTCTTCGACGCCACGCTCGACGCTGCCAGAGCGCAGCGCGATGGCGCCACGCTGCCGCGTCATGCGCTGGCGGAAATGCGCATCGCCGAAGCGCTGCTGCTCCACCTCGCCGACACCCCACAATCCGATCTTGCGCACAGCGATCGCGTGGCCGGGCTTTGCCAGCTCATGTCGCACGGACTGGGGTTCAGGTTGCCCAAAGCCATGCGCGACGCCCTGCACATCTGCGATGAACGCCCCTCGCTGATTCGCGACGACAATGCCTTTGCATTGCTCAAATCGCGGCTCGAACCCGACTGGCAGCATGACGAGCCAGGGTCGCCCACGTTCACCGTTCATCCCGTCGACGTGCAGATCTTCGATCCTGTCGAGACGACCGACGACCTGTCAGCGAAAACGCGACACGAGCGGCGTTTGCTGACGGACGCCAAGGCGCTGCGTCGGGTACGCACCCGCGTCGTCGAGCTATTCGCCGCCAGCGTGCGGCACGATTGCGGCGGTACGGGCGACTGGCGTCATCTCACGGAGCGCGCCCTGACGGCAGCGGCTCAGCACGGCATGACGTGCGAGCAGGTGCTCACGGCGCTGGGCGTTGCCACGCGTGCCGGCGTCAGCGCGCGTTATGCGTGGCGGTGGTCCGACGAACCGGTGCCGCGCCCCGGCGAGACAGTTCGCCCCACGATTGCGCTGGAGGTCGCCAAATGGATCGCGCGAATCATGATCGTGGCAGGCAGGCCGGAAGCGACGGCGCGCGACGCACAGTGCCCGCCACGGCTCGCTGCCCTGGTGCGCGGCGACACGCCACCGTCGCTAAAGATCGGCAGCGACGACTGGATGCATCTCGTCGATGGGATCGACGTACTGCGCCGCGACCATTGGCATACCTCGTTCGCGCAGGTCTGTGAGGCCGGCAAACGCTGAAGGCGGAGGATCGCTTACAGGTACGCGCCGCCAAGCAGCCCGGCGACGCTGCCCGCCGCGAGCCACCACAACGGATGCACCTTGGTACGGATGGCCAGCACCGCAACGCTCGCGGTGATACCGGCGAGCAACCACGAGGTCGCCGAGGCTTCTGCAATCAGTGCGGCACTCGCTGCGACGAGTCCGGCCGTCATCGGCATCAGTCCGGCCTGTACGATGCGCCGCCACGGCCGGTCCTTGAAGCGCTCCCACAAATGCAGGACGCCGACCGTGATGAGCGACGACGGCCCGAATTTCGCAATCGACGTGACGAGCATGCCCTGCCAGCCGGCCACGTGCCAGCCGACGAGCGTCACGATCATGAGATTCGGCCCCGGCGCGGCTTGCCCAAGTGCGAACAGCGCGCTGAATTCTTCCGACGTCATCCAGTGATGCAGATCGACGACCTGACGCTCCATCTCGGGCAGGATGGTGTTGCCGCCACCGAAGGCGAGCACCGACAACTGCGTGAAGATGAGCGCGAGCGAGACGAGCGTGCCGGTCATTGCGACACCCGCCACGTGGCATAAATGGAGATCGGCGTCATGACGAGCATGGTGAGCACGAGCGGCACGCGCAGCACCGCAATCGCAATGAAACACGCGAGCGCCACACCACCGAGCGCGACCGATTTGCGCAGTGGCCACGACACTTTCCATGCCATCTGAATCAGCAAGCCAGCCGCCGCTGCGGCCAACCCGGCGAAGAGATGCTTCACGTGCGGATCGTTCTGGAAGTGCTGGTAGATCGTGCCCAGCACGATGACCACCGCAGACGGCGCGGCAATCAACCCGAGAATCGACGCCAGCGCGCCACGCCAGCCGTGAAAGCGCATGCCGAGCGCAACCGACAGATTGATGATGTTGCCGCCGGGCAGAAACTGACACAGACCGAGCAGGTCGGTGAATTCGGCCGATGTGACCCAGCGACGCTTCTCGACGATCATGCGCCGCGCCAGCGGCAAGGCCCCGCCGAATGCGGTCATCCCGAGACCGAGAAAGCCGAGGAACAGTTCGCGTACGGTTGGCGCACGTGTGCCGTGGGTATCGCTGCCGGTAGGTGCCTGGTGGTCGCTTATGGTGGTCGATGTGCGCCGGTCGGAGGACGGGGCTGCGCAGGCGGCCGCTGAAGGTGGAGGAAGCGTGGATGACATAACGACGGTTCTTCGTGTGGCTGACGATGTGGCGCGCTTCGGTATCGCGCTCAATGGTTCGAATGATCTCGACCCGCTCACGGCTGTGCCGGACCCATGAAGCGTAAAGCCGCACCGCGATATTGTCCAATATATGAATGTCCAGTTATTCATATCGGTTCGATATGGATTGCATCGACGCTTACGGCGTTGGTCGTTGCGGACAATGGGTTTGCCACCTGACAACGTTGACAGGTGGCGCGCGGCAGATCACTCGCTAGAGTGGGTTCGGCGTGTTGCACGCCGCCAATGTCCCTATTTTCGAGGAGCCACCATGAATCCGAAGTCTCTTGAGCGTCGTTTCCCGCGAATCCAGCCGATTGAGATCACGCCCGGCAACACGGAGCTGATTCACGACGACCGGCTGTCCTGCGATTTCCTGAGCGCCCAGGTGTTTGCCGGGGAGAGCGGTGGCGGGGCGTGGAACGCCTACGTCATCGGCACCATGACCTGCGCAACCCCGACGCAGATGCTGGCTATCGTCAGCGACGTGATCGAGCGCCATCCGGACTACACGGCCGGAAACAACTATGGCATCGTGATTTCCTACGATCGGTTCCACATCGAGATTCCGTTTGGGCCGGATCTGGACGAATTGCGCGAAGGCGTCGACGAATTCAGGAATCTAGTGAATCTGCTTTGTCTGATCTATTACTACTTCAAGCTTGACGAGAATTACGAGTTCGACGGGCTGGGCCGCCCGATCATCGAGGATTCGCCGACGCTTTCGCCGACTTGGCAGTTCCAGCCGGTGGGAGGGAGCGCGACCAAGGACGATCTGATCGCGGCTGCCCGGTCGCGTAAATACATCGCGTTGCAGCAGGGCGTCGGCATTACGTCGCCGGGCAAACCCATGAAGTTCTATACCAGCGGCGCATCGCATTTCACGAACCACCCGGGGCTCGGCAACGTTCCCGGCGGTATGCGCTTCATCGATCTGAGCACGTTTGACGGGGAAAACCACGTCTACACCGAGCAGGAGCTCGGCACGATCGCGTGAGGCGGCGCGCCCGTCCTTGCGGGCGGTCGGTGTGCGATATATGGTTCGATATCTTTGGTCAGACATCGATATCGAACCCCTATGGCAAACGTCGACGTGCGCCTGCTGCGCTATTTCATTGCCGTGGCCGAAACCGGGCACATGACGCGTGCCGCAGAACGCCTGGGCATCGGGCAACCACCGCTCTCGCAGCAAATCCGGGTGCTGGAAACACAACTGGGCGTAACGCTCTTCGAGCGGCTGCCGCGCGGCATGGCGCTCACCGACGCCGGTCAGGCGTTTCTCGCCGATGCCTATGAGGTCGTGCGCAAGCTCGATCAGGCGGTGGACGACGTGCGGCGCGTTGCCGCCGGTGTGAAAGGCCGCCTGTCGGTCGGCTTCACCAGTTCAGCCGCGTTGCATCCGTTCGTGCCCACGGTGATCCGCGCGTTTCGCAGCGACGCGCCGTCGGTCTCACTGATGCTCGACGAGGCAAGCACCGGCGAGTTGCTCGACGGCTTGCGTGACGGACACATCGACGTCGCGTTCATCCGGCAGCCACAGGGCAACACCGGAGAGGTCACCGTCTTGCAGGTGCTGGAAGAACCGATGGTGCTCGCCGTGCCGTCTGCGCATCCGCTGGCGCGCACCGGGAAGTCGGGCAAATCCGGCAAAGCCGCCGCTGTCCCCATGACCGCCATCGCAGCCGAGAAGCTGATTCTCTATCGTCGACGCGCAGGGCAAGGACTCTACGACGCCATCATCGCCGCCTGTCACGGTGCAGGTTTCAGCCCGGCCATCGAGCAGGAGGCACCGCGCCTGCTCACTACGCTGTCGCTCGTCGCCGCAGGACTCGGGGTGTCGGTGGTGCCTGCATCGCTCATGCGCATGCAGATCGAAGGGATCGTCTACCGACCGCTCGCACCGCCACCGCGCGCGCCGCTGTGCTGTGCGTACCGGGAGGGCGTGCTCGCAGGGCCGACGGCCAAACTGATGGCGCATGTTCGTGCCGCCACTGCGGAGAATGCGAAGGAAAGTACCGCTTGAACTGACGCTGCGCACCGGGCAGGCTGTGCTGCCCGGTCAGGGAACGTTCATTCAGACGAAAAGCTCAGGCCGTTGCGCCGCCCTTTTGCGCAATCAGGGCTTCGATGTGCCCGTGCAATCCGACATCGAGCCAGTCGAGTTCGCCCATGCGCCAGAAGCGTGCATTGCCCGCACGGTCGACGAGATACGTCGCAGGCAGGCCGAGCGAACCGAAGCGCTTGTAGACGGCGCCGTCGGTGTCGAGCAGGACGGTGCCGTCGATGGGCAACTTGTCGACGAAGGGCTTCACCGTCGCAAGCGGCTCCTTGTAGTTCACGGCGAGCAGGTCAAGCCCGCGCTGACGGTACTGCCGAACCACGGCCCCCATCGCGGGAATCTCTTCGCGGCAGGGGCCGCACCACGTCGCCCAGAAGTTCAGGATGACCACGCGTCCGCGATATTCCGACAACGCGTGCGTCTTGCCGTCCAGGCTCTGTAGCGAAAAAGCCGGTGTCGCGCCGCGCCATGCCGACAGCGTGCCGCCGGACGTGCCGGCCAGCGCGCTGTCGTCGGCTTCTGCGCCACCCTTCGTCGGTCCCGCCGGCCCCGCAGCCCACGCCGGCGCACCGGTTCCGCTCAGTGCGCCCGCCGCGCCAAGCGCCCCGAGGGTATGAAGAAAGTGACGACGTTGCATGGCGATGCGCTCCTGCGTGAAAGATTCCGGCGAGGTAGATGACGATGTTTCAGACGTATCGGGGCGATCAGGTCGTGATTTCCCGTGCGTTCATACGGTAGCGGAAGGTGTCCGGATCGAGGCTGTCGAGCCGGGCGTTTGCCACTTCGCCGTTCGGGTACATGAGGAACGGCACCGTGGTCTTCGGCGCGCCTTGCGCCCCCGGCAGCGGAATGTCCGCCCCGTGATTGAACGCCACCCAGTTCATTTCCCACTGGCCGAAGAGCATCGCACGCGCCGCACGAACGCGCAGATCGTCGACCGGCAGTCCGCCCGGGACTTCCTCCAGCACGACCTTGCGCACGTCCGCCGGGTCGACCGGGATCCATCCGTAGCCCGCCGCGTAGAATTCTGCGCGGCAATGCTGGGCGCGCGTGACGTCCCCCGCCTTGCCCAGACTGTTGAACCCATGACGCGACGTTGCCACCCGCACGCCGTAAGCGTCGCGCGCCGGAATCCCGACCGAGCGCGCCAGTGCCGTGAAGAGGGCGTTGATGTCGGCACACTTGCCCGCGAGGTCGCCCGTGGTGAGCATGTAGCGCACGTCGCCGGTGCCGCAACCGCGCACCGATCCTTCGCGACGACAGTTCTCCACGATCCATTGATAGATCGCACGGGCTTTCTCGACGTCGCCCTTCTCGCCGCGCGTGATCTTCTCGGCGGTTTCGCGCACCAGACCGTCGGTCGGTTGCAGTTCGGTCGGACGCAGGTACTGACGCAGCACCGCTTCGGACTCGCGCGGTGCCTGCGCCGACGGCGGCTTCGACAGATCGACGCGGCGGTCGCGCGTGGCGAACGTGTTCGTCAGTGTGACGGTGCGCGCGCCCGGTGTGGCTCCCTGTGCTGCACCCTCGGGCCATGCCACGGCCAGCATCGGCACCCCGATGCCGGACGCGCCGCGCACCATGCGCAACTCGGCCTTGGCGCCGGGCGCTTCCCAGTGGGTCCCCAGAGCAAGCTGATATGCCCCGGACGGCGACGTCGCGACCGGCAGCCAGACGTTCGCCGGACCGCTTGCCGCAGGCAGCTCGACCTGAGTGGTCAGTTCAAACGTGCGCCAGCCATCGGCGGCGCTGGGTGCTGCGGTCGCGGCTGGGTTCGTCGATGCGGCGTGCGCAGCGGCGGGCATCAGCGAGGAAGAGAGCAGGGAGGCGGGCAGGGCGTAAGCGCCCAGAGACAGGAAGCGGCGGCGTTGCATGGTGGTCCCCTTGTGCGTCAGCGCTCACGGCGCATGGTGGGTAGGGTGAATCGACGACGTCCCGCAATGCAGGGACGATGTGAAACGGTAGCATGGCGGTGTCGACCATCGTGAGGCCGTCATTTCGAGACATGGCTGGACACGGCCGGACGTCGCGACACGCCAAAGCTGCTTCATAATACGTCGACTTACGGAAAACGAACACTGACGACCATGACCGCAAACGATGGAAATCAAGCGGGCACTTCACCCGCTGCCACTGGCACCCCGGCGGCTGCGCCGCGTCTGACTTCGCTCTCTCACGGTGGCGGCTGCGGCTGCAAGATCGCCCCGGGCGTGCTGTCCGAACTGCTCGCGCGCAACGACGCCCCGCTGCCTGCCCCGGCCGCACTGCTCGTGGGCACGGAGACGTCCGACGATGCCGCCGTCTATCAGCTCAACGACGAGCAGGCCATCATCGCGACGACCGACTTCTTCATGCCCATCGTCGACGACCCGTTCGACTTCGGCCGTATCGCGGCGACCAACGCGCTCTCCGACATCTACGCGATGGGCGGCAAGCCGATCTTCGCGCTGGCGATCGTCGGCATGCCGATCAACGTGCTGCCACGCGAAACGATTCGCGAGATCCTGCGCGGCGGCGAGTCGGTCTGCGCCGAGGCGGGCATTCCGATTGCGGGCGGTCACAGCATCGACTCCGTCGAGCCGATCTATGGTCTGGCGGCGCTGGGCGTGGTGCATCCGAAGCGTCTCAAGCGCAACGCCGATGCGGTGGCGGGCGACGTGCTCGTGCTCGGCAAGCCGCTCGGTGTCGGCGTCATGTCGGCCGCCCTCAAGAAAAATCAGCTCGACGACGCAGGATATCGCCGCATGATCGACGCAACCACGCGCCTGAACCGTGTGGGCCCGGCGCTCGCGGCGCTGCCCGGTGTGCACGCGCTGACCGACGTGACCGGCTTCGGTTTGCTCGGCCATACGCTGGAGATGTGCCGTGGCGCGAACCTGGCGGCCTATCTGCGTATGTCCGATGTGCCGCTGTTCGATGGCGTGCGCGAGTTGGCGGACAAGGGATGCATTACCGGTGCGTCTGGCCGCAATTGGGCGTCTTATGGCTCGTCGGTGGAGTTGGGCGAGCGTCTCACGGAGCGTGACCGCGATTTGCTGTGCGATCCGCAGACGGCCGGTGGCTTGCTGGTGTCGTGCGCACCCGGCGCGGTCGACGACGTGCTCGCCGTCTTCCGTGCCGATGGTTTCATCGAAGCCGCCATCGTCGGTGCGATGCGTCCGGGTACGCCGGGCGTGCGCGTGATCTGACGCCCGGAATCAAGCGGCCTGCCGCTGTGCATGCGCACCGATAAACGCGACGATGGCTTCGCCGAGCGGTGCGGGCGCGTCGCGATGCGGCGAGTGCCCGCAGTCGGGCAGCTTCACCACCTTCGCGTGCGGTACGTGCGCGGCAATGCTGTCCATCTGCGCCATCGTGCCGTACTCGTCGTCCTCGCCCTGAATCGCGAGCAGCGGCGTCTCGATCGTCGCGACGGCGCCGACCAGATTCCAGTCGCGAAACGCCGGGTTCAGCCAGATGTCGTTCCAGCCCCAGAAGGCTGAATCGACATCGTCGTGATAGCGGCCGAGCCTGGCGCGCAGGTCGGTCGTCTCGTAGACGGTCTTCGTCTTCGCGATGCTCTCGACCGACACGTCCTCGACGAACAGATGCGGTGCGAGCACGACCGCACCGGCGAGCCGGTCGGGAAACGCGGCCGAGAACAGCAACGCGATCGAGCCGCCGTCGCTATGTCCGACGAGCCAGACGCGGTCTGCCTGATCGGGGCCGACACCGACCGCGTCGAGAAACGCGGGCAGCACTTCGCGCGCCTGGCGGTGCATGAAGTCGACGGGCCACTTCTCGTCATGCGGGCGCGGCGTGGAGCGGCCGTAGCCGTTGCGCGAATACACGAGGCCACGGTAGCCGCCAGCGTCGCACAACTGCTGCGGCCAGTCCTTCCACATGGCGATGGAACCGAGCCCTTCGTGCAGGAAAACCAGCAGCGGCGCGCCGGTGCGCTCGCGGTTGATCCATCGATATTCCAGCGAGAGCGCGCCGTGCGAGGGCGTCTCGATGCTGGCGAACTGTACGTCTGACATGCTTCGGTTGTCTCCTAAAGCAACTCGCGCAGCTTGAAGCGTTGCACCTTGCCCGTGGCCGTCTTCGGCAGATCGTCGACGAACACCAGCTCGCGCGGATATTTGTGTGGCGCCAGACGCGCCTTGACGAAGGCCTTCAACTCGCTGGCCATCTCGTCGGTGGCGACGATCCCCGGCTTGAGGACGACGAACGCCTGTGTCTTGGTCAGGCCGTTGTCGTCGCGTCCCACGACCCCCGCCTCGAGCACCGCATCGTGCTGCATCAACACCATCTCGACTTCGATGGGCGAGACGTACTGGCCGCTGACCTTGAGCATATCGTCACTGCGTCCCGCATAGACGTAATACCCACTGGGCAGACGCTGGTACTTGTCGCCGCTCTTGAGCCAGTCGCCGAGGAACGTCGAGCGCGACTTCTCCCGATTGCACCAGTACATGAGCGCCGCGCTCGGCCCCTTGATGTACAGGTCGCCGATCTCGCCATCGGGCACCGGCTGGCCGTTTTCGTCGCGCAACTCCACCGCGTAGCCGGGCACTGGTTCGCCGGTCGTGCCGTAGGCCACCTGTCCTGCGCGGTTCGACAGGAAGATGTGCAGCATCTCGGTCGAGCCGATGCCGTCGAGAATTTCCGCGCCGAAGTGCTTCGTGAAACGCTCGCCGATCTCGCGCGGCAACGCTTCGCCGGCCGACGTGCACAGACGCAGCGCCACGTCCTCGCGCGCCGGCAGGTGCGGCGAGGCGAGCAGCGTGGCGTAGAGCGTGGGCACGCCGTAGAAGATCGTCGGTCGATGCTGGCGCAGGCGCTGGGCCACGGCCTCCGCCGTGGGGCGCTCGGCCATCAGCACGACAGTGGCGCCGACCGATAGCGGGAACGTCAGCCCGTTGCCCAGACCGTAGGCGAAGAAGAGCTTGGCGGCGGAGAAGACGATATCGTCCTCACGAATGCCGAGCACGTTGCGACCGTAGGTTTCTGCTGTCCAGTACAGGTTGGCGTGCGTGTGTACGGTGCCCTTGGGCTTGCCGGTCGAGCCGGACGAGTACAGCCAGAACGCGATGTCGTCGGCAGCGGTGTCGGCGGGCAGCGCGCTCGGCGGGCCGTCGAGCAGGGCATCGAATGTCGCGTGCGCGTTGGACGCCGCGTCGGTCTCGCCCGCGACCGGCTGCGAGACGATGCACGGCGGCGGCGCGGCGCCCGTCGCCTCAGTGACCTTGCCGAGTGCGACCTGCACTGTCGGCATGAGCGCGCCCGATGCGATCACGAGCTGCGCCTTGCTGTGCGAGATCATGTACGCATAGTCGTCGGCCGTGAGCAGCGTGTTGACGACGACCGGGACGACCCCGGCGTACAACGCGCCGAGAAACGCCACCGGCAAGTCGACGGTGTCGAGCATGACCAGCAGAATGCGCTCTTCGCGATGCACGCCCGCGCGCGCAAGACCCGTGGCAAAGCGTCGGCTTTGCTCGGCCAGTTCGCCGTAGGTGAGGGCTCGCGTGTCGTCGAGGTAAGCAGTCTTGGCAGTGCGCTCGCGACCGAGCGCCTCAAGATGCGCGGCGAAGTTGAAGTTCGCCGGCGGTGGGGTGAGTACGGCTTCCATGTTGCCTCCGGTGGATCACCACGCGTGCCTCGTCCACCAACGGGCGGGCATGCGTGGCGTGAGTTCTTTTCAGCGCTCTGATGGCGCCTGTCTGAATCACCTTGACTGCGACGGCTTGCGGCTACTGCTGGATCAAACTTTGGATACGTGTTGTGCGGATGCTGCGGACTTCACTTCGGCAGTTCGACGGCATCCTGCGTCAGCGCTTCGACGAGCGCGGCCGGTCCCTGCACGGCGGCGCGCACGTGATAGAAGCGCAGTGCGCGCAGACCACCGAGTTCCTCGCCGCCGCCCGCGCGGCCCGGGCCGCCGTGCAGCGATTGCGGCATGACGTTGCCGTGGCCTGTCTGTGTTTTCGCGACCGACGGATCGACGGCGTGCACGCGGCCATGGGCGTCTGCCAGCGCCAGCGCAGGCACGCGCATGGCAACGGCATCGTTGCTATAGAGGGAGACGACGAGCGAGCCTTGCCCGCGCCTGGCGAGTGTTACCGCCTCGTCGAGATCGCGATAGCCGACGAGCGTGGCGACGGGGCCGAAGACTTCCGTGTCGTGCACGCGCTGGCCCGCTGCACCATCGCGCAGGCCCAGCAGCACGGGCGCGACGCACGCACTGTTGGCGTCGGCATCGACGAACGTCGCATCCACATTGCCGTCATAGAGCGTCTCGGCTTCCGTCTGCAACTGGGCAATGCCTTCGAGCACGGCGCGCTTTTGCGCGAGATTCACGAGCGATCCCATCTTCACGGATTCGTTGCGCGGATTACCGACCACTGTCTTCGCCAGACGCTCGGCAATCGCGGCGGCGGCCGCGTCGAAGTGCTCGACGGGCACCAGCGCGCGACGAATCGCGGTGCATTTCTGCCCCGACTTCACGGTCATCTCGCGCGCCACTTCCCGCACGAACTGATCGAAGGCGGGGGTGCCGGGTGCAGCATCGGGTAGCAGAACAGCGCTGTTCAGGCTGTCCGCTTCCACGTTGATGCGTGCGGAGCGCTCGGTGAACGCGGCATGGGCGCGCAGCGTTGCAGCCGTGTCGGCAGAACCCGTGAAGGAGACGACATCGAACGGCCCGATACGATCGAGCAGACCGGCGGCGCTGCCGCAGATCACCGACAGACTGCCCGGCGGGAGTATCCCGGCCGCGACGACATCGGCGACCATGCGATGTGTAAGCCACGCGGTGGACGTTGCCGGCTTGACGATGACAGGCACGCCCGCGAGCAAGGCGCCGGCGGCCTTCTCCCACAGGCCCCACGAGGGGAAGTTGAAAGCGTTGATGAACAGCGCGACGCCCGGTGTGGGGCGGAAAACGTGACGCACGGCAAACGAGGCATCTTTGGCGAGCGGGGCTGCTGCGCCATCGAGCAACGTGTGCGCGTCGCCCAGCGATGCGCCGAGCTTGGCATACGTCGACAGCGTGTAGATCGCCCCGTCGATATCGACGGCGGAGTCGATGGCGACCGTTCCCGAATTCGCCGTGGCGATGGCGTAGTAGTCGTCGCGATTCGCCTGCAACGTCGCAACGATCTGCGAGAGGCGTTGCGCGCGTTCGCCATAAGACAAGGCGCGCAGGGCCGGACCGGCCGTCTCGCGCGCGAAGGTGAAGGCGGCGTCGAGATCGAGACCGGCGCTCGACACGTAAGCCAGCGTGTCGCCCGTGACGGGGTCGGTCAGCGCGGTGCGTTCTCCGTTGCCGGCGACCCATTGGCCGGCGATGTAGTTTTCCAGCAAGGCAGGGGTAGTCATGTCCATCAACCGAGGGGGAGTCGAACTAAATAAGGCGATGCGCGCGTCAGGCGCTGCGCGTGAACTCGATCGCGCCTTCCGGCAACAGGTACAGCACGAGGGCACGGCCGCTTGCGACCGTCGGACGATGCGCGCTGCCCGGGCCATACACGCACCAGCCGGCGGGGTGGCCGTCGAAGGTCGCGCCCGGCGTGAGCGGCATGATCAGATCGATTTCGCCATTGGGATGCACGTGGTGCGGTCCGGCCAGATCGGCCATGTCCACGACGTCGACGGAAAAGCCGTGCGTGTCGGGCGTGGGTTTGATGACGCGTCCGTAACGAATGCCGCCGC
The DNA here is from genome assembly GCF_022696215.1 of Pandoraea sp. LA3. Classification (NCBI taxonomy): domain Bacteria; kingdom Pseudomonadati; phylum Pseudomonadota; class Betaproteobacteria; order Burkholderiales; family Burkholderiaceae; genus Pandoraea; species Pandoraea sp. LA3. The sequence continues at coordinate 175,927 of NZ_PTPY01000030.1, read as the reverse complement.
CTTCGCGGTTGCACAGCCAGCCTTCGGCCACGCCGGTGCGGCAGGCATCGGCCAGCGTCTCGAAACCCGGGGAATCCGCGCCGTAATGCGCGTTGAGCCAGTCGGCGAGCGATGCGTCGAGCGGGCGACCGTCAAGCTGACGTGTCACGTCGGCGATCAGCGCCTGAAATTGGGGCACATCCATCCATGTCTCCTGGGGACGTCGCAGTCGCTGTACCGGGCGCGCCGACACGAAACCCCCTGAATTCGTCCAGGTTGGCATCGTCAGTGCAATGCCGTGTCTCATCGTGTCGCTGGCGCGCCGTCGGGTCCGCGCACTGTCTGTTGATATGACGTCGATCAATAACGGTGCACAGCGTGTCTGGCCCGCGTTTGCTTTTTTATCGACGCATGGTGAAAATTAGAGCATGCAAATTTGGCTGTCAAGCAATATATTACATGTTACCTGCTTCGAGGATCTCGTCCGATGAATAAGAGTGCGCAAGCCGATGGGGTGCCGACGGCGCGAGGCGCCGGTGATAAAGACCCGTTCCTGGTCGCGCTGGGCGAGCGGGTTCGGACGCTGCGTGCGCGTCGCGGCTTGACACGCAAGGCGCTGGCGCTCGATGCGGACGTGTCGGAGCGTCACGTGGCCAATCTGGAGTCGGGCGTCGGTAACGCGTCCGTATTGTTCCTGCGTCAGTTGGCACAGGCACTAAATTGCACATTGGCCGAAATCGTGGGCGACGAAACGACGTCGTCTGCCGAATGGCTGTTGATCCGTGAAATCCTGCACGGCCGCGATGGCGAAGCGCTCACCCGGGCGCGTCAGGCGCTCAGCGAGCTGTTCGCGGGCAGCGAGCGCGATCCGGACCGGCGCGGGCGCATCGCGCTCATCGGCTTGCGCGGCGCGGGCAAGTCGACGCTGGGCCGCATGCTGGCCGACGACATGCACGTGCCGTTCGTGGAACTCAACCGCGTGATCGAGCAACTGGCCGGCTGCCCGCCGTCGGAGATCTATTCTCTGTACGGCGCGACGGCCTACCGCCGTTACGAGCTGCGCGCGCTGGAAGCCGTGGTGGCCGAGCATCCGCGGGCGGTGATCGCTTCGCCGGGCGGTATCGTCAGCGACGCCGCCACGTTCAACTTCCTGCTCACCCACTGCTATACGGTGTGGCTGCAAGCCTCGCCCGAAGAGCATATGAAGCGTGTCGTGGCGCAGGGCGATTTGCGTCCCATGTCGGGCAACGCGGAAGCCATGGACGACCTCAAGCGCATTCTGGCGGGCCGCACGGACTTCTACGCAAAGGCCGACATGAGCTTCGACACCGGCGGACGGGCGCTTGCCGACGCCTATCTGCAACTGCGCGGGCGCCTGGCAGTGCAGTTGTCTTCGGACTGAGTGTCGTCATTCTGCAAAATAATTCATTTTTCTTCAGGCAAACGGTTGACGGTGGGTTTGTGCTGCACTATATTGCAATTCAACAAGATCATTATTCGAGTTGGAGGCAATCATGTTCGGCAAACCCCACGTCGACTACCGTACGGACCCTACGCAGTACAAGCACTGGAAGCTGAGCTTCGACGGCTCGGTCGCAACGCTCGCCATCGATATCGCGGAGGACGGCGGCATTCGCGAGGGCTACAAGCTCAAGCTCAATTCGTACGATCTCGGCGTGGACATCGAACTGCACGATGCCGTTCAGCGCATCCGTTTCGAGCATCCCGAAGTCAAGACGGTGGTGGTCACGAGCGCCAAGGACCGCGTGTTCTGCTCGGGCGCGAACATCTTCATGCTCGGCCTCTCCTCGCATGCGTGGAAGGTCAACTTCTGCAAATTCACCAACGAAACGCGTAACGGTCTCGAAGACTCCAGCCGTCACTCCGGCCTGAAGTTCATTGCCGCTGTGAACGGCGCCTGCGCAGGCGGCGGGTATGAACTCGCGCTGGCTTGCGACGAGATCTATCTGGTGGACGACCGCTCGTCGTCGGTCGCGCTGCCGGAAGTGCCGCTGCTGGGCGTGCTGCCGGGCACGGGCGGCCTGACGCGTCTGACCGACAAGCGTCACGTGCGCAACGACCGCGCCGACATCTTCTGCACCATCGTCGAAGGCATTCGCGGCGAGCGCGCCAAGCAGTGGCGTCTCGTGGACGAGGTGGTCAAGCCGGCGCAATTCGCCCAGTCCGTGGCGGCGCGTGCGCAGGCACTGGCACAGGGCAGCGACCGTCCGGGCGGCAAGGGCGTGACGCTCACGCGTATCGAGCGTACCGACGAACCGGACGCCATTCGCTACGAATTCGTCGACGTCGAAATCGATCGTGCCAACCGCACCGCCAGCCTGACCGTGAAGGCGCCGAAGTCCGCGCCGCCAGCCGACATCGCAGGCATTGAAGCCGCCGGTATCAACTGGTGGCCTTTGAAGATGGCGCGCGAACTCGACGACGCCATTCTCAATCTCCGTACCAACGAACTCGACATCGGCACGTGGCTGCTGCGCACGGAAGGCGACGCAAAGCATGTGCTCGCAGCCGACGCCTCGCTGCTCGCGCATCAGGATCACTGGTTCGTGCGTGAAACCCTCGGCATGCTGCGCCGCACGTTCGCCCGTATCGATGTGTCGTCGCGCTCGCTGTTCGCGCTGATCGAGCCGGATTCGTGCTTCACCGGCACGCTCGCCGAATTCGCGTTTGCCGCCGACCGTACGTACATGGCGGCGCTGCCCGCGAGCGAGGAAGACGAACCGGCGATCACGCTGAGCGAAGTCAACTTTGGTTTGCTGCCGATGGTCACCGATCAGTCACGTCTGGCGCGTCGCTTCTATGAAGACGCTGCCGAGCTGGAGGCCGTGCGCGCCACCATCGGCCGCCCGGTGCGTCCGGACGAAGCGGAGCGTCTCGGTCTGGTGACCGCTGCCGTCGACGACCTCGACTGGCCGGACGAAATCCGTATCGCCATCGAAGAGCGCGCGGCCATGTCGCCCGATGCGCTCACCGGCATGGAAGCGAACCTGCGCTTCAACGGTAAGGAAACGATGAATACGCGCATCTTCGGCCGTCTGTCTGCATGGCAGAACTGGATCTTCATTCGTCCGAACGCCGTGGGCGAGAAGGGCGCACTGAAGGTCTACGGCAAGGGCAACAAGGCGCAGTTCGATCTGAACCGCGTCTGACGAATACGACGCGCCGCCGCCCCTGAGCCAACTCGGGCGGTGCGCGCGGCGACATCCACCGGACGAGACGTCTTACACAAGCGACGCACGAGATTCATAAGACACGAGGATTCCCACGATGGCTTCGATCAATTACAGCGAGAAGATCCCCAATAACGTCAACCTGTCGGACGACCGCACGCTGCAACGCGCGCTCGAACAGTGGCAGCCGAACTTCCTGTCCTGGTGGGGCGACATGGGTCCGGAAGGCTCGCATGGGTTCGACGTCTATCTGCGTACGGCGGTGAGCGTCGATCCGAGTGGCTGGGCGCACTTCGATCACGTGAAGATGCCGGACTATCGTTGGGGCATCTTCCTCACGCCGGGCGAAGCCGATCGCAAGATTCACTTTGGCGAGCACAAGGGCGAGGCCGCGTGGCAGGACGTGCCGGGCGAGCATCGTGCGAACCTGCGCCGCATCATCGTCACGCAAGGCGACACGGAACCGGCATCGGTCGAGCAACAGCGTCATCTCGGGCTGACCGCGCCGTCGATGTACGACCTGCGTAACCTGTTCCAGGTGAACGTGGAAGAAGGCCGCCACCTGTGGGCGATGGTCTACCTGCTGCATCGCTACTTCGGTCGCGACGGTCGGGAAGAAGCCGAAGCGCTGCTCGGCCGCCGCTCGGGCGACGACGACAATCCCCGCATTCTCGGTGCGTTCAACGAGAAGACGCCGGACTGGCTCGCGTTCTACATGTTCACGTACTTCACGGATCGCGACGGCAAGTTCCAGTTGTCCGCACTGGCCGAGTCGGGCTTCGATCCGCTCGCACGCACCACGAAGTTCATGCTGACCGAAGAAGCGCATCACATGTTCGTGGGCGAGTCGGGCGTATCGCGTGTGATCGCCCGTACTGCGCAAGTGATGAACGAACTGAAGACCGACGACGTCTCGAAGCTGCGCGCTGCCGGTGTGATCGATCTGCCGACGATCCAGCGTTACATCAACTTCCACTACTCCGTGACGATCGATCTGTTCGGTGCGGACCAGTCGTCCAACGCGGCGATCTTCTACAGCTCGGGTCTGAAGGGCCGCTATGAGGAGAGCAAGCGCGACGACGATCATCAACTCAACGGCCAGATGTATCGCCTGCTGGACGTGGACAACGGCAAGCTTGTCGAGCGCGAAGTGCCGATGCTCAACGCGATGAACGAAGTGCTGCGCGACGACTACATCAAGGACTCCGTGGCCGGGGTGAACCGCTGGAACAAGGTGCTGGAGAAGGCGGGTATCGACTTCCGTCTGACGGTGCCGCACAAGGCGTTCAATCGTCAGATCGGTACGTTCGCCGGTGTGCGTGTCTCGCCGGACGGCCGTGTCGTGAGCGAGACGGAATGGGCCGCGCATGAGCGTGAGTGGCTGCCGTCGTCGGAAGACCGCGCGTATGTGGCGTCGCTCATGGGCCGCGTGACGGAGCCGGGCAAGTTCGCGAACTGGATTGCGCCGCCTCCGCTGGGCATCAATCGCCAGCCGATCGATTTCGAGTACGTGCGTTTCAACTGAGCGGCCGCAAGCGCCATCCCCACAAGGAGACAGCATCATGAACGGCCCCGTTCCGGTCGAAGTTCTGAAGCAGCATCTGATCGATCCGGAGATCTGCATTCGCTGCAATACCTGCGAGGAGACGTGTCCGATCGACGCGATCACGCACGACGAGAACAACTACGTTGTGCGCGCGGACACGTGCAATGGGTGCATGGCGTGTATCTCGCCGTGCCCGACGGGGGCTATCGACAACTGGCGCGACGTGCTCAGGGCCGAGGCCTACCCCGTCGACGAGCAGCTCACGTGGGACGAACTGCCCGTGCAGGACGATACGCTTGCCGGGCAGGGTTCGATCGGTGAGGCGACCGAGGGCGCTGCCGGCGGCGGGTCGATGGGCGGTGCCGAGTCTGCCGAGCCGGTGATCGGGGGTTCGGACCTCGTGCGCGGGTCGGTCGTCCCGCCGTGGTCGGCTGCCAAGCCGTACGTCAATCTGTACAACCACAAGGCCCCGGTGCAGGCCACGGTGGTCGGCAACTATCGCGTGACGGATGCGAGCACCGAGAGCGACATCCATCACATCGTGCTCGACTTCGGCAAGCAGCCGTTCCCGGTGCTCGAAGGGCAATCCATCGGCATCATTGCGCCGGGTACCACGGCCGACGGGCGGGCGCATCATGCGCGTCAGTACTCGATCGCGTCGCCGCGCGACGGCGAGCGTCCCGGGTACAACAACCTGGCGCTCACGGTCAAACGCGTGACGAAGGATCATCACGAGCAGGCGGTCGGCGGGGTGTGCTCGAACTACCTTTGCGACCTGAAGAAGGGGGATGTGGTGAACGTGATGGGGCCGTTCGGCAGCACGTTCCTCATGCCCAATCACGCCGATTCGCATCTGCTGATGATCTGCACCGGCACGGGCGCGGCGCCGATGCGCGCGATGACGGAGTATCGCCGTCGCCGCCGCATGAAGGGCGCGACCGGCAAGCTGATGCTGTTCTTCGGTGCGCGCACGCAAGGCGAGTTGCCGTACTTCGGGCCGCTGCTCAATCTGCCGAAGGATTTCATCGACACCAATCTCGCGTTCTCGCGCACCCCGGGGCAGCCCAAGCGTTACGTGCAGGATGCGATGCGCGAGCGGGCGGCCGATGTGGCGGCACTGCTGCGTCACGATCACACGTACATCTACGTGTGCGGGCTGAAGGGCATGGAGGACGGTGTGCTGCAAGTGTTGCAGACCATCGCAGGCGAGGCTGGACTCGACTGGCCGTCGCTCTGGCAACGGATGAAGACGGAGGGGCGCCTGCATCTGGAGACTTATTGAGATTCGGGGCGCGTGCTGGGTGTGGCGATAGAAGGAAGATGTTGGACCACATCGCGCAGTGCCTCATGATTGACCGACGGCGTTTTGCGCCGACTTGACACCGCGTGTTTCGGCACGCGGTTTTTTTTGTCCATCTGGTACCCCTGTCTCGGGGAAGTCACCGTAATTGAGTAATATGGGGGCGCTGTTTCCCTTCCATTTTTTCTCTGAACGGAGAGTCACATGGGCAAGAAGCGGATTCTGGTGCTGGCGGGCGATTACGTCGAAGACTACGAACTGATGGTGCCGGTGCAGGCACTGATGGCCGTGGGGCATCGCGTGGAAGTCGTCTGTCCCGGCAAGAAGGCGGGCGACAAGGTGCGCACCGCGATTCATGATTTCGAAGGCGATCAGACGTACAGCGAAAAGCGCGGTCACGACTTTACGCTGAATGCTACGTTCGACGGCCTGTCGCCGTCAGACTTCGACGCGCTGGTCATCCCCGGCGGACGCGCGCCGGAGTACCTGCGTCTGAACGACGCAGTGCTCGCCGCCGTTCGTCACTTTGCCGAAAACGACAAGCCGATCGCCGCCATCTGTCACGGCGCGCAGTTGCTCGCGGCCGCTGGCGTGATCGAAGGGCGCGAATGCTCGGCGTATCCGGCTTGTGCGCCGGAAGTGCGGCTGGCCGGTGGGAAGTACATGGAAATCGCCATCGACGATGCCCATACCGACGGCAAACTCGTCACCGCACCAGCGTGGCCGGCACATCCCGCATGGATCGCGCAGTTCCTCGCGGTGCTGGGCACGAAGATCGAGTTGTAAGACGTAGCGCCTCGATGCGCAGGGCGTCGAGGCGGAATTATCCGATGTTGCCCCATTTTCGAAAGCTGGCCGTTCAGTACCGCAGCAAGATTTGCCGATCTTAATCGGGAGACCGTTGCCGCGTATGCGCACCGGTCTCCGTGCTACGACCAAGGAGCGTCGTGATGCACGTCAATGCGGGTATCGGTCAGGGAAACACACGGTTCGACTGGAGGAGAGACGACATCAGGCAGCGCGCCGACGCGCTACCCGAAGCCGGCACGTTCGGCGTATTCGGCGCGGTTGTCGGACACGATGGTAGCGGGGCGCCGTTGCCGGACATCGGTCCCTACGATTTTTCATTGGCGATACGGGTGTGCGCTGCGGCGCCCATGGGAAGTGCCGGGTCCGCCATCCGTATGTCGCTTTCGACGCACGGCGTGTCGGCGGCATCGGCGGCATCCCTTCCCCACACATCACCCACCTCGCATCTTGCGCCGGCGGACGCACCGCAATACGTCGTGAAGGCATGTCCGAGCGCAGGGCATGCCGCTCAGGCCTGGCTGGCGTCGCGGCTTTTCGGTGCGCTCGGGCTCGCCACGCCGACCGCCATTCTGGTGCGCGGCTGTTCGCAGGCGTTCGATGGCACACAGGCCCCCGAACGTCTCTATCTGGCAACGACGTTTCTCGAGACCTACCGCAATCTCGGCGACTGGCTCGAGAGCGACGACGCGTGGCGCGTCATCGGCGGTGCACATCCTCCCGATGTCGAGACACTGCAACACGCAAGGGGACAGGCGCGCGCCGCAGGGCAACGCATGGCGCAGGCCGTGGAGACGGCGGGCGGTCTGCCGTTCTATCACCTCGACGGTGAAATGGCGCAGGTGCATGCCGAAGCACTCGGACACCGTATTGCCATGCGTCGCCTGCTTTGTCACGCACTCCCGGACGTCTACCAATGTGCACTGGAGCGTCATTACATTGCAGCGCTCTGGCTCGGTAACTGGGATCTCTGCAACGTGTTCATGGAGAACATCGGGGTCTGGCGCGACAAGAACGACCTGCCTTACGTGATGTCGCTGGATTTCGACGCGTGTCTCGATCTGGCGTTTCAGCACACGCGCAAGGTCGACGGGTACGACGTGGCCGTCAACCAGCGCAAGACGTTGACGTCGCTGCCGCCGCTGACGTCGACGTTTCGCCGGGAGGCGGCGAGCTTCGCAGCTACGCTACCCGATGATGCACTGGCCGATCTCACACAATTTCCCTATGGCGAACACTACGCGCCCTTTGTGCGGCGACTTTCCGGGCTGAGCGGAGCGGCGTGCGATGTGACGGGCAAAGCGATGTCGGAGGCGTTGCGCAACCCCAACGGCGTACGCGCACTGGCCGCTGAAATGGCGTATCGGCTCGGGCGAATTTCGTCGCAGGAAATGCGGCGATGGACGACACGTGCCCATGAGGTGGCATATCTGTCGCAGAGTGCGCAAACGTCTCAAGCAGCGGGCGCGACGTCGTGCGACACGATGATGGGCCTTCGCGATCCGGAGGCGCTGGTCGTGCATCTCCTGACACGGCGAGACAGCCTCGTGAGATTGCTGGGTGGCACGTGGGCCGCGCAGACATGGGCGCGCATGTATCCGATGCGCGCGCAGGCGATCGATGCGCAGCAGGAGCCGTTTGGTTGTCCGCGGGGCGCCTGACCGGCGATGCGCGAAATGGTGGTCTGGCGTCAGTCGTCAGTCAGTCGACGGCCGCGACCGCATGGAAGCGTCAGATGCCAACGTCAGATGCCAACGTCGGCGAATGCTCGAGTCCGGTACTGGCGATGGACGTCGATGGATGCGCCGGTCACGTCCACGTCGGCGCCGAGGCCAACAGTGCGTCGATCGCCGCGCGCAGCTTGGGGGACGGGTGCCGCGTGTCGGGCCAGACCAGATGCAATGGCGTGCCCGGGGCATAGGTCTGCGGCAGGAGATGCACGAGCGTTCCCGCATCCAGAGATTGCATCGCGACCCAACGGGGAACGTAGGCGATGCCGAGGCCTTGCTCGGCAGCGGTCACGAGCGCGACGAGATCGTCGAGGACGAAGCGCGGTGCACGCGGCGTGACCTCGGGCTGCATCGCGAGCGCGGGCCATTGATAGAGATTGCCGCCGCGTCCGTACATCAGACGTTCATGGCGGGCGAGATCGGCAGTCGTCTGCGGTGTGCCATGTTCAGCGAGATAGGCGGGCGACGCGCACAACAGCATCATCTGTTCGGTGAGCGGACGTGCCTTGAGCCCGGGGGTGTCATCGAGACGTCCACTGCGCACGGCCAGATCGTAGCCCTCTTCGATCAGATCGACGCGACGGTCGCTGAACGACATCTCCAGCCGCAACTGCGAATGCGCTTTCGCGAGCGTCAGCAGCACCGGCGCGATGCATTGCCGCCCGATCTGCACCGGCATCGTCACCCGCAGCTTGCCCATCGGTGTTTGTGATCCGGCGCTTAACTCATCTTCCGCCTCGGACAACTCCGAGAGCACCTTCGTGCAACGCTGATAGAACGTCTGCCCTTCGTCGGTCAGATGCTGGCTGCGGGTGGTGCGATGGAACAGGCGGACTCCGAGCCGCGTCTCCAGCCGCGCGATCCGTTTGGCGACCGCCGAACGAGTCAGGTGCAATCGCTCGGCCGCGCCGGCGAAGCTGCCCGCGTCGACCGCCGCCACGAACGCCGAAATGCCAGAGAGGCGATCGGGTGTGTAGGTGTCATTGGTTCTCATATGTCGCCAATTAGTGGATAAATCGCCATCACTGCCGCGAAGTATTCTCCAATAAGCTAACTCTGTCCACCCGGCGCGCCGGGATCTTCGATTGAGAAACGATGAACAGAGAGATGGCAATGACAACGATGCAACAGTGGCAAATGGCAACGCTTGGCGACGCGGCACTCGATCTCGCGACGGTGGCCGTGCCGACACCCGGTCCGGGTGAAGTGCTGGTCAGGGTGAACGCCGTATCGCTCAATTACCGCGATGCCCTCATGATCGACACCGGCATGGGATTGCCGGTGGAATTTCCGTTCGTGCCCGGTTCGGACATTGCCGGGGAGGTCGTGGCGTTGGGCGACGGGGTCACGCGCGTGGCGGTGGGTGAGCGCGTCGTCAATACGTTCTGGGACCGCTGGGTCGATGGCGAACAAGCACCGGCCGGGCTCAAAGTCTTTGGTGGCACGTTGCAGGGCGTGCTTCGTGAATATGCGGTGTTCAACGAGGCGTCGCTGGTGCGTGCGCCGTCCACCCTCGACGATGTGGCGGCGTCGACGCTGACGTGCGCCGGGCTGACGGCCTGGCATGCGCTGTTCGGCGCGGGCCGCAAGCTCGTACCGGGGGAGACGGTTCTGATCATCGGGACGGGCGGGGTCGCGCTGTTCGGGGCGCAACTGGCGACGGCGCACGGTGCGAAGGCCATCGTCGTGAGCGGGAGCGAAGACAAGCTGCGCCGGGCGGCGGCGCTCGGCGTCACGCATGGTGTCCTACGCCGGGAAGGTTGGTCGGACGAGGTGCGCCGGCTGACCGAAGGGCGCGGGGTCGAGCAGGTGCTGGAACTGGCCGGGGGCGACATGCGCGAGACGCTGGCGGCGCTCGCGCCAGGCGGGAAGGTGTCAGTCATCGGCACGCTGGGCGGGGACACCCTGCAAATCCCGGTGTATCCGGTGCTGCTCAAACGGGCGCATGTGCAGGGTATCGGTGTGGGCCATCGGCAGGGGCTGGAGGCATTGGTGACGGCTGTCGACCGGCATGGGATCGTGCCGCAGGTGGATGCCGTCTACGATTTCGCGGACTTCCGGCAGGCGTTGTCGCACCTGCGCCGCGGGGCGTTCGGCAAGGTCGTGGTACGAGTTTCCGGGCCGGTTGCCTAACGTCTCAACCTCGCATAAACTGTCGACGCCACAAACCCCGCGTGACTGGCGATTAGGGTGCACAGCCTTGTGTGCCCGAGGTGGAGCAACCCACCGGGAAGCGCCGGGGTCTTATTTGCCGTTCGCCTGGGCAGCCGTGATGGTTGGTGCTGCCCTGTCTATCGTCTTCCGAAGCACAAAGGAAGGCGCGCTGCAGCATCCCCTCCCGGAAAACCTGTTCAATTCAACGGAACCGCCATGTTCGACAAATCGAAATCTACCGTTGCCTCCGTCGATCCCGACGTCTGGGCCGCGATTCAGAAGGAAAACCAGCGTCAGGAAGATCACATCGAACTGATCGCTTCGGAAAACTACACCAGCCCGGCCGTGATGGAAGCGCAGGGCTCGCAACTGACCAACAAGTATGCGGAAGGTTATCCGGGCAAGCGCTATTACGGCGGTTGCGAGTACGTCGACATTGTCGAACAACTGGCGATCGACCGTGTGAAGGCGCTGTTCGGTGCAGAAGCCGCCAACGTGCAGCCGAACTCGGGCTCGCAGGCCAACCAGGGCGTGTACTTCGCCATGCTCAAGCCGGGCGACACGATCATGGGCATGAGCCTCGCGCACGGTGGTCACCTGACGCACGGTTCGCCGGTCAACATGTCGGGCAAGTGGTTCAATGTCGTGAGCTACGGCCTGAACGAAGCCGAGGACATCGATTACGACGCCGCCCAGAAGCTGGCAGAGCAACACAAGCCGAAGATGATCGTGGCTGGCGCCTCGGCCTTCGCGCTGAAGATCGATTTCGAGCGCATGTCGCAGATCGCCAAGTCGGTCGGCGCGTATTTCATGGTCGACATGGCGCACTACGCCGGTCTGATCGCCGCAGGTGTGTACCCGAACCCGGTGCCGCACGCCGACTTCGTCACCACGACCACGCACAAGAGCCTGCGCGGCCCGCGCGGCGGCGTGATCCTGATGAAGGCGGAATTCGAGAAGGCCATCAACTCGGCGATTTTCCCGGGTATCCAGGGCGGCCCGCTCATGCACGTGATCGCCGGCAAGGCCGTCGCGTTCAAGGAAGCCGCATCGCCGGAATTCAAGGAATACCAACAGCAAGTCGCGAAGAATGCCCGCGTGATGGCCGAGACGCTGGTCAAGCGTGGTCTGCGCATCGTGTCGGGCCGTACGGAATCGCACGTGATGCTGGTCGACCTGCGCGCCAAGAACATCACCGGCAAGGCCGCTGAGGCCGCACTGGGCGAAGCGCACATCACCGTCAACAAGAACGCCATTCCGAACGATCCGGAAAAGCCGTTCGTGACGAGCGGCGTGCGTCTGGGCTCGCCGGCCATGACCACGCGCGGTTTCAAGGAAGCCGAAGCCGAGCTGGTCGGCAACCTGATCGCCGACGTGCTCGAGAATCCGGAAGACGCCGAAAACCTGGCCCGCGTGCGCGCACGAGTGGCCGAGTTGACCAAGCGTTTCCCGGTCTACGGCTAAGCCACAGGCGTCGCACGCATGCGCTGCCCGTTCTGCCGGCACGACGACACGCAGGTCATCGACTCGCGTGAAGCGGAAGACGGCGCTGCCATTCGGCGGCGCCGGAAATGCCCGTCGTGCGATAAGCGATTCACCACGTACGAGCGTGTCGAACTCACCATGCCGGCCGTCGTCAAGAAAGACGGCAGCCGCGCCGAGTACGACCGTGCAAAAGTGCGCGCCAGCATGCAACTGGCGATTCGCAAGCGCCCCGTCAGCGCCGAAGCGATGGATGCCGCCATTGCGCGCATCGAGTACAAGCTACTGGCGGGGGCCGAGCGCGAAGTGATGAGCCAGCGCATCGGCGAACTGGTGATGCGCGAGTTGAAGCGGCTGGACAAGATCGCCTACATCCGCTTCGCCTCGGTGTATCGAAGCTTCGAGGACATTGCGGAATTCCGCGACGTGCTCGAAGAAATCGACAGCACCGATATCAAGCCCAAGCGCAAGCCGGTGGCGTGATGTCGCGTAGCGCGTCAGCGCGCCTGTGATGACGCATGCGGTGCGGTGGTGGCCCTGCCGGCTCCCACGGTCTTGAGAATGACGGAAAACCCGTCGTGCCCGAAAGGGTACGGCGGGTTTTTTTATGGCCGTGCGAGACGCCGAGGACGTGCGGACGCGTCGGGGAGGGGGGGCTTGCCGTCGCAATCGCAGCTCGCGACGTCAGAAATATCGCGGTGGGAGGTGACTGAAAGACGGTGATGCGGCGTTGCGCGGGCGCCGCACGCATCCATGACTTTGGGTGAATAAGAAGAGTTATCTTTATTATTTTGGGATGATCCTTCAAATCAATAACTTAATGTTTTATGCATCATCCTAATCTTCGATTTTGATGTAATTGTGGGGTAAGTACCAAAAGCCCCGGGTTTTGATTAGATTTCGATAGGTCGTCTCTAGAATTCGCAGCCTTGACGGTGGCAAGTATGCCGCTGTTGTGGTGACGGTGAATGAATTCCATCGTCTATTGCGTATTCAATTGAGATTTATCGAATGCAAAAGATTTGTCAGAACTCGAAAGTCCTGCGTCAGACCACGATCTGCATGGCCGCTGCGGCGGTAGTCGCGACGGCTGCGGTGCCCATGAACGCGATGGCGTCGGCAGTCCCCCAGCCGACTGCCCAGTGGGAAATCGATCGAAATTCCAGAATTGCCGAGATTAAAAACGAAATTAAGGCGATCGCGCCAAATTTGGAGAAGTTGATTGTAACTCGGCAATTTGCAGAAAATGTAGACGAATATAAATCGTCCATTCTGTCGGCAATCGATAATCAGGCTAATCTGGAAAAAGATGATCGCAATGCACTGCTTCTTCTTCTCAATGCGACGTTCGGCGAAATTCTGAATATCGACGATCAGAAGTTGTCGTCCGCCGGTGTCGCAAAGAAAAAATCGCTCGAAAACCTGAAAAAGAAACTCGATGCAACGGCGGCTGCAACGAGCAAGGACGATAAGGCGCTGACAAAGGCGCTGGGTGATTTGGGCAAGGAGGTTGGCAACCACGCGTCCTTCGCCGGGGAAAGTCAGGTGGCGCTGGCTGCCGTTCAGCGTCAGGCCGACCGGCTGGCGATGAAGGAAGCGCGCGTGACCGGCGCGACATCGGAAAGCGCGCTTGCCGCGCTCAAGGCCACTCGCCAACTCGATGCGACCACGCCGAACGCCACGAAGCACGACGGCGCGCTGACCTGGAGCGACAAGCATCTGACGAACTTCATGGGCGCAGAAGCGGTTTCCGATACGCACGCTGCCATCACGAAGGACGCCACGCTGGAACTGACCTCGGCCTCGGGCGATCGGTCCGACGCGCTGACCGGCGCTACGGGCAAAAAGCGTGAGATCGGCACCCTTCGCGCGTTGGACGATGCCGCGCATCTGACGACGGTGACCGACGGGACGCTCAACGTGTATCAGGGCATCGAAGGTCAGGGGGAACTGACCATTGCCGTCAGTACCGACGGTCAACTGAATTTCAAGGGCGGCGCAGGCATTGCCCATGACATGGAAACGGTGTCGCTGAGTGCGGGACGGGGTATCGGCAATACCGGTAAGGGCGGAGAGATCGTGTTCGGTGAGGGCACCAACGCCGGGCATGCCGTGATCGACGTGTTCGACCACGGGAAGCTGACTTTCGCAAAGGGCGCCAACGCGGGACGCAGTGATATTGGCGTGCGCGACGGGGGCGAAGTGCGTTTCGACGAAGCGGACGCTGCCGTATCGAACGTTTCCAATCAAGGAGGAACGGTCGAGTTCAAGAACTCGAAGCTCGCGCAGGCCGAAATTACTAACGATCGCACCTCACTGGTCGGTTTCGTCGATTCCGCACTGGATACCTCGGAAGTCGTCAACCTCGGAACCGCTGTCATCAACGGTTCGCGAGGGGGGGAGGCACACATCATCAACGGCGCCAGCGGAAATCTCTACATCAAGGACACCGAGCTTGAGGCACTGTCCCTGGTGAATGTCGGGGCGGCCGAAATGTCGGGCAATACCACGGCGCATTCCGCGAAGATCGACATGTTTGGCGGGACGCTGGATATCTCGAAGGTCACGGCTGCCGCGCCGGGACGCAAGGCGGAAAAGACGCTGTCCATCGGCGCGTTATCGGGGTTCGGTGATGTGGTGACCGGCGACACGAAGCTCGTGCTCGGTGAGCGCAACGAAGACGACCACTTCGAAGGCTCCATCAAGCGTAATGCCGTCGCGTCGAATGCCTCCGGCATCCTTCGTGCGAACCCGACGGCGCCGCAAGTCCGCGCGACGCCAACCGGCTCGGAAGTGGTCAAGGTCGGCGTGGGCAATCTGACGCTGGCGGGTGACCAGCGTGGCATCACGAGCTTGCGCGTCGAGGGTGGCACCGTGTCCGCTGCTCACGTCAACGCGCTGGGCTCCGGGACTGTCACCGTGGCTGAGAAGGGTGCGGTCTCGCTCTTGTCCGGCGTCGAGGGCGTCGGCCATTTCGATAACGCGGGCAAGGTGGATCTCGGCACCCACAAGCTCGCCGTGGAGAAGTACACGTCGAAGCCCGGGGCGAAAATCCAGTCGCGTGTGGAAAAGGTGGGCGCTCAGGTGACCAGCGGCGCGATTCAGGTGTCCCAGGACAGCGATTTCACGCAAACGGAAATCAACGTGAGCGTGGCTGACGACATCGCTCTCGCCGACGTTCAGGACAAGCTCGGTGTCGTGAGCGTTGCCGAAGGAAAAACGGCGACGCTGGGCAAGGTCACCGTGGGTAGCATCACCGGTGGCAAGACAACCAAGCCGACCGATCCCGATGGCCCGGACACGAATAACCCGGACGATCCGAACAATCCGACGGGACTCATCACCAGTCAGAACGTCGTGCGCTATCTGGCGGCGGATGCCGGCTACCGTGCCAACGAAAAAGCGGTGCTCGCTTCGGTCGACGGCGTCACGGTGGGCGAGCTGACCTCCGGCAAGATCGGCGGCAAGGTGCTTTCCGAGATGGCGCTGCAAACGGCGGGCTCCGCGGAGCAACGTCGTTCGGCCGCCCTGCTGTCGGGTGAGTCGCTACTGAACAACGCCACCGCGGCCCAGGGCGCCACCACGGCATTCCAGCGCGGCATGCAGTCGCGCATGGTCGCCGGGGGCGCGATGCTCGACGACAAGACGGCTAACGGCGTGCGTACGGACGACTCGGGTATCGCCGGCTGGGCATCGTTCGCCGGTGGCAATGCGACGCAACGTGGCGACGCGCTGTCGTTCGACGTTCGCGGTATCGATGGCGCCATCGGTGTCGACAAGCGTGTCGGTCGCGGCACCGTCGTCGGGGCATCCATCGGCATGGGCAACCAGAACGTGAAGGCTGACGGCATGCCGGGCGAATCGAAGATCAACAGCGTCAGCGTGGGTCTGTACGGCTCGCATCTGAACGATGCCAATCTGTTCGTGAACGGCGGCGTTTCGTACACGAATCACAGTGTCACGACCGACCGTACCGTCGCGGCGCGCAATGCCTCGGCGCGTCTGTCGGGCAAGACCGGCGGCAACACGTTCGGTGCATTCGGCGAGATCGGCAAGCGCTTCGACGTGGCAGGGTTCCGTGTCGATCCGTCGGTGGGCATGCGCATCGCGTCGACGAAGCTGAATGCGTTCGACGAGACGAATCGCGATGGCATTGCCGGCAACGATGGCCTGAAGGTCGGCGCACAGTCGCAGACGTCGGCCCGCAGCGTGCTGGGCGTGCGCTTTTCGCGTGACGTGTTCAATTTCGATGGCGGCAAGCTCACGCCGTCACTGCGTCTGGCCTACGAGCACGAGTTCGGTAACACGCAAAGCAGCCTGACGAACACGATCTACGGCGCGCCGCGCGCGTTCAACGTGAAGGGTCCGAAGCTGGGCCGTGAAGTCTTCACGGCCGATTTCGGCGTCGATCTCCAGCTCAAGAAACGGCTCGACGTGCATCTGGGCGGCAACGTCAGCGTGCGCAAGGGTGAGAGCGCCCTGGCCGGTGGCATTTCAGCGAAGTATCGCTTCTAAGCGTTGCTGATCGGATTGCGTGGGTCACAGGCTCACGCGACCAGCACGGATGGGAAAGGAAACCCGTCACGTCCGTAGGGGCGTGGCGGGTTTTTTGTCCAAAAAATGGACGAGGGAAATGCCTCCTTTTTCGCCGGAACGTGTGGCGTCAGGACATCACATACGCATGAATTTGGGTGCTTGATGTATTGATTCGGTGTGACGGTGAGCGATTGTTGGAAAATGAAATGAATTAAATTGGGATTTGACGTTTATTCGATGAATTTCGTGATCTTGGGTTAAGTATCAAAGCTATAGAGTAGTCAGCCGATTCGAAGAAATCGACTCCTAGAATTTGCCGGAACGATGGCGGCCATCAAGCCACTGTCTGAAGCGTGATGAGGGAAATCATCATTTGAGGCGAATTGAAAAGGAGTTGTCGAATGCGAGGGAATCGTCCGAAGTCTAATGCGCGTGGTCAGACAAGGGTTTGCTTGGCGGCGGCGGCCGCCCTGGTTGCAATGGGCGGCGTGCCATCGGCGTTTGCGGCGAGCCCGGCCGGTAACAGCGTGAAAGAAGATCGCATCAATGAATTGACGGCGCTGGCGGAGAAAGCAAAAAACGATCTCGATAAGAAAGTCGTTGCTGAGGCGGATGATAGATTTGTTGCGGATGCGGGTCATTCATTACACACGCCATTAAAAGATATTACGGATATCAAGGACGTCGATAAGCTAAAAAGTGCATTGAATAAATCGGCGACGGAAATTCAGGGGGAAATCGACAAGATTAAAGCCGGTATTCCGCCGACGGGAATCACGCCATCGCAGCAGTTCCGGCTGGACGCACTGAACGCGCTGAAAAAAGACGTCGAGTCGCTTGAGGCGCTGGCCAACCCCATAGACCGGGCCTCTCAGGAACGACAAGCGCTGGAAAAACGCCTGGAAGGCGCGATCAAGGAGTGGATCGCCTCATTGCAGGCGCTCAATGAGGCGCAGCGATTGGATGAATCAGTGCACTACAAGAAGGCCCGCTGGGAGCAGGCGGCCGAGGGGGCGGAGGCCGAACGGTTGGCGAAGACGCGAGAATTAGCCCCGCGCGTCGCGTCGGACGATCCGGCCAAGCCTGTCACATGGAACGATCAACACCTGATCGATTTCATGTCCGACACAGACCGGCCGGCTGCCGGCGAGACGCTCATCACCAAAGACACGACGCTGGAAATATCGCAGCGCTCCGGGTTGGTGTCTGACGCGATCGAAGGGGCCAACAATCGCGAGCGCGACGTCGGCCTGATTCGCGCCATGGATGGTGCAAATCATACGGTGCTGGTCAATAAGGGCACGTTGGGCGCTCATGAAGGCATCGATGGCCCGGGGCGGCTCGATGTGGAGGTCGGCAGCGACGGTGTTCTGAAATTCGTGAGCGGCCCCGGCATCGACAACGCGTCCAAGCACATCAGCCTTGTGGCGGGAGTCTCGCAGGGCGCGCAGCCGGGTGAGGCGGGCGGTGTCATCGAGTTCGATGCCGGCACGGGCGCCGGTGGGGCAACGATCGATATCAAGGACAAAGGGCAATTGAGGTTCCTCAAGGATACCCACGCCGGTTCGAGCTACATCATGATCGAGCAGGGTGGTCAGGGGCTTTTCGACAAAGGGTCGGGCGCCGAGAATGCGACGATTCGCAACAGCGGTCATCTGGAATTCATTGGCGCCAAAGGCGGTGACGCCCATCTGGACAACACGTCCAAAGTCGCGCTGTCGATGGAGGACACGCAACTGGAACGGATGAGCATCGTCAATAGCGGCATGCTCGACCTGAGCGGCAAGACGACGGCGGATGCCGCCTCGATCGAGTTGAACGGCGGCTATCTCAACCTGGCGGAAATCAAGGCTGAGAGCGCGAAAGACGGTGAGAAAGCGGGCGCGGATGCCCCCACGCTGACGATCGGCTCCCTGAGCGGAAATGGCCATGTCGGTACCGGAGAAACGCAGCTCAAACTGGGTGCGCTCGGACGAGACGAAGCGTTCGCGGGGGAAATCGGCAAAGACGTGTTGGGCTCGCACGGCGCCCACGTCACCAAGGTTGGCACCGGGCATCTCACTTTCAGCGGCGACCAAAGCGGCATCGAAACACTGAACGTTGAAAACGGCACACTGCTTGCGGCGCATCGCAACGCGCTCGGCACGGGCTTGCTGACTATCTCCGAGCCCGGGACCATCGCGCTCGCCAACGACGTCTACGACGTCAAGAAATTCGAGAATGCCGGTACGCTCAAACTGCATGGCTACCGGCTTGTGATCGACTCCTACGAGTCGAAGGGCGACAAGGCGAGAATCGAATCGGACGCGAAGAAAGACGCCGACGGCATCCATCGCGGCACGCTCGAGGTGAACAAGGACGGCGATTTCACCAAGACCAAGGTCGTGCTGCGTCCTATCGACAATTCTGTCTCGCCCAGGGAACTGCTCGAGAAGAAGATTCAGGTCATCGTGCCCGGCCCTAACGCCAAAGTGAAACTCGGCGAGGTCGAGTACGGCAGTATCCCGACCAACCCCGACGACGGTGGCGACGACGGCTCGGTCATCATCGATCCCAACAAGGGCATTGCGTTCCTCGACCCCAATGCGCCGTATTCGGGCAACGAGCAAAGCGTGCTGGCATCGCTCCAGGGGGTGACGCTCGACGACATCGTGTCGGGTCGCGTCGGCGGCAGCGTGCTCGGTCAACTGGTGCTGCTGCCTGCGGGCTCGGCGGAGCAGCGCCGCGCTGCGCGCATGCTCTCCGGCGAGTCGCTCGCGAACAATGCCGCCGCAGCCTACAGTGCGGCCGACACGTTCCGCAGCAGCATGCAGACCCGCATGCTCGCCGGCGGCTCATTGCCCGACTGCAATACGACGAACGGTCAGCGCGCTGGGGAAAACGGAACGGCCGTCTGGGGTTCGTTCAAAGGGACGGGCGCGAGGCAGGAGAGCGACGACATGAGCTTTTCCACGAAGGGGATCGACGGCGCGTTCGGAGTCGACCGTCGCCTCAATCGCAACGCCCTGGTGGGCGCGGCGTTCGGTATCGGCACCCGCTCGTCGGTGGCCAGCGACCTGCCGGGTTCGTCCGACGTCAGAAGCGCCAGTGTCGGCCTCTACGGCTCGTATCTGAGCGACACGCGCTGGTTTGCCAATGGCGGCGTGTTCTACACCAATCACAACGTGTCGACCGAGCGCACCGTCGCGGCCCGCGACGTGTCGGCGCGCGTCTCGGGCAAGACCGGCGGTCGCACGCTCGGCTTGTTCGGCGAAGTCGGCCAGCGGGTGCTGGCGGGGGGCGTGAACGTTGACCCGTTCCTCGGTGTGCGCATCGCCAACACGCGCCTGAACGGCTATGACGAAACGGATCGCGATGCCGGTCAGGGCAACAACGGGCTGCACGTTGGTCCGCAAACCAGCAACTCGCGGCGTGTCATCGCCGGGGTGCGACTCTGGCGCGAACTGGTCAACACGGCAGGCGGCAGCGTGATCCCGTCGTTGCGTCTGGCTTACGAGCACGAGTTCGGCGACACGCAGGGCAGCCTGACGAACGCGATCTTCGGTGCGCCGCGCTCGTTCACCGTCAGCGGTGTGAAGCTCGGGCGCGACATCTTCACCGCCGACCTCGGCGCCGACATCCGTGTCACCCGACAACTCAACGTGCATGTCGGTGGCGATCTCAGCCTGCGTGCCGGTGAGAAGGCAGTGGCCGGTGGCGTGAGTGCGAAGTACCGCTTCTGACGGGCGCTAACCCGCCACGTGCCAACGACAAAGCCCCCGGCCAGTGACTCACTGGCCGGGGGCTTTGTGCTTGCGGCGAGACGTCGTGCGACGTCAGAACGAGTGCGAGATCCCGACGTAGGCACCGGTCTGGCTCTTGCCCGCCGGCGGATTGTCGAGCGAATCGCTCGGAATCGCGGCGACCGAGAAGCTCTGGTTCGCGCTGTTCTTCACGTATGCGATGGTGCCGTACAGGAACGTGCGCTTCGAGAGGTTGTAGGTCGTGCCCAGTTCGAACATCGTGGCGTGTCCGAACCCCCCCGGCACGTTCACGTGATAGACCGCTGCGTTTGCCGCCCACACGGGCGTCGCCTGATACTTCACGCCCGCCCAGTAATGATCGGCGCGGGTGGCGAAGTCGGGCGCCGGGGCGTCGGGGGCCGACATGTGCGTGTAGCCCAGCGAAATCGTGAAGCGGTTCAGGAAGACGTTGGCGCCGGCGAAGTATTCGCGCGAGGTGGCGAACACGTCGGTGAAGCGTCCGTTGGTGTCGCGAATTTCGTCGTACAACGCGCGCAACTGGAAGCGGTCGTGCGTGTAGGTCAGTTGCGCGCCCATGCCTCGCCCGTTGTTGAACTGGCCGGCGATGTTGGAGAAAGCGTACTGACCCGCGACGTCGAAGCCGTACCAGTTCGGGCTCTGATAGTTGACGGTGTTGCTCGCCTGCGGCCAGTTACGCCCCCGCACGAGCGACGCCGACGAGAAGGCCTGCTGCTGGAACGGATCGAAGTCCCAGACCCCGTTGCTGATGAACAGGTTGCGCCCGAGCGTGAGTTGCCCCCACGAGCGTGAGTTGAGACCGACCAGCGCGCGACGGTCGAAGATCGATCCCGAGCCGTTGTTGTTGTAGCCGTTCATCAACTGGAATCCGCCTTCCAGATTGAATACGGCATGCAATCCCTGCCCAAGATCCTCGTAGCCGCGCAGGCCGAACAGGCTCGTGCCGTAATCGCCGCCCTGCGCACTCCAGCGCGAGGCGGTGCCGCCGTTGCCGTCCTGCAAATTGTTCATGAACTGAAAGCCGCCATCGACGCGGCCGTAGAGTTGCACGCTAGTTTGCGCGTGCGCGAACGTACCGATGCCGCACAGCAGGCTGGCTGCAATGAGCTTCTTTTTCATGATCTGCTCCCCAGGTTGCGATATTGCGTTGCGCCCCGCACCTCTTTCGCGTGGTTATGACCGTCGTCGTCGTAGCGCGCCCGAGCGGGAGCGGTCTGCGACATCGTCGGAAAAGCCTGAAATTTCGTTACGAGTGACGAGAAATCGGCAATCGGGAACGCCTGGGCAACGGGCGCCGCATGGGGGAACGCGGCCGGTTGCGAGTGATGCCGGTACGACAGTCACGCTCTGGTTTTCACAGGTCGTCGTCATGGCGGTCCACTGGCGTAAGGTCGGCGGCAACGCGCACACGCGCATTGTCATGCGACCGGAATGAGTGGCGGGAACGGGCGGACTTATTTGTCTCGTAGTGCGACGTAAGTACAACGCGACTCGTACAATACGATTCGTACGACGCCAGCCGGATGACGAAGAAGCACCCGTTTCCCTGATTGGCTTCTTTATATCCGAATTTTCCGGTACGCAATATAAGGGAAAGGCTTAGGGCGTCGAGTGTTGCGTGCCAGCAACCGAAACGGCCTTGCGCATTCCTTTGCGTATCGAAAGATTCGGTCGGACGCTTTCATTCGGCCGTTTCATGTCGTTGATGCATGCCCTTGCCCCATGCCTCTGCCATACGGCGTCGGCGCGCTTGGGGCGTCAACCCGGCGCGCCGAAGGCCTCCATCTTGCTCGCGAGGTGGGTGAGCAGGCGGTTGGCCGCGCCGGACAGGCGGCGCCCGGCACGCGTGATCAGGTGGGCCTCGGCGCTGTTGAGAATCGGATGGTCGATAGGCACGGCGCACAGCACCCCCGCTTCGATTTCCTGCGAGACGGCGAACGTCGGCAGAAAGGTCGCACCCAGCCCTGCGCGCACGAAGTGCTTGAGCACGGAAATCGAGTTCGTGGTGACCGTGGGCGTGAGTCGGTGCTTTTCGGACTGCTCGGCCAACTCCATCAACTGCCGCGTGCCGTAAGCGCCGTGCATGAGCGCGAGCGGCACATCGTAGAGGGCGTCGAGCGTGAGGGCGCCGGGCTGGTGTCTCCCGTCTGCATGGGTGGCATCTCCCGCCTGGATGGCCTTGGTGGCGTTCGTCGCCGCTCTTGTCGCCCCCATCGCCCCCGTCGCCCTCATCGCTTCGGCGGCCTGGGTCGCGGCGGCGTTCGCCGCTTGCGCGATCAGCGGAGAACCGGGCGCGACGATCGCGTGCACCGGCTGCGCCATCTGGGCGCGCGAGACGATCTTGGGTTCGGCGGGCGGGTTGTAGACCAGTCCGATATCGGCGTCGTCTTCGGCGACCAGACGCATGACCTCGTTGGTGCCGGCCAGATCCAGCGTGAGTGTGATGTCCGGATAACGTTTGCAGAAATATTGCAGCGGCGCGCCCATCAGGTCGCTGACGAAGCCTTCGCCGACCGCCAGCCGGATGTGCCCGCGCCGCAACCCGCGCACTTCCTGAAGCTTGGCCAGCAAGTCCTCCTGGTGCGCACGCTGCTCCCGGTAGTACTCCATGAGCAGACGGCCGGCCTGCGTCAGATGCACGCCGCGTTTGTGACGCTCGATGAGCGGCAGGGCCAGTTCGGCCTCCAGCAAGGCAATCTGCCGGCTGACGGCGGAGGGGGCGATGTCGAGTCTGTCGGCGGCGGCGCGCACCGTGCCGCACTGGACGGCCTCGTACAGATAGGACAAACGGCTTTCGTTGATGGCAGGTGTCATACCCTAAAGACTAATAATTAGAACAAAAATCTTCAAGCGTTGTCATTGAGCGTCATTTTTTTTCAATCCACACTGCGACTCATGCGGATCGGCCCCAACGCCGGGCAACGAACCCAGGCGAGGCCCGGTGTCGGCGGCCCGATTCCGCGCCAGTTTCGATGTGACCGGATGTGACGACACGGTGGGGTGTCAGGGTGAGCGATCCTGCGGGATGACGCGCGGCCCCGGGCCCGGCATGACTCACGAACGGTCGCGCCGCGTGAGCCCCCGAGCCCTTCGGAGACACTTGATGATTCCTCCGCGCAATACGCGATTCGGCATCGATCATCCGCTGGTCACTGTGCATGACCATCCGCGGCGGCTGGCGCATTACGCGCGCATGGGCTTCGCCCCGTCGCCGGTGTCGTATCACCCGTGGGGCACCGTCACGTCGCTCATGATGTTCGGCGACAACTTCATCGAGTTGATCGGCGTGGACAACGCCAGCAAGTTCGGCACGAATGCCGTGGGCGATTTCTGCTTCGGACGCTATCTCGGCGACTTCCTCGTACGCGAAGAGGGGGTATCGCTCGTCGCACTTCACAGCAAGGACGCCCGCGCCGACCACTCCCGGCTGGCGCAGGCGGGGCTCGAATCGCAGGGCATGCTCGATTTCCGCCGCGCGATGCGCAAACCCGATGGCACGCCCGACGAGGTCGTGGTCACGCTGGGGCTGTTCATCGACGATACGCTCGGCGACGTCTCCAATTTCATTTGTCACCAGCATCGCCCGGAGTTGATCTGGGTGCCGGAGTGGCAGAGCCACGCGAACGGGGTGACCAACATCGTCGGTGTCACTTATGTGACGCCCGACGCGGCGTCGCTGCGCACGCTCGCCACGCGCTGGCAGCGCATGTACGGCGCGCGGCACGTCGATCTCTACGAGGGCGGGGCGGTCGCCGACACCGGCTGCGGTCATCTGCGCGCCATGTCGCCGCAGCGGGCCGAGGCGCGTTACGCAGCGGTCGGGTTGCCGATGGCGCAGGGCGTGCGCACCCATGCCGTTGCGATCACGCTGCTCACGCCGGACCTGGCCCACGTCGAAGCGCTGTGGCGCGAGAACGGCGTGCCCTACGGCTACAACGAGCACGGGCTGGTGGTGGAGCCCGAGTTCGCCGGCAACGTCGTGCTGGAGTTCGTGAACCACTAGCGCGGCGGCTTCCTGCCGCTTTCTATTCTCTTTCCAAGCGTCGGCCGGGTATCCCGGCGGGCGAAGCAACGCGGCGCGGCCCGTGCGGGCGGCGTCATCTTCGCAGTCAATCTGGAGTCAACATGAAAATCATCGGAGTGGTCGGACTGGGCAATATGGGACGCGGCATGGCGCTGTCGTTGCAGCGCGGCGGTTTCACGGTGCTCGGTTTCGATCCGTCGCCGGCAGCCGGTGCCGCGCTGGCTGACGCAGGCATTGGCCTGCGCGCTTCGGTCGCGGAACTGGCACGCGAGGCCGACGCGCTCGTGCTGTCGCTGCCGACGTCGCAAGTCGTCGAAGCCGTGGTGAACGGTGCCGACGGCATTGCCGCGAACGGGCGCGAAGGCCTGATCGTGGTCGACACGTCGACGGCCGACCCGGAAAGCACCCGCAAGCTGGCCGTCACGCTGCGCGAGAAGAGCATCGCTCTGGTCGACGCGCCGGTCTCCGGCGGCCCGAAGGGCGCGTTGAACGGCGCACTCACGATGGTGCTGGGCGGCTCGGCGGACGACATCGCCCGTATCGAGCCGGTGCTCGCCGCCATGTCAGCCAAGCGCGTGCATATCGGCGATGTGGGGGCCGGTCACGTGACCAAGCTCATCAATAACCTGATGTGCGCGGCGCATCTGGTGGTGGCGGGCGAGGCGATGCGTCTGGCGAAGGCCGCCGGTGTGGCCCCGGAACAGGTGCTCGAAGGCCTGAATGCCGGTTCGGGCCGCAGCGGCATCACGCAGACCAACTACCCGACGTGGATCCTCAACGACGCCTTCGACTCGGGCTTCACGATGAAGCTCATGCGCAAGGACGTGCGTCTGGCCATGGCGCTGGCCGAGCAGACGGGCACGCTCGCCACGGGACCGCTGTCGGCCGAAGTGGGGCGTCTGTGGGCGGCGAGCGCCGCGACCGTGGGCGACGACGAGGATTTCAACCGCATCGTGCAGTTCATCGAGCCGGGCCGCGCCTAATCGTTGAATCGATCGCCTTGCCGCTGACATCGACGGCTGTCATCGCCCCTGTCAGCGGCCCCTGAAAGTTTTGTTTCTATTTGACGACACGATGCGCGCCTGAGCGCATCGCACGGAGTTTTCACATGCCAGACCAACAAGCCGCCGCTTTGCTCGGCGCATTCGCCAAGTTCTTCCCCAACGCCAGCACCATCGGTTCGTTCGTCAATGGCGAACTGGTCGAAGGCCGTGGCGAGACCACCATCGACATCGTCAACCCGGCGACTGGCCAGACGGTGCTCACCTATCGCGACGCCGGTGCCGATGTCGTGGCGCAAGCTGCCGCCGCCGCACAGGCCGCACAAAAGACCTGGTGGGCCCTCACGCACGCTGCACGCGGTCGCGTCATGCAGGCCGTCGGCGCGAAGATTCGCGAAAATGCCGAAGCCCTCGCACAACTCGAATCCATCGGTGCCGGCAAGCCGATCCGCGACTGTCGGGGCGAAGTCGGCAAAGTGGCCGAGATGTTCGAGTACTACGCCGGCTGGACGGACAAGTTCTTCGGCGACGTCATCCCGGTGCCGAGCACGCACCTGAACTACACCCGCCGCGAAGCCATGGGCGTGGTGTTGCAGATCACGCCGTGGAATGCGCCGGTCTTCACCTGCGGCTGGCAACTCGCCCCGGCCATCGCCATGGGCAACGGGGTGCTGCTCAAGCCGTCGGAACTCACGCCGGCCAGCTCGCTGGTGGTCGCCGCACTCGCCGAGCAGGCCGGTGTGCCGCGCGGTCTGATCAACGTGCTTGCCGGTTTCGGTCACACGACAGGGCAAGCCGCCATTTCGCATCCGGTCATCAAGAAGGTCGTGTTCGTCGGCTCGCCGGCCACCGGCAGCAAGATCGCCACGGCCGCTGCGCAGCGCCTGCTGCCGAGCGTGCTGGAGCTGGGCGGCAAGTCCGCCAACATCGTGTTCGACGATGCGGATCTCAAGCGCGCCTGC
This sequence comes from Pandoraea sp. LA3, assembly GCF_022696215.1. Lineage (NCBI taxonomy): Bacteria > Pseudomonadati > Pseudomonadota > Betaproteobacteria > Burkholderiales > Burkholderiaceae > Pandoraea > Pandoraea sp. LA3. The sequence goes on along the minus strand of NZ_PTPY01000030.1, from coordinate 149,454 downwards.
CTTGGCGCACAGGCCGCGATCTTCTCGAGCGCCGGACAAAGCTGCGTGGCAGGCTCGCGTCTGCTGGTGCAGCGCGGCGTGTACGACCAGATGGTCGAGATGCTGGCGCGCGGCGCCGAAAAGATTCGCGTGGGCGAGCCGCTGGACGATACGACCGAAGTTGGCCCGATCTGCAATCGCACGCAGTATCAGCACGTGATGAACATGATCGACGCGGGCGTCGAAGGCGGTGCGCGTCTGGCGGCCGGTTCGCAGCAGCGTAGCGACGGCGGCTTCTTCGTGCGTCCGACGGTACTGGCTGACGCGAACAACACCATGGGCGTGGCCCGCACGGAAATCTTCGGCCCGGTGGTCGTGGCGATCCCGTTCGACACGGAAGAAGAAGCGCTCGCGATCGCCAACGACAGCGAGTTCGGTCTGGCCGGGGCGGTCTGGACGCAGGACGTCGCACGTGCGCACCGTGTGGCGTCGCAGGTCAACGCCGGCACGTTCTGGATCAACGGCTACAAGACGATCAACGTCGCCTCGCCGTTCGGCGGCTACAACCACAGCGGTTACGGCCGCTCCAGCGGTGTGGAAGCGCTCTACGAGTACACGCAGACGAAGAGCGTCTGGGTCGAGACGGCGGCCAATCCGGCCACGCCGTTCGGCTACGTCTGATCCAAGTGTGACGGTTTGCCGGTCGGCATGAGGCCGGCGAACCGTGAGGTCGTGCTGTCATCGTGCGTTCACTTACCGGCAATGGGGGGCGAACGCGACGTAAAAGTGCAGAAAGTGTGCCCGGCGCCGGTCGTGAGACGTCGTCCTGCACACGACCGTTTCAGCCTGCGGGACACGGGGCCGAAACGGGGTTTTTGACCGCGTATAATGCCGCCCTCGGGCGGTTCGGCGCGGGAACGCTGTTGCTGTCACCAAGGCGTGCCAACATGGCGGGCGTTCACGCACCGCCATGCCGAAAAGTCCGCCGGTCTTGCGACCGGACGGGCGGCGTGCCGAACGTCCTTAATCACCGACATGTTCGTCGACCCGCCGCATCGTCGCCAAAAGCGACGGGCGAACGGCACCGGACCGGTTCAATAGCAAGTGCAGTGGAGACCCAGATGGCAGTCATGGAACAAAACGCGGCAAAGCCGCAGGGAGGCGCCTTCAGCGATGGCGTGCGCCTGTATGTGTGGGCAATCGTGATCCTCGTGATCGCGGAGCTGATCGGTGCGATCAGCATCACTGCCGGTCACGGCAAGATCGTGTTGTTGCCGATGGTCTGGGCGTTGCTGCTCGGCGCGGCGTTGGGCCTGTCGCAATCGCGTTTGCCGCGTTTCGCGCAGATCGATCTGTCGATGCAGCACAAGGCGGCGGCCATTCTGCAACCGGCGCTGCTGCTGTTCGTCGCCAAGCTGGGCTTGCTCGTGGGCGGCTCGCTGCCCAAGCTCGTGGCTGCCGGCTGGGCGCTGGTGTTCCAGGAGTTCGGCCACTTCGTGGGCACGATCATTCTGGGCCTGCCGGTCGCGCTGATGCTCGGTATCAAGCGTGAAGCCATCGGTGCGACCTTCTCGGTCGGCCGTGAGCCGAGCCTCGCCATCATCGGTGAAAAGTACGGCTTCGATTCGCCGGAAGGCCGTGGCGTGCTGGCCGAGTACCTGACGGGCACGATCTTCGGTGCCGTGTTCATCTCGCTGTTCGCGGGCTTCGTCGCCAGCCTGAACCTGTTCCATCCGCACTCGCTCGCCATGGGCGCCGGTGTGGGCTCGGGTTCGATGATGGCCGCCGCTGCCGGTGCCATCGCTGCCCAGCAGACGCCGGAAGTCGCCAAGGAAGTGGCGACGTTCGCTGCCGCTTCGAACCTGATCACGACGACCATCGGTACGTACTTCACGCTGTTCATCTCGCTGCCGCTCGCCGTGTGGGGCTATCGCGTGATGGAGCCCGTGCTGGGCCGCATGAGCAAGCGCGGCCGCGCCAACGCCGAAGCCGCTGCCGTGGCCGACGCAGACGCCGCCAAGGAACTGAAGCAAGCCAGCAAGGCCCACACCGTCGAAATGAACTTCGGTGCGCGTCTGTTCGCCTGGGTCTTCTCGGGTGCGCTGGCGCTGGTCGGTAACAGCATGGCCTTCAAGACGCCGTTCCTCGACGGCGTGCCGGGCATGCTGATCATCATCGCGGCCGTGATCGTCGGCGAAGCGCTGTACTTCATCACGCGCCGCAAGGTGCCGGCCGTGTGCTGGGTGTCGCTGATCGCGATGTTCCTGACCTCGCCTGCCTTCCCGTTCGCCCCGGTCGTCGAGCAGTTCACGGGCAAGATCAACTTCCTGTCGCTCGTCACGCCGATGCTGACGTACGCAGGCCTGTCGGTCGCCAAGGACGTGCCTGCCTTCCGTCGTCTGGGCTGGCGCATCGTGGTCGTGTCGTTCCTCGCGAATGCCGGTACGTTCCTCGGTGCCGCGATCATTGCCGAATTCTTCCACGTGTAATGCGTGATCGCGGCGGCGTGACGGTGACAGGTCGCGCACGCCGCAGAGATCGGTGTCGATACGTAGGTGAATGACGCCCGCCGGACCGGTGGGAGGCTGAAAAACGAAGGGCTGGATCCTGTAACGAACAGGCTCCGGCCCTTTTCGTTTGGCTTATCACGAGTTGTCGAAAGCCACGCCGGCGGCAGTCGAACAATTGCGCGGCGAGATGGTGGCGTGGGGCGTGTTGCACCGCCGCTTTCACGATGCGCTGGTCAGCGCCGCCGGATCGGACTGGCTCGCGCGTTTTCGCGAGACGCTGGCCGCGCAGTCGGAGCGCTATCGCAAACTGGCGGTGGTGCGCCCGGATGGGCCGCGCGATGTCGATGGGGAGCATCGGGGACTGATGGACGCCGTGCTCGCGCGTGACGCCGATCGCTGCGCCGTCCTCATCGAGGCGCACTTCCGTGCCACGACGCAGACCGTGACGCTGGCGTTCGAGAAGCGCGAGGGCGCGGCGACGTGAATCCCATCACACTGACCTTCGATAACGGTCCGACCAAGGACGTCACGCCGTACGTGCTCGATGTGCTCGCCCGGTACGACATCCGCAGCACGTTCTTCGTGCTCGGGCGAAACCTGATGGATGCACCGAACCGGGCGCTGATGCTGCGCGCGGCAGACGAGGGGCACTGGATCGGCAATCACACGTACATGCACGACGTGCCGCTCGGGCTGAGCACGGATCCGGACGCGCCCGAGCGTGAGATCGGCCGCACGCAGGCGTTGATCGGCGACGCGGCGCATCCAGACAGGTTTTTCCGCCCATTCGGCGGGGGTGGCGAATTGGGGCCGTTGCTGTTCAACCCGCTGGCGGTCGACTACCTGCGTCGGCATCGATACTCCTGCGTGCTGTGGAATTCGATTCCGCGTGACTGGAACGATCCGGACGGTTGGGTCGCGACCGCGCTGCGGCAATGTGCGCAGGAAGACTGGGCGCTTACCGTGCTGCACGACATTGCGTCGGGGGCGATGCGTCGTCTCGAGACCTTCATTCAGAAAGCGCTGGACGCCGGTCACACGTTCCGACAGGAATTTCCACGAGCGTGTGTCCCGATGCTTCGGGGCACCCCTGTGCGCTCCATGCGCGCCTTGATTTCGCAGTCGTAGCGTCGTGGGGCGAGAACACTCCCCTTCGCTTGCCATGACTGCTTAACGTCATCGAGGACTCGTTATCCCCATCCCTCTGCCTGGGATCCCCTGGCCGCGCAGCACGCGGTGAACACGCAGCACAGACATCACGGAAATACGTCAATGACCCCGCATCAAGCCACCCCGCAAGGCGTTATCGTGACGCCAGAGGAAGCCAAGGCCATCAAGCCTTTCGGACTCGATATGCAGATCCTGCTGAGTTCCGAGGCGACCGCCGGCAAGCTCTCCGTCATCATTGCCTGTCACAAACCCGGCGAAGGCCCGCCGCCTCATCTGCACCACAGTCAGGACGAATGCTTCTACATCGTGGAGGGCACTTACGAACTGAGCGCCGGGGACGTGACCCGCACGGTGGGCGCGGGCACGGTTGTCTACCTGCCGCGCGGCGTGGTCCACAGCTTCCGGAACGTGGGGGATACCCCGGCGCGGATGCTCGACTGGACGCTGCCGGGCGGTCAGGATCGCTACTTTGAAGAGATTGCCGCGCTGGCCGGGACGAGCTTCACCGGGGAGCAGGTCAAGGCGATCAGCGAGCGGCACGACACGAATTTCCCGGCGGCAGCGTCGGGTGCCGATCGTCATTGACGATGAGGTGAAGGACGAGCCTTACCGTCAATAGGAAAGCCCCCGCGGCGGTATCGACCGGCGCGGGGGCTTTTTCGTGGCGGTGAGGGACGTGACGGCGCGACCGCTTACGGTTTCGTCGTCGCGGCGTCGGCCTGCGCACGGTCGTGGTAGTACCGGCGGAAGAAGCTGCGAATTTCGGCCGGCGAGAGCTTGCCGTCGTGGTTGACGTCGATTTCGTTGAAATGCTGGTAGAGGAACGGTTCCGATGCGGCGGCTTCATCGCGGCTCAGGTAGCCGTCGCCGTCCTTGTCGGCTGCCTTGAAGTAGCGCTCGAACGTGGCGCGACGCGCCTGCAACTGGCTGCGTTGATAGGCCGACCATTCGTTGCGATCGATCTTGCCGTCGTGGTTGGTGTCGATGGCGTCGAACGACCGTTGCAGGTACAGGCCCAGCGCGGCGTTCTGATCGGCGGCGTCGCCGTAATCAGGACCATTCACCGGACCACCCATAGGCGGTGGCGGCGGCGCTGGCGTTGTCGGCACGACGCCATTGATGGGGGGCGCCGACTGCGCAAAGCTGGGCATGGCGGCCAGCGACAGCACGGCGGCGCCGGCGCACAGCGCCACGGCGGCGAGGGCCCGGCGTGCATGGCGTCGCGTCTTGAGGGTATGAAGCGTTCGTTGGCGAACGATGTCTCGGGATGTCATGTCTCGCTTCTCCTTATCAGCGGCGACGGCGGTCGTCGGTGATCACGTTGCCGATCACGCCGCCGACGACGGCACCGCCGACGGTCGTACCGAGGTCGCCGCCGGAAATCAGGGCGCCGCCGAGTGCGCCGACACCGGCACCCACGGCGGTATTACGCGATTCGCGCGGTGTCATGCCGCCGCATCCGGCAAGCGTGCCGATCAGCGCGGCACCGACCAGTATCGGGGCCGCCGAGCGGGAGAGGCGCGAGAGGCGGGAAACACGCGAGACCCATCGTTGTGTGGTTTTCATGACGTATGGCTCCTTCAACGGGGCAAGGCGCCCCAGGTGTCGGCAGGCCGTCAGGTACCTCGTGGCATCGCAGCAGCGGAGCACGTGGGACGACAGCGGACTGCCGTTTCGTTAATCGTTCGTTCAATTGGCCGTTGCCGACCCATTTTCCGGCACCCCTACCCCGGTGGCAGGGTTCGACTCGCGATAAGCCGGGGGTGGGGGCGGCGGCGGATAGGGACGGCCCTGTGCATCGGTCGGATAGGGGCGGCCATAGGCGTCAGTCGGCGGATAAGGGCGCCCGTAAGCATCCGTGTTCGGCACAGGAGCCTGCGGCGCTGCGTAGGGACTGCATGCCGAACCCGGCGCATAAGGCGGCGGCCCGCAGTTCGGCTGGTACGCAGGATTCGTACTATCCGGTCCTCGATACGGCAGGCGAGGTTGCGGCGGCGCTTCGTACGCACAGCCGGCCAGCGTGAGGACGACGGCTGCCAGTCCGATTGCCGAGGACACCTTCGCAATGCGTGTCTTCGAGACGTGTACCGGCATCGTGTCAAGCGCTTGTTCAACGTTTCTTCTCATCATGACCTCCTTGCGAGAGCGGTGTTGATCCCCGCCCGTCGTCATCATGGATTGACCGTAGTTGGACGCAAATTGCGGCATTTGGATCGGTCGATCTTGTAAATCTTTGTAATTGCTTTTGGATGCGCCGTATCGCGGGCGTTTGCGGTCGATGGGTATCGCACATGCCATCGAATAAATGAGATGGAGTCCGAATCAATGTAGGAACTCTCTGACGGACGTTGCCTACACGACCCTGCAAACAATGAGGCCAGAAGATATTGCGATCCCACAATCGGGACAGATGGCTTTCATGAATTCAGGTACGCATAGTGCGTACTCGTGAATAGACGGGTTCGCAGGGTGTCCAGGTATCCGCGTTCATATACGACGGCGGCTACGATATGGCACACGTCGCAGCACCGGAAAAACATGACATCAGAATTGTTCGATTTTGAAATATCTTGCCGCTAACCCCTTTGTAGAAGGTGCCGCGCGCCGTTGTGCGCGGAATCTGCGCCAGGACGGCGCATTACGCGATGTCTGTCATCGCAGATCACGTTGCGTGCGTTGAAATATCGGGAAAGTCCGGGGGAGTGTTTGCGCTTAGTTTTCGCCGCAAGCTGCGTTTGCGCTGGCATACTGTGCGCGCTGACACTCGGTATCGGCGCTGGTAGCAGTTGAGAATTTACGATCGAGGTGCCCGGCCTATCCGGGCAGGCTCACATATGCCACAAGTCAAGAAAGAAGACATCCGTCTCGCCATTCTCGAAGCATCGCATGCCCTGTTTCTCGAAAAAGGGTATGTCGACACCACAATGGTGCAGATCGCCAAGCGCGCCGGCATTTCGCACGCGAACATCTACAGCTACTTCACCGCGAAGCTGCAAGTCTTCTTCTGCGTCTACGAGAAATGGTTCAAGGCGCGTATTTCCGCACTGGAAACCGAAGTGATGTCGGCGCACGGCGCGCATGCCCGCATGCGCACGCTGCTCGCCGGCCTGCTCGTCGAGACGCCGCGACTCGATAACGGGTTTTCGCACAATCTGGTGCAGGCGCTGGCGACCGTCAGCCCGGGAGATCCGTACGATCCGTCATTGCTTCAGTGGTTTCGGGAGCGTCTGTCGGCCATGCTGGCGGCCAGTGCGCCGAGTCTCGCGCGCGACAGCGTACGCCGGGCGCGTCTCATCGACATGCTCGTGCTGACCTTCGACGGCTGTCTCGTCAACTATCACGTGAACCCGGCGTCGTTGCCGGACGTTGCCATGCTCGAAGAGTACGTGGCGGCGTTTCTCAGCGCAGAGCCTGCGGAAGCGGCATCGGTGCCGCAGGCGATGGACCCGGTGAGCGCGTCCGGTTCTGCTGCGGCGGCCTGACGGGACGCCGATGCGATCACTCCCCTGGACAGCGCTCAACCTCGGACGAAAGCTCAAGTTTCACCAGCTTCAGGTCTTTGACCGCGTGTTGGAGACGGGCTCGCTCGTGCGCGCTGCGAACGAAACCGGCCTCACCCAGCCGGCGGTGAGCAAGATCGTGCATGAGTTGGAGGCCTGCTTTGAAGGGCCGCTTTTCGTGCGCAGCAATCGCGGCATGCAGCCCACGGAACTCGGCGAATTGCTCGGCCACCGCGTGAAATCGCTCATGGCCGAATTGCGATACCTGACGGACGAGGTGAATGCGTTCAGCGCAGGCACCAGCGGTCACGTGATCGTCGGCACACTCATCTCGGCTGCCGCCGACCTGCTGCCGCGTACCATCGCCATGCTCAAGGAGCGCACGCCAGGCGTGCTCGTCACCGTGCGCGAGGCCACCACGGCGCAACTGTTCCCGGCGCTGGCCAGTGGCGATCTGGACATCGTCGTGGGGCGTTTGCCCGAGCGTTCGCTGCCGGTGGCCAACGCCTTTGCGCTGACGCATGAAATTCTCTTTAACGAATCGCTCAGCGTGATCGGGGGCAAGCGCCACTGGTCGCATTTTCCCGAGCGTGTGCCGCTTGCCGAACTGCGTGAGCAGGCGTGGATTCTGCCGGTGCCGGAATCGCCCTCGCGACTGGCGGCGGAACGACTGTTCCACGACGCGGGTCTCGCGTTGCCCGAAGATGTCGTGGAGTCGCTGTCCGTGCTCACGAATATCGGCCTGATGCTCGAGACGCCTCGGGTGGCGCTGATGCCGCGCGCGGCCGCTACGCCGTTCGTGGAGTCGGGGCTGCTGCGGGTGCTGGCCGACACCATGCCGGGCAGCTTTGGCGACGTCGGCTATTCGCTGCGCTCGGACAAGTCGCCGAGCCCGGCCTGTGCCCGGTTCGTGGCGTGTCTGCGCGAGGCTTGCGGTCTGAAGCCATAACGCCCGACGCACATCTCTATTGATGTAAAGAAAGGGGGCGTACCGACGGATCGGTACGCCCCTTTTCAACGTGGCCGGCGCATGAACCAGGCCACGGTCCTTCCCCCCACCCAAAAGCGATTCAGAGACGCGCCAGCGACGAAACCAACCCCGGGTTCTGTTGCACGAGCCGGATCAGGCAGGCCGCCTGAGCGTTCGGACGCGCGCGCCCTTGCTCCCAGTTCTCGAGCGTGCGGGGATTGGTGCGCAGGTAATGCGCGAAGACATTGCGCGACATGCCGAGGTGCTTTCGCAGCGCGAGCAACTCGTCGGGAAACACTTCCAGTTTGGGAAGTGGCGTGCGCGGCAACTCCTTGATGTTGAGCGGAAGATCCGCAGGAAGACCGTTCTTGACGTGCGCCGGCTCGGCCGGTGGCGGTGCACCGGTGTCCTGTGAAAGCAGCCAGCGGAAGGGATTCGAAGGCGTGTTCGAGTAAGCCATAGTCCTGACCGGTGTCGTGAGTTGTTGATCGGGAGCGCTTGCAAAGTCAATCAAGCGGAGCCGATTGCACCACATAGTTTTGCTGGGTGCTTTCACAAAACACTCCCGATTTTTGCGTCTGACACCTATCGAGCACTACGCACCTCGTGGAGTCGAGGTGCCGTAGAGTGTACGCAGAAATGTGGCTTACACCGTCTGGCAGGCGTATCAGACGCCCAGATAAGCCTGCAATTCGGGCAGCGACCGGCGCAGCTTCGATGAGTCGCCCTGCCACGCCACACGGCCCTTGTCGACGATGTAGTGCTGGTCGCCAAGCTCCAGCATCGGCGCCAGATTCTTGTCGATGCAGAGAATCGACAGGCCGCTGCCTTTAAGTTGCTTCAGGCACTGCCAGATTTCACCGCGAATGAGCGGCGCGAGGCCTTCCGTCGCTTCGTCGAGAATGAGTAATTTCGGATTCGTCATCAAGGCGCGGCCGATGGCGAGCATTTGCTGCTCGCCGCCGGACAGATTGCTGCCGAGATTTTTCTCACGCTCGCGCAGGCGCGGGAACAGGCCGTAGATGCGTTCGAGCGTCCACGGCGAACTCGCACCGTGACGGTTGCCTGCCGTGGCGACGAGGTTCTCGCGCACCGTCAGCGTCGGGAAAATCTGCCGCCCCTCGGGCACCAGCCCCATGCCGGCGCGCGCGATGCGATGCGAAGGGCTCGCGTGCACCGGCTGACCGTCGAACACGATCTCGCCGCGCGCGGGACGCATCAGCCCCGTCATCGATTTGACGGTAGTCGACTTGCCCATGCCATTGCGCCCGAGCAGCGTGACGAACGCGCCGCGCTCGATTTCCAGATGCATGCCGAACAGCGCCTGACTCGCGCCGTAATAGGACTCGACGCCGGATAAAGACAACAAGGTGCTCATGCCGTCGCTCCCAGCATTTCGTTGCGGGTTTCGTCCCCGAGATAGGCTTCGCGCACGCCCGCATCGTTGCGGATGGTGTCGGCGGTGCCGCATGCGATGGCGCGTCCGTAGACGAGTACGGTGATGCGGTCGGCCAGTGCGAACACGGCGTCCATGTCGTGTTCCACGAGCACGATCGCGTAATCGCCCTTGAGATCGGCGAGCAGATGCGTCATCTGTTCGGACTCGGCTTGCGACATGCCTGCCATCGGCTCGTCGAGCAGCAGCAGTTTCGGCTGCCCCGCGAGCGCCATCGCGAGTTCCAGTTGACGATGCTCGCCGTGCGCCAGCGCGCTGGCCGGCACGTTCATGCGTGCGGCCAGACCGGTGCGCGCGAGAATCTCCCGAGCCGGCTCGACGAGCGCGGCTTCGCGAATGGCCGGACGCCAGAACCCGAAACTGTGCCCCTGCATCGCCTGCACGGCCACGAGCACGTTCTCCAGCGCGGTGAACTCGCGGAACACCGACGTGATCTGGTACGAGCGTGCCAGCCCCGAGCGGGCGCGTTGCTCGATGGGCATGGACGTGATGTCCTGCCCGTCGAAATGAATGCTGCCTTCGTCGGAGCGAAGCTCGCCGGCCAGTTGGCCGATGAGCGTGCTCTTGCCCGCGCCGTTCGGCCCGATGATGGCGTGCAGCTCACCCGGCGCGACGTCGAGACAGAAGTGATCGGTGGCCGTCAGACCGCCGTAGCGTTTGACCAGTTGGTCGACACGAAGCAGGCTCATGCTTTGCCCTCCACGGTGCGCGCACGGCGCGAGAGGCGCACTTGCAGGTCGCCGAGCAGCCCGTAGAGGCCGCGACGCGAGACGAGCACGGCCACGACGATGAGCGGCCCGAAGACAATCATCCAGTGCTCCGTCATGCCCTTGAGCCATTCCTCGATCAACAGCATGGCGGTGCTGCCCAGTACCGGCCCGAAGAAGGAACCCAGCCCGCCGAGCACCACCATCACGATCAGTTCGCCCGATGCCGTCCACGCCATATAGGCGGGGGAGACGAAGTGCGTCAGGTTGGCGTACAGCATGCCGGCGACGCCGCAGACCATGGCGCTGATGACGTAGGCGACGAGCTTGTAGCGCAGCGTCGGGTAGCCGAGTGCGCGCATGCGACGGTCGTTCTGACGGGCGCCGCGAATCACCATGCCGAAGCGGGCTTCGACCAGCCGGCGTCCGGCCCACACGCACAGGCAAAGCACGGCGAATGCAACGTAGTACAGCACTGCCGGGTCGTCCAGCGAGACGCTGCCGAAGCGGCTACCCGCCGACACCGGCAGGCCGTCGTCGCCACCGTATTGTTTCAGGCTGACGGCGAGGAAGTAGAACATCTGCGCGAACGCCAGCGTGATCATGATGAAGGCGATGCCGGTCGTGCGCAGCGAGAGCAGGCCCGTGACGGCGCCGACGATCGCACACAGCAGCAGCGTCGCACCGAGATGAACGAACCCGTTGTCGATGCCGTGAAAGCTCATGATGCCCACGACATAAGCGCCGAGGCCGAGATACAGCGCATGGCCGAAGCTGACCATGCCGCCGTAGCCGAGAATCAGATCGAGCGAGACGGCCGCGATCGCGAATACGACGATGCGCCCGAAGAGCGTGAGGAAGAACGGTTGCTGGGCAAACGTCGCGTAAATGGGCACCAGCGCCAGCAGAACCAGCAGCAGTATCGGCACGGCGGTGCGTAGATTGAGTTTCATTTCCATCGTTTCCATCGTCAGCCGTGTAGTCACCCGTGTTTGACCGGGAAGAGCCCTTGCGGACGTACGGCGAGCACAGCCGCCATCACCAGGTAAATCAGCATCGACGCGAGCGCGGGGCCGGCGGTGTCCGCCGTGCTGCGCTCCATCAGGCTGCGCAGCAGCGTGGGCAGTGCGGTGCGGCCCACGGTGTCGACCACGCCCACGATGAGTGCGGCAAGAAACGCCCCGCGTACCGACCCGATGCCGCCGATCACGATCACGACCATCGTCAGAATCAGGATCGGCTCGCCCATGCCCGGCTGCACCGACAGAATCGGGCCGGCCATGAGCCCGGCGATACCGGCGAGAATGGCGCCCAGACCGAACAGCAGCGAGTTGAGCAGCACGATGTTCACGCCGAGCGCGCCGACCATCTGACGATGGGTGGAGCCCGCGCGAATCAGCATGCCGATGCGCGTGCGGTGAATCAGCAGATAGCAGCCAAGCGCGACGACGAGGCCCACGACGATGATGAGAAAGCGATACGCCGGGTAATCGAGGCCGAAGAGACTGACGGTGCCGGAGAGCCAGTCGGGCACTTCCATGTAGTACGGCGACGGCCCCCAGATGATGCGGGCCAGTTCGTTGAAGAACAGGATCAGCCCGAAGGTGGCGAGCACCTGATCGAGGTGGTCGCGGTCATAGAGCGTCTTGAGGGCGACGAGCTCGACGAGCAGCCCGAGCACCAGCATCGCGGGAACGATGGCAAGCGCAGCCAGCGCGAACGATCCGGTGTGGTTGTAGACGGTGGCCGCGATGAACGCGCCCATCATGTAGAGCGAGCCGTGCGCGAGGTTCACGAAGTTCATGATGCCGAACACGAGCGTGAGCCCGGCGGCCATCAGGAACAGCAGAACCCCCAGTTGCAGCCCGTTCAGGCACTGCATGATGAAGAGGGTGAGGCTCATGTCGACTCCCCTGCCAGGCCCATCTGACGGAAGATGGCCTGCGTGAGCGGGCGAGACACATCGTTCAGCGTGAGCACGATGTCGAAGTGATTGGTCCCTGGCATCGGCACATACTCGCCGTCGAAACCTTTGTCACGCCACGCGGCGAGATAGTCGTCGGACTGGCGCTTGAACTCGGCCGTTTCGGTCTCGCCGTAGGACACGACGATCGGGCAGCCCTGTGCCGGCAACTGGAAGTGGGGGCTGTTACGGCGCGCATCGTCGGCGGAGAGCTTCATCCATTCGTTGATGTGCGTGAACGGAATCGGCGTGAGATCGAACAGACCGGACAGCGGGGCGGCCCCGGCAATCACGTTCTCGGGCACGCCATACCCGGCATGCCAGCCCGTCGCGAGCAGCATGCCCACGAGATGACCGCCGGCGGAACTGCCGCACACGTGAATGCGGCTCGGGTCGCCGTGATGTTCGCCGATGTGGCGATGCACCCAGGCCAGCGCACGCCGCGTCTGATCGACGATGGTGTCGAGCGATGCACCGGGGGCGAGCGAATAGTTGATGGTGACGACCGTGGCGCCGGCCTGCGTGAAAGCGGGCGCCATATTGCTCGAATCGCTCTTGTTCAGGGCGCGCCAGTAGCCGCCGTGAACGAAGAAGAACACCGGGGCGCCGGGCGTGGGCGCGGGGAAGATGTCGAGCGTTTCGTCGGGGTGATCCCCGTAGGCGACGTCGAGGACACAGGGCACGGTGGCGCGCGCATGCGCGCTGCGCTCGGCGTATTGCGTCAGGATGTCGAGCACGTTGGGGGTGGTGGCGCGAGCGTTGTACTGAACGTCCAGCTCGGCGTCGTCGAAATTGCGGTAGCGCTTCATAAAACCTCGATGGTGCTCAAAGACAGCGGGGGCAGGCCGCCCCCGCTCGGCAAGTCCGCCGATTGACAACGTTACGAACGGATCTTGCACATCGACGCCAGATTGGCGCGCGTCTTGATATCGATCTTTCCCTTGTTCGCGAACGCAGCACCGCTGCTGTCCTTCACGACGTCCACCCGATAGAACGGGGCGATGGGGAACTGGTTGCTCGCGAACTTGAACGACCCGCGCACCGACTGGAAGTCGGCGGCCTTGAGTGCAGCACGCAGCGCTTCGCGATCGGCCACGCTGCCCTTGGTCTTGGCGAGGGCCGAGTCGATCAGGTTGGCGGCGTCGTACGACTGCGCGGCGTACATCGACGGCACGCGGTTGTACTTCTTCTGGAAGGCCGCGACGAACTGCTTGTTCTGCGCGTTGTCGAGGTCGGGCGAATACGGCGCGCTGGTAATGCTGCCGACCGCCTGTTCCTTCAGGGCGGGCAGGGTCGAGCCGTCGATGGTCGACACGGAGATCAGCGGAATCTTGCCGAGCAGGCCGGCCTGACGGTACTGCTTGACGAAATTCACGCCCATGCCGCCGGGGTAGAACACGTAGACGGCGTCGGGCTTGGCGGCCTGCAACTGGGCGATTTCGGCCGAGTAGTCCGGCTGGTTGACCTGCGTGTAGACCTCATCGACGATCTGGCCCTTGAAGTCGCGCTTGAAGCCGTTCACGGCGTCGCGTCCGGCCTGATAGTTCGGGGCCATCACGTACATCTTCTTGTAGCCCAGATCGGTCGAGAGCTGACCGCCGGCTTCGTGCAGTTCGTCGTTGTCCCACGACGTCGAGAAGAAGTTCGGCGAGCACTGCTCACCCGCGATCGGCGCCGGGCCGGCGTTCGAGCCGACCATCACCACGCCCGCGTTCGTCACGTTCTTGTGGATCGCCATCATGACGTTCGAGAACGTCACGCCGGTGATGAGCTGGACCTTGTCGCGCTCCACCAGTTTTTGCGCCGCCTGCACGCCGACGTCCGGCTTGAGCTGGTCGTCTTCCTTGATCACCTGCACCGGCACGCCACCGAGCTTGCCGCCCTTTTGCTCGATGGCGAGCATGAAGGCGTCGTACTGATCCTGGCCGAGCGCGCCGCCCGGGCCGGACAGCGTGCCGATGAAGCCGATCTTCACCTGGGCCTGCGCACCGCCCGATGCGAACATCGCCGCTGCGGCAGCGATGGCGCCCAGAACAGCGATGGCTTTGCGTTGCGTGGTCTTCGTTCCCGTCATCATGGTCTCCAAACTATGAATTCAAGCACCGTCTATCTGCGGACTCGCGCCGGGATACCTGACCGCTTCTTCACGTCGGTCATCGTTGGCCAGGCGCGTCAGACTATGTCAAAACCTACAGAATTGTTTAAGCATCAAGTATTTCATCGCCCAGCCTAAACGACGCCTTTTGCGTAGGCAAGCGTTTTTAAAAACACTCCGGGAAAGCCCCAGTTACAGGCCGAAGAATTCAATGGCGTTCCCAGCGAGAATGCGGTGCCGGCCGGCGTCGTCCAGCCCCGGCTGATCGGCGACCAGACGGCCGATGTCCTGTTCGCCGAGGGGGAACGGGTGGTCGGAGCCGAGCATGATGCGTTCCACGCCCATCGTGTCGACGAGCAGACGCAGCGCGCGCGGGTCGAACACGGCGCTATCGACGTAGAACCGGTCCAGATAGTGCGAGGGCGGGTGCGGGCTGTCGGCGCGCACGATGTCGCGGCAATGCCAGGCGTTCTCGGCACGGCCCAGCAGGTACGGGAAGGCGCCGCCGCCGTGGGCGAAGCACAGCTTGAGCGAGCGGGGCAGCCGTTCGAACGCGCCGGAGAGGATCAGCGACAGGATGGAGAGCTGCGTCTCGGCGGGCATGGCGACGAGCCACGGCATCATCCACTTCTTCATGCGGCCGTCGGTCATCATGTCCCACGGGTGCACGAGCACCGGGATATGTTCGTTGCCGCAGTGCCGCAAAAACGCGACGAGTTGTTCGTCATCCAGATCTTTTTCGCCCAGATGGTTGCCGATCTGCACGCCCACATGACCGGTGGCCTTGGCGCGCGACGCCTCGGCGCAGGCCAGGTCGAGGTCTTGCAGCGGCACTTGCGCCATGGCTTTCAGACGCTCGGGGGCGTAGGCGCAATGTTCCAGCGCGAGGTCGTTCATGCGCTGCACCCAGTCCATGACGGCGTGGCCGTCGTAGCGGTAGCCGAACATGATCGGCGTGGCGCAGACGACTTGCAGGTCTACGCCATGGCGGTCGAGTTCTTCGACGCGCAGCGCGGGATCCCACAGCGCGCGGTAGACCGGGCGGAAGGCGCGGTTGTCGAGCATGATGTTGCCGGTCTCGCCGCCTTCGTCGATACGCAGCCATGGGGCGGTGGCGGCGTCGAGGCGGGCCGCTTCTTCCTGCGTGATGCGCGGGAAGAAGTGGGCGTGCATGTCGATTTTCTTCATGACGTGACGTGTGATGTGCTGAGTGCTGCTGTGGTTATCGTTCAAGGGCGGGGGGCAGCGTGGATCATGCCGACGCCGGGGTTCTGGGTTGTGCCGCGCGGCCCGGGTGGATCTCGCCGCAACCGGGGCATCGGCGCAGCGATTCGTCGCCGTAGAACGCTTCGAACAGCGGCGGCAGATCGGTCACGATGCTCTTGAGCTGAACTTCCACGCGATGCACCTGCGTGCCGCAGTTCAGGCAGTACCACTCGAAGCCGTCGAGCAGACCCGCCGGGCGCTGACGCTCGATCACGAGACACAGGCTGCCTTCCTCCGGCCGCTGCGGCGAGTGGCGCACGTGCGGCGGCAGCAGGAAGATGTCGCCCTCCTTGAGGTCGACGCGTTCGGCCCGCCCGTCGATCCACAGATTGACCCAGGCGTTGCCCTTGAACTGATAGAAAAACTCTTCGAGCGGATCGTCGTGGTAATCGGTGCGATGGTTCGGTCCGCCCACGACCGTCACGATGAAGTCGCTGTCCTGCCAGACCTGCTGATTGCCCACGGGCGGTTTGAGCAGATGCGCGTGATCGTCGATCCAGCGCTGGAAATTGAAAGGCTTGCCATACGTCAACATGCTGTCTCCCGGGTCATGCCGCTTCAGAGGTATGGGTGTCGGTATCGTTATCGGTATCGATGGCGCGTCGAGCGTCTAGTGACGTTACCGTGCGCGCGGCGCGTAGGCCACGCATTTGATTTCGATGAGCAGCAACGGGTGCGGCAACTGATGCACGGCGACCGTCGTGCGCGTGGGGCCATTCTCGTCGAAGTACTCGCCGTACACCTCGTTATAGCCGCCGAAGTCGTTCATGTTCACGAGGAACGAACCGACTTCGACGACGTCGGCCAGCGTAGCGCCTTCGCTCGCGAGAATGTCGCGAATGTTCTCGATCACGGCGCGCGTCTGCTCGCGGATGTCGAGTTGCGTGACGCCCAGCGCATCGACCTGTGCGCCGGCGTAGGAGTTATCGGGGCGGCGCGAGCTGGTGCCCGAGACGAACAGGAAGTCGCCTGCGCGCTTGATGTGCGGAAACTTGCCGCGCGGCTTGGCTTTGCCTTCGACGACCCGGGCCTGCGTGTTCTGGTTTTGCGAAGTGTGCATGGTTCAGAGCTTGATGCAGATGTTGGTGATTTCGGAATAGAAGTCGAGCGAGTGACGCCCGCCTTCCCGGCCCAGCCCGGAGAGCTTCACGCCGCCGAACGGCGTGCGCAGGTCGCGCAGGAACCACGTGTTGACCCACACCAGCCCGGTCTGGAACTGACGCGCCACCCGATGCGCACGCGACAGGTTCGTCGTCCACACGCAGCCGGCCAGACCATAGTCGCTATCGTTCACGCGGCGAATCACTTCGTCTTCGCTGTCGAACGGCGCCACGTGGCACACCGGGCCGAAGATCTCTTCACGCACGCAGCGAGCGGTATCCGGCAGGCCGGTCCACACCGTCGGCTGCACGAAAGCGCCTTCGTCGCGGACATCGCCGAAGCTCGGCACGCCGCCGCCGGTCACGACCGTCGCCCCTTCTTCGTCGGCCAGACGATAGTAAGAGAGCACCTTCTCGCGATGCTTGCGGGAAACGAGCGGACCCATTTGCACGCCGTCGGCGTCGGGGGCGTCGATACGCAGGGCGGCGGCTCGCCTGGCCAACTCGGCGACGAACCGGTCGAAGATCGGACGTTCGACATAGACACGCTCCGAGCACAGGCAGACCTGTCCGGCGTTGGTGAACGACGAGCGCACCACGCCGTCGACAGCCTTCTCGAAATCGGCGTCGGCGAACACGACGGCGGCGTTCTTGCCGCCGAGTTCGAACGAGATTTCCTTCACGCCGTCGGCGACCGCTTTCATGATGGCGCTGCCCGTGCGGGATTCCCCGGTAAAGGTGATGGCGGCCACGTCCGGGTGCCGGGTCAGGAATTCGCCGGCGGAGTCCGGGCCGAAGCCGTGCACGAGGTTGAAGACGCCGGGCGGCACGCCGGCGGCGTCCATGACTTCGGCGAGCAGCGTGGCGGACGACGGGGTTTCCTCCGACGGCTTGGCGACCACGCAATTCCCCATCGCCAAAGCCGGGGCGACTTTCCACGTGAAGAGCAGCAGCGGCAGGTTCCACGGCGAGATGATGCCGATCACGCCGAGCGGTTTGCGGGTGACGTAGTTCATGACGTCGCCGCCGTCGGCGGCGCGCATCTCGTACATTTCGCTGCCGGCGGTCTTGATCAGGTCCGCGAACATGCGGAAGTTGGCGATGCCCCGGGCGATGTCCAGCGTGCGGGCCTGCTCCACGGGACGGCCGGTATCGGCGACTTCAGCGGCGACGAAGTCGTCGAAGCGCGCCTGAATGCCGTCGGCGATGCGGTGCAGCACCGCGGCGCGCTCGGCGGGCGTGGTCTTGCCCCAGGGGCCGTCGTGCAGCGCTCGGCGGGCGGCGCGCACGGCGCGGTCGACGGTGGCGGCGTCGGCTTCGCAGACCTTCGCGACGAGCCGCCCGTCCACCGGGCTGAGGTTATCGAACTGACGGTCGGTGGCGACGAAGGCGCCATCCACGTAATGCCGCAGCAGCGGCGCAGTCGCAAGGCTCACGAGGTCTCCTGGAGCTGAGTGTCTTGTGGGGCGGCATAGGTCGGCGGCGGCGAACGCCACGGCATGACCGCCGGATGTCCACAAGTCTAGGCATCCGTCGATATAAAAAATAATGAAATGTGCGGGATCGTGTATTCCGGAATGGAATAGCAGCGTTGGCGGGGCGGCGACGCAGGCTCAGGCGAACCGTTGGGTGGTGCGCGTTTCGGGGGATATCTCGCCCGATGACTGGGACTACGCCATGACTTGCATCGACCGTGATTCGAAATCCGAAAGGCGGCTGACGTCTCTTAAAGTGATGTGCCGCATTGCGACCAAGATGGAATCTCCCTTACCCGATGGAGAGCCATCATGATTGAGAGTTCAACGCATGCCCCCATGATCGCCGCACCGATCGATCCGACGCTACCGACGGCGCAGGCTCAGGACAATCGTCCAGGACACTTCGCGAGCACCTTCGACGGTGCCCGACTTCAGGCGCCGCAGGTGTCGACGCGCAACGCATGGCAGGATTTCGACGAAAACTGGTTGCCGTCGGATGACATCAAATGGGACGATCGTCTCGCCAGCGCGCCGTTGGGCCGTGCGCAAGGGCAGAACAGCACGCACGCGACGTTTTCATTGCAAGGCAACGCCAGGCTCGCCGTTGAGCTCTGGACTGGCGCGGCACGTTCGGAGGCGTATCCATCGTCTCTCAATGGTGTGCCTGGCGCGGGGGTGGCCTCCGCGCCGACGGCTCCAGGCGTTTCCTATGCGGCAAGCACGGGCGTTCGACCGGGGCCGATGCAATCGTGGCAACGGCCGGTCGACAGGGCGGATGGGGGCGACCCGTTCAGAGCGTGCTCGTCCAAAGTCGACCTGAAGTCGCAGCCGCCGCAAACGCGCAGTATTTTCGACAGCATTCTCAATCAGATCATCGGCGGGGCAACCAAGGGCAAGCTGATCGTGAAGGACGGCGTGCTGCAAGGCGCGCGTCAGGCGACGATCCCGGCGGCGGGCATGCTTGAGTCCGTGCCCTCAGGCGGCAACCTGATCGATGAGTGGTCAAGGACCGCTCAGAATGGCGACGCCGCCTGGAATGCCTTCATGAATGAGAAAGTCGCGGCGGCCCTCGACTCGGTGCGACCTTATGTCACCGCCGGTCTCATGTCGGAATTTGTCGGGAAACTGCGATTACTGCCCGACGCCGACAAACTGCCTGCGCTCAAGTGCATTCTTAAAGACTCGGCGCGCAAGGGTGTCGACGCGGTGCAGGGCTGGGCGGACGAGATCGAATCGTTCTTCCCGGAAGACCAGCGAGACGCGTTGAAGTCGCTGCTTCGTGACTACAAGATCATCGCGTGATATCAAGATCGCCGTGGCGTGATGCGGCAACGCCAGCGCAGTGACGGTTGACATCGTCCATGCGCTGGCCGGTAGTGTCGCGTTAGTGCAGCGCTAATGCCGCGTTAGTGTCGCATTAGTGCCGCATTAGTGCCGCATTAGTGCCGCATTAGTGCCGCATTAGTGCCGCGGATCGTGACTGACCCTGGCCCTGGCTTCCCGCAGTTCGCGCGGGTCGCGTTCCTTGCCGATGGCTGCGGGCGGCAGGTCCGTGTCGAGGCACTCGACCAGATGGGCATTGAGCGTCGCGGCGAGACCTTCGCCGCCCCGACGCATCACATAGTTGTGATTCCAGCGGAACAGCGGGCGGGCGAGCGGCGCGAGCTTGTTCATCCATTCCCGCTTGGTGTGGACGTCCCACGCATACCGAACGACGGTAATCGAGCCTTCCGTATCGAAACGCCAGACACCGGTGCCTTCGGCTTCGCCGGTGGCGACGGTGCGCACTTCGCGCATCGGATCGATATGCGTGACGCGGGTCTCGATGGTGAGCGAGTAGGGGAGCGCGCCGTGCCACGTCAGTTGGCGCACGGCGCCGACGCCATCGGCGTCGCCGGCATCGAGCGTACGGACGTCTCGCACGCACGGCCACCAGCGCGCCCAGTGGTCGACATCGCGCAGGGTGTCCCAGACTTCGTCTAGCGGCGCCGTGAGCCGCCACAAGGTGAGGAAGTGATAGTCGTTCATGGCCTTTCCCGGTCGTGAATGGAAGGGGCTGCCGTGATATCCCCCCCGTTGGAGCCGTTGCGAGGGGGGAATTTCAGTATAGGCGGCATCCTGCCCGTTCGTTGGGATGACGCTTCACCTGCCCGGGCCACGTTCCGAAAGCCGAAGCCGTGCAGCCGTCTCTTAAAGTGGTGTGACGTATCGCGACCAAGATGGAATCTCCACCCACCCGATGGAGAGCCATCATGATGAAGATTGATATCCCCACGATTCAAACGCCCCCGCTGCTCGTCGAAACACCCCCCCAAGCTCAAGCATCGAATCCGGAAGGTTTCGCGCAAACGTTTTCCGGCGCCGAGCAACGTTCAGCACCGCCCAAGATGTGTCCGTACGACGACTTCGACGATTTCATGGAGTGGTTCGGAGGCGGTGGTGACTACGTCGATCCCGACAAGCTCGGCTATCCCTATGCCTCGCGACCTGATGCAATTCGCGGCGATCAGGCGGTCCGAGGCGTATTCACAGTGCAAGGCAATGCAACGCTGCGTCTGGAAGTCACTTCGGGCGCACCACAGCCCCATCGACTCCACAATCGCAACATCGGTCAACCCGTGACAATGGCTGCGGCAGCGCCCGTTGGCCATTCCTATACCGCGGGTAGCGGCGCCCTGCGCAACACGCGCTCGCAGTACGTCGCGTTTCAGGCGCCAGCCGCCGGTCAGGTCCGGCGGGCACCGCTCGCTCCTGAGATGGCGAGTGCATGGAGGCAGGCCGTATCCGCGGGCGACGACGCATGGCGTACCTTCGTCAACGACTATGTCGCCGAGGTCGCAAAAGACAACAATGTGGGCGATCTGGACTATGTCAAGCTGGTGGTGCTGGGGCAGTTCGTCAGGAGCTTGTCATGTCTCAGGTCAGAGGAGGTCGTGCCGGCGTTGCGATGCATCCTGAATGACAAGCCTCACGGTGTCCCTGTCGTTCAGGAGCACGCGTCGATAATCAATCAATTCGTCCCAGGCGAACGCCTCGGTGAAGTCATGATGCTGCTAGTGGAGTACGACGTCACCGATTCTGAGTTACGTACGGCGCGAGCCTCCGTCGGCGAGTCCGTACGCCGGCCGGCAACACGGTCACCGCATTGAAGCCCGGACGCCTGCCCGGCGAGCCGGCGGATAAGACCGCAGCGTCTTCTCAACAACCCCCCGCCGTGTAATCGCGGGTATCCGTCGGGGGGATGGGCGACGCATCGCCAGCGCCCCCCCCCGACGGCGCCATCTCGCGTACCCTCCATCCAATTCATCGCCGGATATCGGCTGATTCAGCGAACCTCACACCTGCGAGGGGGGCGGTGCACCTGTGTACCGCCTTATCCCACCGACCGTTGTGCGTGCGCATCGACGAGTTTCCTGTCACGAATTCATCACAAAGCCTCCATACAATCCCTAAATGAAAACGTTTTCGTAAACGTTTACATTTGCGTAAAATCCGTCAACGTCAAAAATGACGGTCCAGACAAGAGGAGCGGGGTGTGGCTGATATTCGGGATGTGGCACAGCGTGCAGGATGTTCGATCGCGACCGTGTCGCGCGCGCTCAATTCGCCGCATCTCGTGCGTCCCGAGACGCTTGCCAAGGTGCATGCGGCGGCCGCCGAGCTGAAATTCCGTCCCAACGCCCTCGGCCGTCAACTGCGCGGCGAACGCACCGGCCTGATCGGCGTCATGCTGCCCACGCTCGGCAACCCGGTGTTTGCCGACTGCCTCGAAGGCATTGAGGCGGCCATCGACGGGACCGGGCACCGCCTGCTGCTCGTCACCACCCAATACGATCCCGAGCGCGAGCGCAATGCCATCGAAACCCTGCTGCAACAGCGGGTGGACGGTCTGCTGCTCACCCTCGCCGATGCCGAACACAGCGCGCTCATCGACGATCTCGCCGCCGAAGGGGTGGCCTGCCAACTCGTCTACAACGACGCGCCGGACCGTCCATGTGTCTCCGTCGATAACCGTGCTGCGGCAGCGCAGGGTGTTGCCATGCTGATCGAGGCAGGGCATCGCGACATCGTCATGGTGACGGGGGCGCTGCACGCTTCGGACCGTGCCAAGCGTCGCTATCTCGGCTATGGGGACGCCATGCAAGCCGCCGGCCTCACGCCGCTGCCGGCCTTCGAAATCGATTTCAACAGCGGGGCACGCGGTGAGCGGGTTCGCGAGTGGCTGGCGCAGCGCGAGCGCGACGGCGCGCGTCCCACGGCCCTGTTCTGCTCCAACGATCTGCTCGCCCTCGGCGTGATGCGTGCGCTGCGCGAAGCCGGCCTGCGCGTACCGGACGATATCTCTGTGCTCGGCTTCGACGGCCTCGCCGTGGGCGAACTGCTTTCACCCACGCTCGCCACGGTCGTGCAACCGAGCGTGGACATCGGACGTCACGCCGCGCAACGTCTGCTCGCGCAGATCGACGGACGGGTGGGCGCCGCTGGCGTGAGCGCCCCGCATGATGCGGCGCTCAGCCACGCGCTGATCCTGCCGCACGAAGTGCGCCGGGGCGGCACGGTGGCGTCGCCGCCGGGCAAGCGCGAGTGACGCCGTCGCAGGGCGCAGGCGGCAGAGAAGCGCCGCAACGATTTTGAAGCATCGAAGTGAATAGCAAGAAAGCAGCAAGAAAGCAGCAAGAAAGCAGCAAGAAAGCAGCAAGAAAGCAGCAAGAAAGCAGCAAGAAATAGCAGCAAGAAAGCAGCAAGAAAGCAAGGAAGCGGCCGACGACTGACTCCGTCAAGAGAGCGCAGCGACGGCCAAGGCAATCAGGCATCCGGCCGCAAGGCCCGTATCAGACAGTCGGACAATCCCGGACTGTAGAGAACGCAACCTGAGGCAGCCATGTGCTGCCCACGCTCAGACTTTCAGGAGCCCAGAAATGAAGCTTTGGATCACCCGCGCCGCTCGCACGCTGGCGTTGTTCACCTTGCTCGGCGCTGGCGCCGCGCATGCCCAGCAGACCGCGATCTGCTACAACTGCCCGCCGGAATGGGCGGACTGGGCCGGACAGGTCAAGTCGATTGCGCAGGACACCGGTATCCGCGTGCCGCTCGACAACAAGAACTCGGGCCAGGCGGTTGCACAATTGATCGCCGAACAGAAGGCGCCGGTCGCCGACATCGTCTATCTGGGCATCACCTCGGCCATCGAAGCCGCGAAGAAGGGCCTGCTCGCGCCGTACAAGCCGGCTAACTGGGATCAGGTGCCGGCCAACCTGAAGGATCCGAACGGCATGTGGACGACCATCCACTCGGGCACGGTCGGCTTCTTCGTGAACCGCGACGCCCTGGAAGGCAAGCCGGTGCCGCGTTCGTGGGCCGACCTGCTCAAGCCGGAATACAAGGGCATGGTGGGTTATCTGGACCCGAGCAGCGCGTTCGCCGGCTACGCCGCCGCGATTGCCGCCAACCAGGCGCTCGGCGGTTCGATGGACAACTTCGGCCCGGCCATCAGCTTCTTCCAGAAGCTCAAGGCCAACGCCCCGATCGTGCCGAAGCAAACGGCCTACGCGCGCGTGCTCTCGGGTGAGATTCCTATCCTGATCGACTTCGATTTCAACGCCTACCGCGCCATCTACAAGGACCGCGCCAACGTGCAGTTCGTGATTCCGATGGAAGGCTCGGTGTCGCTGCCGTACGTGATCGCGCTCGTAAAGAACGCGCCGCATAGCGACAACGGCAAGAAGGTGATCGACTACACGCTGTCCGACAAGGGGCAGGCGCACTGGGCGCAAGCGTTCCTGCGTCCGGTGCGTGCCAGCACCATGCCGGCTGACGTGGCTGCCAAGTTCCTGCCGTCGACCGACTACGCTCGCGTGAAGCCCGTCGACCTGCAAAAGCTCGCCGCGCAGCAGGACGCGTTCGGTCAGCAGTACCTGAAGAACGTGCGCTAAGACATCTGCGTACGGTAACGACCAACGAGGAAGAGGAGCAAAGCAAGCGATGCGTGACCTGACTTTGCCGCGCGGCTGGCGCGTGGCACTTCTGCTACCGGCACTGGCGGTCTTTCTGGCGTTCTGGCTGTTGCCGATGGCCGCACTTGTGCAGGTCAGCGGCGACGGTCACGCGTTCGAGACTTATCGCGCGATTCTCACCAACGCGCGTTATCTCGACAGCCTCTGGCAGACCGTGGTGCTCTCAGCACTCGTCACTCTGGCCACTCTGGCGCTATCGCTTGTGGCGGGCCTCTTCCTCACCCGTCATGACTTTCCGGGGAAATCGGCACTCGTGTCGATGCTTACCCTGCCGCTGGCGTTCCCCGGCGTGGTGGTCGGTTTCATGGTCATCATGCTCGCGGGACGCCAGGGTCTGATCGGTGACCTGACGTTGAAGCTCGTCGGTCACAAGCTCGTGTTTGCGTACTCGCTCGCCGGGCTGTTTCTCGGTTACCTGTATTTCTCGATTCCGCGTGTGATTCTGGCCGTGATGGCCGCGGCGGAATCGCTCGATCATTCGCTCACGGAAGCGGCGGCCTCGCTGGGCGCCGGTCCGTTTGCCATCGCGCGCGACGTCACGCTGCCCGCGCTCGCCCCCGCGCTGATCGCCTCGGGCGCGATGTGTTTCGCGACCTCGGTCGGTGCGTTCGGCACGGCCTTCACGCTGGCTACCGACATCGACGTGCTGCCGATGACCATCTACACCGAGTTCACGCTCAACGCCAATGTGGCGACGGCGGCGGCACTCTCGGTGATTCTCGGCATCGTCACCTGGGCGGTGCTGATGCTGGCCCGCAATTTCACTGGGCAGGCTGTCGCCGCCGGAGGTTGATCCGCATGCTCAAGAAAACCCTTTTCACGCTGCAACTGCTGCTCACGCTGCTGATGTGCGCGTTCCTGCTGATTCCGGTCGGGATGTCGATTCTCGCCGGCCTGTCGGTGAACTATTTCCGTGGTCCGTCCGCCGGCCTCACGTTCAAGTGGGTGATTCAGGTCTGGCAGGACTATCACGACGCGATTCTGAATTCGCTCTACGTCGGCGCCGCCACGCTGGTGCTCGTCGCATTGCTTGGTGTACCCGCCGGTTACGTGCTCGCCCGCTGGCAGAGCCGTTTCGCGCGCTGGATCGAAGAACTGCTCACGCTGCCCATCGCGCTGCCGGGGCTGGCGAGTGCGCTGGCGCTGATCAGCGTGTATGGCGGCATGCGCGGCTTTCGCGAAAGCCTGGCGTTCATCATCGTCGGCCACGTGATCTTCACGCTGCCGTTCATGGTGCGCGCCGTGGCGGCTGCCTGCGCCGACTCGCGCATCAAGCTGATGGAGGAGGGCGCCGCGAGTCTCGGTGCGAGCTTCCTGCGACGCTTCATGACCGTGGTGCTGCCCAACATCCGAAGCGAGATCGTGGCCGCTGCGCTCATCGTCGTGACGCTCTCGCTCGGCGAATTCAACCTCACGTGGATGTTGCACACGCCCGACACCAAGACGCTGCCGGTTGGGCTGGCCGACGCTTACGCGTCGCTGCGTCTGGAGATCGGCAGTGCCTACACGGCGGTGTTCTTCGTATTGATCGTGCCGTTGCTCATCGTCATGCAGATGACGGCGCAACGCGCGAAAGTTCGCAACGCGCGCGGGCGCACCTGAGAGCCGCTGAGTGCCGCTGATTTAGCGATTGCGCCGCGCGCACACCGAATGCCAAGGATTTGACGATGAAACTGACTTCCATCCCCATTCACCTCGAACGCTGTGCCAAGACGTTTCACGGCAACACCGTTCTGCAACCGCTCGATCTGACGATCGGCGCGGGCGAGACGCTGGTGCTGCTCGGCCCGTCGGGTTGCGGCAAGACCACGACGCTGCGCATGATCGCGGGCCTTGAGCGCCCGGACGCCGGCGGTCGCGTTCGCTTCGGCGACGAAGACGTCACGCGTCTGCCGATCGAAAAGCGTCGTGTCGGCATGGTCTTCCAGAACTACGCCCTGTTTCCGAACTTCACCGTGCGCGGCAACGTCGCGTACGGCCTCAAGTTGCGCGGCCTGCCCTCGGCGCAGATCGACAAGCGTGTGGACGAGTTGCTCGATCTGGTGCACCTCACGCCGTACGCAGACCGCGCCATCGCACAACTCTCCGGCGGTCAGAAGCAGCGTGTGGCGCTGGCCCGCGCGCTCGCGCCGGAGCCGCGTGTGCTGCTGCTCGACGAACCGCTCACGGCGCTGGACGCCAAGTTGCGCGAGACCGTGCGCGCCGATATGGACCGCCTGCTGCGGGGACTCGGCGTGACGACGGTGTACGTCACGCACGATCAGGACGAAGCGATGGCACTGGGCGACCGCATCGTGGTGATGAGCGCCGGCCGTATCGAACAGATCGGCGCGCCGCGCGACATCTACTATCAACCGGCGTCGCGTCACGTAGCGAACTTCGTCGGCACGCTCAATCGGCTGGCCGGTGTGTGGCGCGACGGTCACTTCCATCTGGAAGGCGGTCACCTGGCGTGCCCGAATGTGCGCGCCGACGTCGAAGAGCTGTACTTCCGTCCGGAAGACGCGATCGTGGTGCCTGCGGGCGACGCCGCGCTCACGGGCCAGATCGAGGAAGTGCAGTTCCTTGGTGACCGCACGCGCCTGACGCTCAGCGGCGTGTCTGCCGCCGGCGCGGTGCTGGTCGAAGTTTCCAGCCGCCGCGAGTGCCGCGTCGGCGACAAGGTGGGCCTGTCGCTGCCCGCCGCCCATGTCTTTTCGCTTCACGGATAATTCGCTCATGCTGTTCGCGCAAATCAGCGACCTTCACATCAAACGCCCCGGCAAGCTGGCCTATCGTCGTGTCGATACCGCCGCCTATCTCGAACGCTGCGTGGCGCGTCTCAATACGCTGGAACCGCGTCCCGACTTCGTGGTGCTCACGGGCGATCTCGTCGATTTCGGCGCGCGCGAGGAGTACGAGCACCTGCGACGTCTGCTCACGCCGCTGCAAATCCCGTACTACCTCGTCATCGGCAATCACGACGGACGCGACGCCTTGCGAGAGGTGTTCCCGGAGCATACGTACCTCGGCAAGCCGGGCAACTTCGTTCAGTACACGGCGATGTTCGGGCCGATGCGACTCGTCGCGCTCGATACGCAGGATCCGCCCAATGGCGGCGGCAAGTTGTGCGACGAGCGTCTCGACTGGCTCGAAGCGACGCTGGCCAGCGATACCGGAACGCCGACGGTGATTGCGATGCACCATCCGCCGTTTGCGTGCGGCATCGAGCATATGGACATTCAGGCGCTCGATCCGGCGGCGGCCGTCAAGCTGGCCGCCATCGTGAAGCGTTTCGACAACGTGGAGCGGGTGATCTGCGGTCACGTGCATCGTCCGATTCACACGCGCTTCGCGGGCACCGTGGCGAGCGTGTGTCCGTCGCCTGCGCATCAGGTCGCCCTCGATCTGCGTGAGGGCGGGCCGTCCGCCTGGGTGCTCGATCCTCCCGCGTTCCAGTTGCATCGGTTCACGCCGCAGACGGGTCTCGTCTCCCATCTGGCGTTTGTCGACGATGCGGGCGGCTCGCATCCGTTCTACGACGCTACCGGTGCGCTGATCGACTGATCGGCGAATCCTGTTCGTGGCGCTGACGGTTGCATCAGCCATACGGAACGCGCAGACAGCACAAGGCCCCCGAGGGTGACTCGGGGGCCTTGTGCGTTTACCAGGACCGGCGAGATTACAGCAGGTGATCCAGTGCGTCCGGGCCGAAGACTTCGCGATGCATGCGCTCGGCGGGTACGCCCGCGTCGCGCAGCGCGCGCCATTGCGTTTGCATGAACGGCGACGGGCCGCACATCAGGTAGTCGGCATCGGCGGGCAGGGTGAGACGCGAGAGGTCCATGCGTCCGGCAAACGTGTAATCCACGCCCTCACGCTCGGTCGGCAGCGGCGTTTCGAAGAACGTTGCCACGCGCAGATGCGGCAACTGCGTCTTTGCGAACGCCAGTTGCCGGCGCAGGGCGACGTGCGAGCCGTTGCGGCCTGCGTGTGCGAACAGAATTTCGCGACGCGACCCTTGGGCTGCCAAGGCGGCCACCATCGACACCATCGGTGTGATCCCCACGCCCGCGCTGAGCAGGACGAGCGGGCGTGTGTCGTGCAGCGGCAGCGTGAACTCGCCATATGCGGGGCTGACCCGCAGACGGTCGCCTGCCTTCACGTTGGCATGCAACCAGTTCGATACCTGACCAGCGGGCTTCGCATCGCCCGCGTCTTCGCGCTTGACGGTGATGCGCCAGTGCGGGGCTTCGGGGGCGTCGGAGAGGCTGTACTGGCGGCGCTGTTGCAGACCGTCCGGCAGTGTGACACAGACACTCACATACTGACCCGGCACGAACTCGCCCGGCGAGCCACCCTCGGGCGTGCGCAGGTAGTACGACACGACATGTTCGGTTTCGCGGTCAACGTCGGTCACGATCAGCTCGCGCAGCGTGCCTAACGGCGCGCGGGATTTCTCGGACAGACGCGCTTCCGCCGCGATCAACTCGCCAGCCAGCAACCAGTAAGCTTCGTCCCAGGCGGCGATCAGCTCGGGCGTGGCGGCATCACCCAGCACATCCTTGATGGCGCCGAGCAGATGACGTCCGACGATCGGGTAGTGCGCGGGCGTGATGCCAACCGACACGTGCTTGTGGACGATGCGTTCGAGCACCGGTGTGAGGGCCGCGGCGTTGTCGATGTTCGCGGCGTACGCGAACACGGCCGAGGCAAGCGATTGCTGTTGTGCGCCGCTCGCCTGATTGCCCATGTTGAACAGATTGCGCAGCTCGGGATGCGCCTCGAACATGCTCGCGTAGAAGTGACGCGTGATCGCGAGACCGTGTTCGCGCAGGACCGGAACGCTGGCGTCGATGTACGGGCGGGAAGCGGCGGAAAGCATGGCAAGACTCCTGAATTTATAAGATGCAAACAAAATGCATCTTTTTGGTCGTACTTGTGGGTGTTTCTCGAGCCCCGTGGCATCTCGTTACGAGAGATTCACGGCGCGGCATTCGGTCGCCGGTCCCCCAAGGCTCAAATCACGACAACAACATTCAGGGGGCCGGCGGAGTGATTATAAGATGTAAATAAAATGCATGTTATAGGTCTGCGGCGGAATGTCGCAAGGGGTTCGTGGCGGTCAGTGAGGTCGCGGGCGTCTGCCGGTCTTGCCGGTCCTGTCGGTCTTGATGGCTGGCGCGGCCTGCGCGGCTGGCGAGCAGCGTTGCGCGCAGAAGCGGATTGCGACGGTTCTCGACCGTCTGTGCGGAGCGTTTGCGCGTTTGTGCGACGAAAGACAGCCCGGCGCGCAGGAAGCGGGTACGTTCGGACGTCAGCGAGGTGATCGCCGAATGCCCCGCGTTGTTACAGACGGTCGGATCGCCGCCATAGCGCAGTGCCGTATTGAGCATGTAATCCGCGTAGATGGCGTCGCCCGGATGACGTGTGGCGACGGCCAGGAAGTGCATCAGCGTATTGCCTTCGAACTGGGGCGCGTTGCAGTCCGGCGTCAGCGCGAGCAACACTTCGGCCGCACCGCAGTACCCGCGCAATGCAAGCCACAGGATGGGCGGGGAGCCGTCCTGATGCGACTGGGCGATATCGACGCCTTGTTGCTTGAGTGTTGCGGCCAGCAAAAGCAGCGAAGCATGCGGCAGTAGCGGATCTTGCCCGGCATCGCAGAGCCGCTTGGCTTCGGCCATGAGTGCAGCGCTGACGGTGGGCAACGTTCCGTTCATTTCCTCGGCCGACTTCGGTCTCGGATTGGCGATGACGTGCAAGGCCCTCTCGCGTGCCTGGAGGTTCATCTTCTGGCTTAGTCGAACGTATTGCGAGAGGCTGTCCGGAAGCAGTGAGATGGCCTTGATGCCCGAATCATTGGGCAGGTCGGGATCGCCGCCGTAACGCAGGGCGAGAATGAAGAGGAAGAAGGCCGTGAATGAATAGCCCGTGTGCTGTGTGGCCGAAGCAAGCTGATGCATCAGCGTGTTTCCGCCCCGGTTGGCCGTAGCGGTGTTGCATGTCGCGCCCAGTCCGAGCAGGACCTCGGCGGCAGCACAGTAACCATTGAGCGCGAGCAGCATGATCGGCGGCGAGCCGCTGTGGGACGGCGCGGTGAGGCTGGCGCCGAGGGCATGGAGTGTCTTGCCAAGGCGGTAAAGCGATTCATGGGCAACGAGCAAATCGTGCCCCTGCGCGTGAAGGCGGTCGGCCTGCGCCGCCATGGCCGATGCGATGAGCGGCACGCCGCTTGCCGTCACCTGATTGGGGTTCGCGCCGAACTTCAGCAACGATGGCAACCATTGCCAGGCGACGTGGCCGCACAGGTGCGAGAGCGGTAACTGAACGTCGCCGGGCATCTCGGAGCTGGGCACGTCGTTGGTGGTGTCCCGTCCGCAGGCGATCAGTACGCGCAAGGCCCGGGCGATGGCTGGCGGTGGTTCCGGGGCAAAGCTGCCGTTCATGATCGCATCGACGAAGAGGGTCGGGTACGCGGATGGGGATGCGGCATATCGCAACCAGAGCTGGAGTCCCTCATCGCACATCAGTAGCGTGGCGTCTTCGGGGGCGAGTCGCGCGTATCGGGAGCGGTCGATGAAGATGCCGGCATTGTCCAGATCGGAGAGCGTACGACGCCGCTCGGGCGTGCTGAACAGCGATGCCATTGAAAAGGCCAGGCCCGCGGCATCCGCCGGATTGGCGATTAGACAGCTGTCACGTAGCTCACGGCCTGCGACGGTTGCGAGACTCATCAGCGTGTCCCAGGTGGTTTGCGATGAGCAGCGCCCGTCCCGATGCGCGGCGAGAAGGTCGTCGAGCGCGATGTCGGATAGGCGGATCTGCGTGAGGGACGCCTCGACGCGCAGCCCCGTGGCGCACGGCGCGATGGGCGGGGCGAAGCCTGACGCAGGCGTCGGGGCTGGGAGCGGGGCAGGAGCCAATGGTGTTAACACGGTCAGGGGCATGGAAGGCATGAAGGCGCGGGCGGTAGTCGCCGGGAAAAAGGTGCTTGAGGCTTGAGGTGTGCGGCGGGCGGTGAGCGCGCCGCCGCGAGGGGGCATGTCCGTCATGAGCATGACGGTGCGCAGCGGCCCAGCGACGTGGTGGCCATCGTGGCGTGGCGTCTGGCGCGCTGCGACAGGCGCGCAGACTCAGCAGAGCGCCTTGATTCGCCGGAAGGCCGTTGCACGCACGGTGCCGAGAAACGCATCGTCGACGCGCGCATCAAGCGGTAGCGACGCCGGCAACCATTCCCGCGCCGTATGTCCATTGCCGTTCACACGGGTGAGGTCGCCGCCGTACCGCGATGCGACGATCAGCATGTAATGCGCAAGCCTGGCGTTGTCGCTGTGCGTGGGGTCATCTTGCAGACGCGCCGCATGGGTGAGGTGGTGCATCAGCGTATTGCCGTGGGCATCGGCTGCGTTCGGATCGGCGCCTGACGCGAGCAGTGCTTCGGCGGCACCGCATAGCCCATGGAACGTGAGTAGTGCGACGGCGGGCACGCCACGCCGATTCGGCGCCATCAGATCGCCGCCATGCCGTTTGAGCAGGTTGGCCAGCGCGTGCAGCGACGCATGGGCGTGCATGATGTCCTGCCCTCCGTTATGCAGACGCAGTGCTTCGGCGCGCATGGCTGCGACAGTCAGTGGCATGCCGCGCTGGTTACGTTGATTGGCATTGGCTCCGATGTCGAGCAGGCGAGCGAGCCAGTGTGGCGCGACCTGGCTGCATAGATGGACGAGCGGGTTGAGCGGGGCGGTTTCCGCCATGATGGACGGGGCGGCGTCGGTGCGATCGCGTGCACTTGCCACCAGAACCCGAAGAATCTTGTCGATGCGCGTGTGGTCGTTAGCGCAGGCTGTGCCGAAGATGTCGGCGCCGTCGAAGACATTCAGATAGCCGGTGGGCGTGGCGGCGTAGCGCAGCCAGAGTCCGAGGCCTTCGTTGCTCCGTAATAGCGCTGTGTGGTCGGGGCGCAAGCTTCTGGCGGGATCGGGGGCGAGAAAGATGCCCGCGTCGGACAGTCGATCCAGTGTGCGATCGCTCTCCGGCATGGTCAGCAACGTCACCATCTCGAGAAACAATGGGCCGTTGCGCGACGCCCGATCGCAGGCGTCTCGCAATTCCCGGCCTGCACAGGTTTGCGCGTTGACAAGCGTGTTCCACATGTCCTGCGGGCGGTAGAACGGCGTGCGTTGGACGTCGAGCAATTCACTTAAAGGCATGGCGGTCAGATGTGCGCTGTCGGCCATCTGGGTCGACGCGGCTGACCCTTCGCTGGTGCTGTGGGCGCAGGTGGTGATGGGCGGGGATCCGGGCATGATGGTTAGGCGCCAGGTGGCGCGTTGCGTTGGAAAGGCCGAATGGTTGCGCATTCGCCAACGCCGCGTTTTGGCATTCACCCCCTGAAGCTATCGAGCACGGACCTGCCATCGGCAGCGATCCGCGAACTACAATGCGATATTCATGAATCATCGCTATGTTTTTGGTATGCCGGAGAAAACCCATTCCCCCGCTGCGCCCGTGACCGAATCGTCAACGGCATCGATGCAGACGCAGGACAACGAGGCCGTGATCGCCGCGACGCGCCACTGGCTCACGCGCGCCGTGATCGGACTGAACCTTTGTCCGTTTGCGAAGGCGGTACACGTCAAGGATCAGATTCGTTACGTGGTGAGTGCTGCGCGGGACATGGAGGGGGCGCTACTCGATCTGGAGAGCGAGTTGCAGTGGCTGTCGCAGGCCGATCCGCTGGTCGTCGACACAACGCTGCTGATTCTGCCTGACGCCTTGCTCGACTTTCATGAGTACAACGACGCGCTGTTTTTCGCCGAACGCCTGCTCAAGCAGTTGCATCTCGAAGGCGAACTCCAGATTGCGAGCTTCCATCCGGACTATCAGTTCGAAGGCACGGCGCCGGACGACGTCGAGAACTTCACGAACCGCTCCCCGTATCCGATCCTGCATCTGCTGCGTGAGGCGAGTCTCGACCGCGCTGTGGAGGCTTTCCCCGAAGCCGAGACGATCTACGAACGCAATGAAGCGCTGATGCGCAAGATGGGCGCTGCGGGGTACCACGCGTGGATGGCGCAGCCCGCGGAGGACGAGGACGGCGCGAACGATAACGCCATCGGCGACGACGCGAATGACGCGAACGACGGCAAGCGGTGACGAAGGATCAGGCGAGACCGGGCAAGGGGATAGGATAGTTTCAGGCGAGTGATGCACCGAAGCGGGCATCGCTCCCATTCCAGGAGAAGGGGAGGCAAGCCGACCCGGCAGCACGGGCGAGAATGCGATACCTCTTCCCGGAACCGAATTCCCGGACGACAAAAACAAAAAAGCCGCACGACAGATTCGGGCGGCTTTTTTGCTGACTGCTTAGGACTTCGTCTTGCTTGCATCACCAGGGACTCTGACGAGTCGCTGGTGCCGGAGAGAGGAATCGAACCCCCGACCTTCTCATTACGAATGAGCTGCTCTACCGACTGAGCTACTCCGGCGCTGCGAAGAAGTGAGATATTAGCAGGTTTTCCGGATTTGTCACTACCTTTTTTCAAGATTTTTTGTGATGCTTGCGTGCATCACGCGTAAATCATTGAAATTCCAGAGATCCTGCGCTTTCGTCGTCGCACGAATTTTTCGCCCTGAAAGCGATGCTACGACGACGACCTTCCCGACTTACTTCGCGCCGGCTTCGAGGTGATAGCCGGTCACGCGTTCGACTTCGTTCTTCGAGCCGAGGAACACCGCCACGCGCTCATGCAACTTCTGCGGCTGGATGTCCAGAATGCGCTGCGTGCCGTTCGTGGCGGCGCCGCCGGCCTGCTCCACGAGGAAGCTCATCGGGTTGGCTTCGTACATGATGCGCAGCTTGCCCGGCTTGTCCGGATCGCGCTTGTCTGCCGGGTACATGAACACGCCGCCGCGCGTCAGAATGCGATGCACGTCTGCCACCATCGACGCAATCCAGCGCATGTTGAAGTCCTTGCCGCGCACGCCTTCCTTGCCTTGCAGCAGCTCGCCGATGTAACGCTGCACCGGCGGATACCAGTGGCGCTCGTTCGACATGTTGATCGCGAATTCCTTGGTGTCTTCCGGAATGCGCATGCCTTCCTGCGTGAGCACCCACGATCCCATTTCGCGGTCCAGCGTGAAGCAGTTCACGCCATGTCCCGTCGTGAGCACGAGCACCGTTTGCGGACCGTACACCGCATAACCGGCCGCGACCTGTTGCGTACCCGGTTGCAGGAAGTCCTTTTCGGTCGGATCCGTCACGCCGTCCGGGCAACGCAGCACCGAGAAGATCGTGCCGATCGACACGTTCACGTCGATGTTCGATGAGCCATCGAGCGGATCGAACATCAGCAGGTATTCGCCCTGCGGGTAGCGGTTCGGAATGTGGAAGACATCTTCCATCTCTTCCGATGCCATGGCCGCCAGATGGCCGCCCCATTCGTTCGCTTCGAGCATGATCTCGTTCGAGATCACGTCGAGCTTCTTCTGCACTTCGCCCTGCACGTTTTCGCTGCCGGCGCTGCCCAGCACGCCGCCGAGCGCGCCCTTGGACACAGCGTGGCTGATGGACTTGCACGCGCGTGCGACGACTTCGATCAGCAGACGCAATTCGGCGGGAATGTTGTTGTATTCCCGCTGCTGTTCGATGAGATATTGGGTAAGGGTCTTGCGCCGCATGTGGGCCTCCGGAAAAGCGTACCGATTCGAGATGGACGCAATTTTACTCGTAAAGCGACACTGCCCCCGCGAAAAATCCTTGGGGGCAGTGCAGTATCGGACGGGCGCGGTGCGTATCTCGGAAATATCCGAGACCGTAGCCGCGCGGGACGATCAGTCGAGTCCGTCGAACAGCGCGTCGTCCGGACCGATGTGCGACGGCGAGCGCCATGCGGCGTCACGCATGCTGTGCTGGACTTGCTTGTCCACGCCGAGCAGGATCGCGAAGATCGCCATACGCACCGGAATGCCGTTGTCCGTCTGACGGAAGATCGCCAGGCGCGGATCGTGATTCAGATCGGTCGACAGATCGTTCGCACCCGGACGGCTGTCGCGCGGCAGCGGGTGCATGATGATGGTGCGGCTGTCGCAGTACTGGTTGATCAGCGCTTCGTTGATCTGGAAGTCCGGCGTGTAGCCCTCGATCGCTTCGTCGGCGAAGCGCTCTTTCTGGATGCGCGTCGCGTAGACCACGTCGGTGCCGGCCAGATCGGCGAGCGAATTGCTCTGCACGATCACGTGGCCGTTCTGCGAAATCTGATCGAGAATGTACGTCGGCATTTCCAGCGACGGCGGCGAGATCAGCGTGAACTTCAGGCCGCGATACAGCGCGAGCAGCTTGATCAGCGAGTGCACCGTGCGGCCGTAGCGCAGGTCGCCGACCATCGCCACATGTGCACCGTCGACCAGCTTGCCCAGACGCGAGAACTCGCGGCCGATCGTGTACAGATCGAGAATGGCCTGGCTCGGGTGTTCGCCCGGGCCGTCGCCGCCGTTGATGACGGGGATGTTCGTGGCGCGAGCGAATTCGGCGACCGACCCCTTTTCCGGGTGGCGCACGACGAGCGCGTCGACATAGCCGCTCATCACGCGGCTCGTGTCGTAGATCGATTCGCCCTTGGCCATCGACGAGAACGTGAAGCCGGTCGTGTCGCACACCGAGCCGCCGAGGCGGCAGAAGGCGGAGCCGAAGCTCACGCGGGTGCGGGTGCTGGCTTCGAAGAACAGATTGCCGAGCACGGCGCCTTCGAGCACGCGGGAAATCTTCTGACGGCGCGCGATCGGTTGCATGATGTCGGCGACGTGGAACAATTCTTCGAGCGAGTCACGCGAGAATTGGTCGACGGAGATCAGGTGCGGCTTGCCGTCGAGGCCCATGCGTTCGCGCAACGGCTTGTGTGCGCTTTGCGTAGATTCTGCGGACGGCGCTTCGCGACCGAGGATTTCGCCGACGAATTTCTCCACGATGCTCGGCATCGTGCGATATTCGCTCGAATCTTCCGGCAGCAGCCAGGTGTCGAGGGCGCGCCGGCGAACGCCGATGCGCTCGGCGAAGGTGTCGCGGGTCATGTTC
The DNA here is from genome assembly GCF_022696215.1 of Pandoraea sp. LA3. Taxonomy (NCBI): domain Bacteria; kingdom Pseudomonadati; phylum Pseudomonadota; class Betaproteobacteria; order Burkholderiales; family Burkholderiaceae; genus Pandoraea; species Pandoraea sp. LA3. The sequence continues at coordinate 113,191 of NZ_PTPY01000030.1, read as the reverse complement.
AGGCGACGCATCGCGTCGCGCAGGAAAGTCTGCTGTGCACTCATGGTCGGGTCGGCAGGTCTGTGTACGCGATGCGTATAATAGGCGTCGATTCGTTGTTTGTCCAGCAAAAGACGTGCCCCTCGCGGGGCCGCGCCAGCCGGGCGTTTCCGGCATTTCCGGTGTATTGCCGTACGGGTATGGAAAACCTTCTCCGCAAGCTTGACCTCACTTCTTTGCGTCTTTTCGTGGCTGTCTGCCAGGAGCGGAGCATGGCGCGCGCCGCCGAGCGCGAATTCATCGCGCCGTCGGCCATCAGCCGTCGCATTGCCGACATCGAAGCCATCGTCGGACTCCCGCTCATCCAGCGTCATCAGCGCGGCATTACCGTCACGCCGGTCGGCGAGACGGTGCGCCGCTATGCCGAACTTATTTTAGGCACGATCGAATCGCTGGGCGCCGAGTTGTCCCAATTCCACGAGGGTGCCCGTGGCAGCGTGCGGATTGCGGCGAACCTGTCGGCCATCGTGCAGTTCCTGCCGGAGGATCTGGCCGCCTTCGGGCGGGTGTTCTCGGCCGTGGATGTCGAACTCGACGAGCAGCACAGCAACGAAGTGCTCCAGCGCGTGGCCGAGCGGGCTGTGGATGTGGGCATCTGCAACACCGTCGAAGGGATCGAAGCCTTTACGATGGTGCCGTACCGTCGTGACCGGCTTGCGGTGATTCTGCCCGCAGGGCATCCGCTGGCCGCGCGCACCGGCGAGATTCCGTTCTCGGCCTGTGTCGGGGAGACGCTGGTGGGCCTTCAGGGCAATAGTGCGCTTACGCAGATGTTGCGGCAGCAGGCGAGCGCAGCGGGAGAACAGTTGCGCATCAAGATTCGCGTGTCCAGTCTCGACGCCCTGTGCCGCATGGCCCATGCCGGGCTGGGCATCGCCATCGCGCCCGAGCAGGTCGGGCAGTTGTATGTCGGCAAGCTCGATATCGTCGTGCGTCCGCTCACCGACGAGTGGGCGCACCGGCAACTGTGGCTCGTCTTCCCTTCGCGCGAGCAACTGAGTGCGACGGCGTCTGCGGTCGTGAATTTCCTCGCCCAGGGACAACAAGGACAGCAGGGACAGCAAGGTCAGGCACACGGCGCGCCCGACGCTCCCCGCGCGCCTGCCTCGCCTCGTCCGGCCGACGGCTGAGCCATCCCCGCGTGCCTGCCTCGCCTCGTCCGGCCGACGGCTGAGCCGTCCCCGCGCGCGGGCGGCGCACGGCAACGTCCTGAGCGCGTGCCTCGCGCACATGCCTTCACGTCCGCCCTTCGCAATCGATCACGCCCGGCTTGCCGAGACGGCACGGCAGGGCGATGACGCGGCCGCTATGCTGTCTTCCGGAGGTAATGCCGCATGGAAGACACCATTCGTTTCGACGGCCGCGTGCTGTTTCTGTCCGACGACCCGGCCATCGTGCGCCGTCAGTTGTCGGGCGAGTCCATCGCGCGCGCGCAAGCCGGTGCGCTGCGCGACAACGTTTCGACGGATGAAATCACGCCGGTGACCGTCATGCTCACGTATGACGAGCGACTTGGCCGCTACCCCTACGTTGGTTTCAAAGCGGGAAACGAGATGCCCATCGGCGAGCACGATGTGCGTCGCGGTGGCTTTCAGGTCACCGTAGCGGGCAAGCGATACGGCAAGGGATCGTCGCGTGAATCGAGCCCGCTCGCGGAGTTGTCGGCGGGCATCCGGCTGATCGTCGCCGAGAGCTTCGAGCGCATCTATCAGCAGAACTGCGACAACATCGGCATTCTGACGACGACCGACTTCGGCGTTCTCGACCGTATTCTTGCCGGCGAGTCCATTCCGATCACCGAATTCCTCAAGGGGCGCGACGCCCTCACGCAGCAAATCATCCGCAGCGGTGGTCTGCTCGCCTACAGCAAGTTCGCCGAGTGGCCTGCACCGTTGGCCCCTGTCGAGCCAGCCGATGCCACGCCCCGTACGCTCGTCGAGAAGATCATGGCGCGGCGTCTGCATCCGGCCACGCCGGGCACAGCGCATGGCGACGGTGTATTCCTGCGTGTCGACTGGCGCTTCTCGCACGATTACTTCACCGGGATGTGCGCCCATCTGATGCATCGCGCGTTCGGCGAGCCGGCGGCGCTGCATGACCCCGCCCGCATCATCGCGTTTCAGGACCATCTGGTGCTCGCGGCGCAGAGCTTTCCGCACGTCTCGCAAGGCTTGTTGCCGGGCGTGGCCAATCTGACGAGCGGCCATCGCGAATTCGTCGCGCGCTATCCCGTGCTGGCGCATGGGCAACTGGCGCAGGACGGTGAGCCGGACGCGGCCGGTGCCGACGGCATCTGCCACGCACTGATGGCCGAGCGCTATGCGTTACCCGGGCAGATCGTGATCGGCACCGATTCGCACACGCCGCATGCGGGCGCGCTGGGCTGCCTCGCGTTCGGCGCGGGCGCCACGGACATCGCGAACAGTTGGGTGACGGGCTACGTGCGCTGCAAGGTGCCGCAGACGCTGCGCATCGAGATCGACGGGCGGCTCGCGCCGGGCGTCACCGCCAAGGACGTCGTGCTGCATCTGCTACGTCTCGACGCGATTCGCAGCGGCGACGCCATCGGCCTCGTCTTCGAATATGCAGGCAGCGCCGTGCGGGCCATGTCGGTCGACGAGCGCGCCACGCTGACCAATATGGTGGCGGAGTTGGGCGGCTTCACCGGCATCGTCGAACCCGACGAGAAGACGGTGGCGTTCCTCAAGGCGCGGCGCGGCATCGATTTCGCGCTGGAACCGTGGATGACGAGCGACCCCGGCGCGCGCTATCGCGACGTGATTCGCATCGACGCTGCGTCGCTCACGCCCATGCTGGCGCGTCCCGGCGATCCGGGCAACGGCGTTGCGCTCGCGGAGCTCGACGCGCCGGTGGCCATCGATATTGCCTACGGCGGTTCCTGCACGGCGGGCAAGCGCGACGACTTCGACGCCTATCACGACGTGCTCGCCTGGGGCGTCGCGAAGGGCCTTCGGGTCGCGCAGGGCCGCTCGCTGTTCCTGCAATTCGGCACGATGGACGTGCATGCCTACTGCGAGGCGCAGGGGTATCTGAAGACGTTCGAGGCGGCGGGCGTCACGCTCATCTCGCCGGGATGCGGCGCATGCGCGAACTGCGGGCCGGGACAATCGACGTCGGCCGATCAGGTCACGATCAGCGCCATCAACCGCAATTTCCCCGGACGCTCGGGCCCGGGCAGTGTGTGGCTCGCGAGTCCTTACACGGTCGCGGCGAGCGCGCTTGCCGGGCGCATCGTCAGCTTCGATGAATTGAAGGCGACGGTGGCGTCGTAGCGCAGCATCGGGTTTCGACAGGCGCGACGCATGCCGCCGGTCCCGTGCAATCCGTGAGGATGTGCTGCCGGTCGCGAGTGTTGTGGCGCACTGTGCTGTTGTTGGTGAACATCGCAATTTTTCGTAGTACGTGGCAAAGGTGACTGGCGCGGCGCTATTCGTGGCACAATTTCGGCCTCGCGCCTGTCGATTCATGGTGTATCCGACGTCCGGAGAGACGTCGGTCAGTGAGCAGTTCGGCCATGACCGAACAGGCCCGGAGACGATTTTCATGCCATCCCCCGACGTATCGATGCCTTCCATGCCCCACGCCGCGCAAGCAACGACTGCGGCCACCCGCCTCACCGCAGGCGACATTTCCGCCCGACTCGACCGATTGCCCCCCACCCGCACTGTCTGGAAGCTGGTGGTGTTGCTCAGTCTCGGTTTCTTCTTCGAACTCTACGATCTGCTCTATACCGGCTACATTGCGCCGGGCCTCGTGAAGAGCGGCATTCTGACGCCCACGACGCCGGGCCTGTTCGGCACCACCGGCGTGGCGAGTTTCATCGCTGCGCTATTCTCGGGGCTGTTCATCGGCACCATCGCGTGCGGTTTTCTCGCCGATCGCTTCGGACGCCGCGCCGTGTTCACTGGCTCGCTGCTCTGGTACACGGTCGCCAACGTCATCATGGCGTTTCAGGAGACGGCCACGGGCGTGAACTTCTGGCGCTTCGTCGTGGGGCTGGGCATCGGTGTCGAACTCGTGACGATCGGCACGTACATTGCCGAACTCGTCCCGAAGCAGATTCGCGGCCGTGCGTTCGCGTGCGAGCAGGCGGTCGGCTTCACGGCGGTGCCGGTTGTCGCGTTGCTCTCGTACTGGCTCGTACCTCGTGAGTTGTTCGGTCTGGAAGGTTGGCGCTGGGTCGTGCTCATCGGTGCACACGGCGCCGTGTTCGTCTGGTGGATTCGCCGCGCGTTGCCGGAAAGCCCGCGCTGGCTCGCCCAGAAGGGGCGTCTCGACGAAGCCGAGCGCGTACTCTCGGCGCTCGAAGCGCGTGTCGAGCGCGAATACGGCAAGCCGCTGCCGCCGCCGGGCGTGCCTGAGCCGGTCGCACCGAAGGGCGCGTTTCGCGACATGTGGGTGCCGCCGTATCGCAAGCGCGCGATCATGATGATTCTCTTCAACATCTTCCAGACGGTGGGCTTTTACGGCTTCGCCAACTGGGTGCCGACGCTGCTCATCAAGCAAGGCATCACGGTGACGACGAGTCTCGCCTATTCGAGCGTGATTGCGCTCGCGGCGCCGGTCGGGCCGCTGATCGGGCTGTGGATGGCCGACAAGGTCGAGCGCAAGCACGCCATCGTGTGGACGGCCGGTATCGGCATCGTGTGCGGGATGGTGTTCTCGCAAGTCACCTCGTCGGTCCTGTTGATTGCGATGGGCATCGGTCTCACGCTCGCGAACAACATCATGTCGTACAGCTATCACGCCTATCAGACGGAACTGTTCCCCACGGGCATTCGTGCGCGCGCGGTGGGCTTCGTCTATTCGTGGAGCCGCTTCTCGGCCATCTTCACGGCGTTTCTGATTGCATCGGTCTTGCGCAATTTCGGCGTGACGGGCGTGTTCGCCTTCATCTCGTGCGCCATGCTGATCGTGATGCTCTCCATCGGTCTGATGGGGCCGCGCACCCGGGATATCGCGCTCGAGAAGATTTCGCAATAGTTGGTTAAGCTGGAGACTTGCGAAAGCTTTCGAGGGCTTTCGAGCCCTCCCGGAGATTCCCATCATGGCGGACTTGCAGACCGAAGCGGCCTATGAGGCCAATGCCCGGCGTTACGGTGAGGAGTGGCTCAACCAGCCGCCGCCCGACGATATGTACGCATTGCTCGTGCGGCATTTCGTCCCGGGCGGGCGGACCATCGATGTGGGATGCGGTAACGGGCGCGACGCCGCGTGGCTTTCGCAAGAGGGGTTCGACGTCACCGGTTACGACGCATCGCCCGCACTGGTGGCACTGGCGTGCGAATCCTTCCCGTGGGTGACGTTTCACCTCGACCGCTTGCCGATGCTCGATACCGTGATGGCGCAGTTCGACAACGTGCTGTGCGAGACGGTGCTGATGCATCTGCCCGCCGACGAAGTCGCACAGGCCGCCGACCGCCTCTGGACGCTCGTGCGCCCGGGCGGCGTGCTGTACGTGTCGTGGCGCGTGACCGAGGGTGCCGATCATCGGCACGAAGATGGTCGTCTCTACAGCGCCTTCGAGCCAGCCGTCGTGCGCGCCGCGTTGCATGACGGTATCGTGTTGCACGAAGAAGACGTCACAAGTGCCAGCTCTGGCAAGCGCGTGTGCCGGATCATCGTGCGACGGCCTGCCTGACGAGCGCTGCCCGGTCGACGTCATTCACCATCCCGGGCCAGACCGGGCGGGCGCGGACGGCTGAATCATTCCCCGATACTGACACGCATCGGCGGCGCTTTTCATCATGGACGCAGAATTCGGGACGGCGCACCTGTCAGGGTTGACAGGTGCGCAAATGCATTTGGTTGACTAGACTCCGCTGCAAATAGCACGCACACGATCAATCACAAGCAAGCGGCGTGCCTTATGCGAGTTGCGATGCAGTGGTGGGAGCATTGGCAAGGCGGGAAAGCGCGCTCGCGGCAACGACTCAGGTTTGTAGAGCAGAAGTCGGGAGGTAGCGCATGGAAGAGTTTGTTCTACTTTCGCGCGGTGATCTCGTGCCGCCAGTTTCCGTCGACACTCGTTATCCACGCGTCACGATCGATGAGCAGGGCGCACCGGAACGCGGGGCGTTGCATTACGACGGGTGTATGCGCGCGTGGTGCTACGACGGCGAGGAGAAGAAGCGTTTTCTGCCCGTCGACGTCAAGCTCGAAGCGATCGACGGCTCACCGTTCTGGTGGAGCGTGCGCGGGGAAGTCCGTTCGCCCGTCGCGTCTCATGCCGCCTTCGACGAGGCGCTGCGCCTGACATTTCGCTCCAGTCTGCTCAACGGGACTTACGAGGTGGAGAGTCCGCCGGATGCGCGCGTCATGATGATCTATCAACTGACGTTTCGCGATCCGCCGAACTATCCGGGGCAGGACGTGCACCTGACCATCAGTGCCATGAGCGGGAAGGTCACGCTGTGCAACGATCCTGTGAATCACCTGATGGCAGGGGCGTTCGACGAGGTTGTCATTCCGGTGCCGGCGCTACGGCCGTTGATTGGCGTCGGGCCGCGCTGGCCCTACAAGCTTTACGTCAGATGCGGATACTTCGAAGTCATGCAGCCGTGACGATGGGTGTCGTCACGGCTGCATGACCCGCTCTCCGGAAAGCGGCGGGTCTGACGATCTGCGATCAGGCGAGCGCCTTCTCGACGATCTCGCGCACGTCCTTCGACAGTGCCGTGTGCTTCGCCACTTGCTCCAGCGCTTCACGCATGCGCTCGCGCAGCGCCGGCGTGTACTTGCGCCAGCGGTCGAGCACGCGTGCCAGACGCGCCGCGACTTGCGGGTTGAGCGCGTCGAGCGTGAGGACCTGCTCGGCCCAGAACTGGTAACCCGAGCCGTCTGCCGCGTGGAACTGCGCCGGATTGCCGCTACAGAAGCTGAAAATCAGCGAGCGCGCGCGATTCGGATTCTTCAGCGTGAATGCCGGATGACGCATCAGCGCGCGTACCGCATCGATCACGCAATGGCTGCCGTCACCGCGTTGCATCGCTTGCAGGGCAAACCACTTGTCGATGGCGAGCGGCTCGTTCTCGAAGCGCTGATAGAAGTCGACCAGGGCATCGGCAGCATGATTCTGACCGTGCGCCGCATCGCCTTCACGCGCTGCGCCGCCACGCTGCACGAGCGCCGTGAGCGCTGCGAAACGGTCGGTCATGTTGTCGGCGGTGTCGTATTGCGTATGCGCGGTTTGCGCGATACCGGCGTCCGACAACTCCATCAGGTACGACAGGGCGAGGTTCTTTAGCGCCCGCTCGCCGCTCGATGCGGCGTCCGGCTGGTACGGGCCCGGCACGCGATGGTTGTGATACGCCGCGAGCCACTCGGTGTGCAACGACGCCGCCAGACGCTGGCGCAGATACTGACGTGCGGCATGAATCGCCGCCGGGTCGATCTCCGTCATCTGTTCGCCGAGATATGACTCGGCGGGCAGCGTGAGCGCCTGCGCACGGAAGGCCGGATCGAGCGTTTCGTCACGCAGCACTTGCCGGAAAGCTTCGAGCACGTAGCTGTCCACGCTCGGCAACTGGCCCATCTGAATCGATTCGACGAGCGCGAGCAACTGACGCGTGGCCAGTCGCTGACCCGCCTCCCAGCGGTTGAACGGGTCGCTGTCGTGCGCCATCAGGAAGGCGAGTTCGTCGATGGTGTATTCGTGTTCGACGATGACCGGTGCCGAGAAGCCGCGCAGCAGCGAGGGCATGGGCGAGTGTTCCACGTCGACGAAGGTGAAGCTCTGACGCTCCTGCGTGAAGTCGAGCACGCGCGTGGTCGACGCCGGTGCATCGGCGGCTTCGCCTTGCAGGCGCAGCACCATGTCGCGGCCGTCGCGATCGAGCAGGCCGACGGCGAACGGAATATGGAACGGTTGCTTGACGAGCGTTTCGTCCTGCAATTCGACGCCGACCTTCGGGCAGCGCTGCGTGAGCGTGAGCGTGTAGGTGCGCGCCGATTCGTCGTAGGCGGCGTCGACCGTCACACGCGGGGTGCCGGCCTGGCTGTACCAGCGGCCAAACTGCGTGAGGTCGCGACCGTTGGCGTCTGCCATGGCGGCGCGGAAGTCGTCGCAGGTCACGGCCTGACCGTCATGGCGCTCGAAATACAGGTCCATGCCGCGACGGAAGCCATCCCGGCCGAGCAGCGTCTGATACATGCGCACGACTTCGGCGCCTTTCTCGTAGACGGTGACGGTATAGAAGTTGTTGATTTCGACGTAGCTCTCGGGGCGCACCGGATGCGCCATCGGACCGGCGTCTTCAGGGAACTGCGCCTGACGCAGCACGCGCACGTCGTCGATGCGCTTGACGGCGCGACCCGACTCGGAGCCCATCATGTCGGCGGAGAATTCCTGATCACGGAACACCGTCAGGCCTTCCTTCAGGCTCAACTGGAACCAGTCGCGGCAGGTCACGCGGTTGCCGGTCCAGTTGTGGAAGTACTCGTGGCCCACGACCGCTTCGATGTTGCCGAAGTCGTCGTCGGTGGCCGTGGCGGCATCCGCCAGCACGTACTTCGTGTTGAAGATGTTCAGACCCTTGTTCTCCATCGCGCCCATGTTGAAGTCGCTCACGGCGACGATCATGAAGCGATCGAGATCGAGCACGCGGCCGAAGCGCTCCTCGTCCCAGCGGATCGAGTTGATGAGCGAGTGCATGGCATGCTCGGTCTTCTCCAGATCCTGCGGCTGCACCCACACCTGAAGCAGCTTCTCGCGGCCGTCGCCGGCCACGATGCGTTCTTCACGGCACACCAGACGGCCCGCAACGAGCGCGAACAGATAGCTGGGCTTCTTGAACGGGTCGTCCCATACGGCGAAATGGCGACCGTCGGGCAGGTCGCCCTTGTCGATCAGATTGCCGTTGGCCAGCAGCACCGGATACGCTTCGCGCTCGGCGCGCAGCGTGACGGTGTACGTCGCCATGACATCGGGGCGATCGAGGAAGTAGGTGATCTTGCGAAAGCCTTCGGCCTCGCACTGGGTGAAGAAGTTGCCGCCGGAGACGTACAGCCCCATGAGCGACGTGTTCTCCTGCGGGCGGCAGCGGGTCACGAGCGTGAGCTCGAACGCTTGCGGCGGCGCCTGCACAGTGAGCGTCTCGTCGCCGGTGCGGTAGCCGGACCACGGCTTGCCGTCGATTTCGAGGCTGACCAGTTGCAGCCCTTGCCCCACGAGTTCAAGGTCGCCGCCTGCACCGACCGGGTTGCGGTGCAAGCGCAATCGGCTGGTCACGGTGGTCACATCGGGGGCGAGATCGAAGTCGAGTTGGACGGTGTCGATTAGATACGCTGGCGGCGTATAGTCGGAACGTTGGATGACACCTGCGAGGTCGGTTCTGAGCATGGACGGTAATGTGCGGACGGCCAAGGATTCACAAATTGTAACGGAGTGGCGCAACCTTGGCGTCCAAGCCGCAAATTTGCTGAATTTTCGTTCAACGCTTCCGTCAAATGACTCGGATGTGCGCGAGGCGCCGTCCTATGCTTAAATCGTCGCAGGTTACCGGCCATGGAAGGGCATTTGCCGCACGCCCGGCCGGTCTTGGATTAACTCGGGAGTTGTGAATCATGTGGAAACGATGGGGAATGGCGACGTTGGCCGTCGCCAGCGTCTTGCTGTCCGGATGCGCCAGCACGGTCACCAGTCAGGTCACCGCGTTCGGCGATTCGCCGGGTTTCGACGGGCCGCGCACTTACGCGCTCACGCGCACGCCCGAGCAGCAGAACAATCAGGAACACGCGACCTACGAGCAGTGGTTGCGTACGCGTCTGTCGGGGGATGGTTTCAGTGAGCAAAGTGCGTCGAGTGCGCACTATCTGGTCGGTATGACCTACGGTATTCAGCAGCAGGTGATGCGCGTGACGGAACCGGCCTACGATCCGATGTTCGCGCCCGGCCCCTGGGGGCCGTGGGGACGTCCGTGGGGCTGGTACGGCTATCCCTACGGCGCGCCGCCTGCCTATGTCCAGCGCGATTATCCCTACGCGCTTGCCGGTTTGCAGTTGCGTTTCACCGACCGCGCCAGCGGCAAGGAGGTGTACCGCGTGCAGGCCGATACGAGCGACGCCGGCACCTCGATGGCTTCCGCGATGCCGTTCCTGATCGACGCGGCACTCAAGCAGTTGCCGTTCCCGAGCGGACGCACGGTCAGCGTGCAGCAGCAGGTCGGGAAGTAAGACGGCATGCGCCGGCGGTGACGTCAGCCGACACCCGGCGGCGGAACCCCGGCAACGGATCCGGGCAATGCAATAAGAGCGCCGGAGTCAACGCCCGCGTCTGACGACGCATGGCCTGGCTCCGGCGTATTGCATTACTGCATCAGCGTAATCACGCCGAGCACCAGGAAGATGACGGCGGCCACGGCGTGCACCGCACGCGTGGGCAGACGTCCCGAGAACTTGTGACCGACGAGCACGGCGGGCACGTTGGCGAGCATCATGCCGAGGGTCGTGCCGGCCACCACACCGAAGAAATCCTGATAGCGCGCCGCGAGCATGACCGTGGCGATCTGCGTCTTGTCGCCCATCTCGGCAATGAAGAACGTGATGACGGTCGACACGAACACCCCGAACTTGCGGCGGGTGTTGGTTTCCTCGTCATCGAGCTTGTCGGGTACGAGAATCCAGATCGCCATGCCGATGAACGATGCGACGACCGCCCATTTCATGATGGCGGGGCTGATGGCGCTCGACAGCCATTCCCCGACGGCGCCTGCGAAGCCGTGATTCACGAGCGTGGCGACGAAAATGCCGAGAATGATCGGTACGGGCTTCTTGAAGCGCGCGGCGAGCACGAGGGACAGCAGTTGGGTTTTATCGCCGATTTCGGCAAGCGCGACCACACCGGTCGATACGAGGAATGGGGACACCTTATTTTTCTCCGCCGGGCCGTGTAATTGCGAGCCAATGACAATGCATCCCGGCCCGGGTGGCGGAAGCATCGTCATCGGTCTCGCCAGGCCCGAGGGCTGCGCACGCCATAGCCGGAACCGGCCAAGTTTGTTGACGTACGCCCCTGCCGAAGACGGATGTCTATGACAGGGCGGCTACTCCCCAATGAATCGAGGCGGATTATAGCATCCGCGCGTTGATGTACAAAATGCAAAAAAGGGCGGCCGAAGCCGCCCAAGGAGATCCCCGGCCGCATGCCCCTTGCGCGCGGCCGGCGACTGCGGGGAAACGTTCGCCACGCCAGGGCAGCGGCGGCCGTTTCCTCGCAAAGACAGCTGTCGTGTCGTTATCCCGACGCCCCGCAACGGGACGTCATCTCACCACTCAGTGCGCCGTGCGGCGATGCACCGGCTTGCCCGCCGCGTAGGTCGTGGCGATGGCGCGGTCGTCGCCCAGCATCGCGAACGCAAACAGCAGTTCCTCCAGCGATTCGGCCAGTGCGGTACGACGCGCGAGCAGCGGCGTGGCCTTCGGATCGAGTACCACGAAGTCGGCTTCTGCGCCCACGGCCAGCGTGCCGATCGTGCCGTGCAGGTCCAGCGCGTGCGCCGCGCCCTCGGTGGCGAGATAGAACATGCGTTCGGCCGAGAGGTGATAGCCCGACAGACGGGCCACCTTGTGCGCCTCGTTCATCGTCTGCAACATCGAGAAGGTCGAGCCGCCGCCCACGTCCGTGGCGAGCGTGACCGGCATGCGCGTCGCTTCGGCGGCGGCGAAGTCGAACAGCCCGCTGCCGAGGAACTGGTTCGATGTGGGGCAATGCGCGGCGACGGTACCCGTCTCGAACATGCGGCGGCGATCGTGCTCGTCGAGCCAGATGCAGTGGCCGTACACGGCGCGCTTGCGCAGCAGCTTGTAATGGTCGTAGACGTCGAGATAGCTGCGATGCCCCGGAAACAGCGAGCGCACCCATTCGACTTCGTCGGTGTTCTCCGCCACGTGGCTCTGGATGAAGACGTCCTGATACTGTTCGGCGAGTTCACCGCACACGCCGAGCTGGGCTTCGGTCGACGTCGGTGCGAAGCGCGGCGTGAGCGCGTAGAGCTGACGCCCCTTGTTATGCCAGCGCTGGATCAGCGTTTCGCTGTCGCGCGCGCCGCTCTCGGCCGTGTCGCGCAGGAAGTCCGGGCAGTTGCGATCCATCATCACCTTGCCCGCGATCATGCGCAGATTGCGCGAGTCGCTTTCCTTGAAGAAGGCATCGGCCGAACCCGGGTGCACGGTGCAGTACACCAGCGCGCTCGTGGTGCCGCCGCGCAGCAGTTCGTCGAGGAAAAACTGGGCGACGTCGGCCGCGTATTCCGGATTTTCGAAGCGACGCTCGGTCGGGAACGTGTACTTCTCCAGCCACGGCAGCAGCCCCGGCGCGGGCGACGCGATCATATCCGTTTGCGGATAGTGGATGTGCGTGTCGATGAAGCCCGGGGTGATGACTTTGCCGCGCAGGTCTTCGATGGGCGTGCCCGCCGGGAGCGCCGGCGCCACCCTGGCATAGTCGCCTACGGCGGTGATGCGGCCGTTGGCGAACGCGACGATGCCGTCCGTGTGATGCACGGTGCCTGGCGTGCCGTCGAGATAGGCGCGCGCGGGATCGTGGGTGAAGTAGACCAGTTGGGCACGCACGGCGCGAAGCTCGCCGGTGGCCATCGTGGTGGGGTTTGCGGTGGACATGAGTGGGGTCCTTCTGTCTTTACATTTGCGTGAGCAGCAGCACGGCCAGCGCTGCCACGACCCACATCGCGGGCTTGATCTCCTTCACGCGTCCCGTGAACAGCTTGAGAACGACGAAGGCGAGGAAGCTGTAGGCGATGCCGTCGGTGATCGAATACGAAATCGGAATCATCACGAGCGCGATGAAACTCGGGATGGCTTCGTCCATGCGATGCCACTCGATGCGCGCGACCGACTCCATCATAAACACACCGACGAGGATCAGCGCCGGGGCCGTAGCGATGGCCGGCACGAGCGAGAGCATCGGCGAGAGGAACAGGAACGGCAGGAACAGCAACGCGCACACCACGGCGGTCAGGCCGGTGCGGCCGCCCTGGGCGATACCGGCGGCCGATTCGATGTAGGCGTTCGCCGGGCTCGTGCCGAGCGGGCCGGAGATGAGCACCGAGAACGAGTCGACGATCATCGCCTGACGCATGTTGCGCGGATTGCCGTCGCGATCCTTCATGTTGCCGGCTTCGGCAATGCTCATGAAGGTCGAGAGGGTATCAAAGAACGCCGTGAAGAGCATCACGAAGATGAACGGCAGGTAAGCCACCTTGAGCGCGCCCATCAGGTCGAGTTGACCGATGCCCGAGAAGTCCGGTGCGGCGAAGAATCCCTGGAAGTTCACCAGCGTGGCCGTGGCGATTTCCTTGGGGAAGTAGCCGCTGCCGTCGCCCCAGAGACGCCCGATGGGCACAGCCATGAGCGTGGTGACGACGATACCGATCATCAGCGCGCCGTTCACGCGACGTGCGACGAGCACGGTCGTGAGCGCAAGCCCGATAAGGAACGTGACGGTCGGCGGCGACAGGTGCGCGAGACGCACGACCGTGACCGGATCGCTCACCACGAGCTTGGCGTTGACCAGTCCGATCACGGTGATGAACAGGCCGATGCCGCACGAGATGGCGTAACGCAGGTTCGCGGGAATCGCTTCGACGACGAAGCGTCGCACGTTCAGCGCGGCGAGCAAGGCGAACAGAATGCCCGACCAGAACACGCAGCCCAGTGCGGTCTGCCACGGCATGCCCACGCCATGCACCATCGTGAACGCGAACAGCGCGTTTAGGCCCATGCCCGGCGCGACGAGCACCGGATTGCGCGCGTACAGCCCCATCGCGCAACTGCCGAAGAAGCTGATGAGCACCGTGGCGGTCAGTGCCGCCGGGAAGGCCATGCCGGTCTTGGACAGGATGGCCGGATTCACGACGATGATGTACATCGCCGCGAGGAAAGTCGTGATACCCGCTATCACTTCGGTGCGGAACGTGGAGCCGAGCGCCGTGATACCGAAATAACGATCGAGCGGGGATGCCGGTTGCGCGCCCGCCACGCGCGTGCCGTCGTTCGTCGCAGTCGTTGCCGCCGGCGCCTTGTCGATGGCGGCATCGAGTGCGACGTCAAGCGTATGACTCGCCGGGGGGCTGAGCGATGAGTCCATGGGGTGTTGTCTCCGATATGTTCTATGTGGAGTGCGCCTCGCGCCGGGGGTGTGGGGGCACCTTTGGCACGTATCAGGGCACGCTCGAAAAATAGCATCGGGCCCCGGTGAAAATATTCCTCATGCGGAATGTTCCACATCATCGGCAGGTAATGTGGCGATGCGCGTGGAGCGGCCATTACGGCTATTACGGCCATTACGGCCATTACCGATCGCGCGCACATAAAAAAACGCCCGAATGATTCGGGCGTTTGACTGGCGGAATGGTTAGCGGTGGCGGTTCATGCCGTGTGCGCCGCGCGGAATTGCTCAAGTTCACCGACCAGACGGCGCTTCTCGCTGTCATCGATGAACGAGGCTTCGAAGCTATTCCTTGCCATCGTGTAAGCGTCGTCGAGCGTCATGTCGAGTGCGTCGAACGTCGCGAGGAAGTTCTCGTTCAGATAGCCGCCGAAGTAGGCCGGGTCGTCCGAGTTGATCGTCACTGCCAGACCGCGTTTGAGCAACTGATGCAGCGTGTGCTGTCCCATGTCGTCGAACACTTTGAGACGCACGTTCGACAGCGGGCACACCGTCAGCGCGATTTTCTCGCGCGCGAGGCGATCCAGCAGCGCCTCGTCTTCGATGGCGCGCACGCCGTGATCGACGCGCTCCACGCGCAGCATGTCGAGCGCTTCGTGAATGTACTCGGGCGGGCCTTCTTCACCGGCGTGCGCCACGATGCGCAGGCCGAGCGCGCGGCAGCGCTCGAACACCCGCGCGAACTTGTTGGGCGGATGCCCCTGTTCCGACGAGTCGAGCCCCACGCCCACGAGACGATGCCCGTGGCTGTTGAAATACGGCAGCGCCGTTTCCAGCGTTTGCAGGGCGTCTTCCTCGGGAAGATGGCGCAGGAAGCACAGGATCAGACGGCTCGTAATGCCATGCTGCGCTTCGGCTTCGGCCAGCGCGCGTTCGATGCCGTTGACGACCGTGGCCATCGAAACGCCGCGCGAGGTGTGCGTCTGCGGATCGAAGAAGATTTCCGTGTGGCGGATGTTGTCGGCGGCAGCGCGCGTCATGTAGGCACGCGTCATGTCGTAGAAATCGTTTTCGGTGAGCAGCACGCTTGCGCCCGCGTAGTAGATGTCCAGGAACGACTGAAGATCGGTGAAGGCGTAGGCGTCGCGAAGGGCTTCCACGCTCAGATAGGGCAGCGTGACGCCATTGCGCCCGGCGAGGCGGAAGATCAGTTCGGGCTCCAGCGTGCCCTCGATGTGCAGATGCAGCTCCGCCTTGGGCATGGCGCAAAGGGTCTTGGCGAGTTCTGGCGTGAGTGGCATGGGGTGTCTTGTGTGAGGGGGATGGGCGGGATTCTACCGTCGGAGACCCTCGCCGGTCTCGTGGGCGCGTTGCCGTCTGTGACGTTCGCGAGATCGTCAGGCCGAAATGCCGGTGTCCTGCGTCGCCGTCTGAGCGGTCTGCGCCATCTGATGCATCTGCTGTTCGCGCACGCGCAGCAACTGCGCCGTGACGGCAATCGCAATCGTCGCGGGGGCTTTGCCGCTGATTCCGGCCACACCGATGGGGCAGATCATCTGTTCGAAACGCTCGGGCGGCACGCCGCGATCGCGCAGGCGGTGTTCGAACTGACGACGCTTGGTCATCGACCCGATCAACCCGAAATAGGCGAAATCGCGGCGCTTGAAGATTTCCTCGCACAGGCGCTGATCCAATGCATGGTTGTGCGTCATGACGAGGAAATACGCCCCCGGCGGCGCTTCGGTCACCACGGCCTCCGGCGTGTCGGTCGACTCTACGACGGTATTGGGGGGCACCGATTCGGGGAACGTCTCGGTGCGCTCGTCGGCCCATGTGACCCGGCACGGCAGCGTGGCGAGCACTTGCACGATGGCTTGCCCGACGTGGCCCGCGCCGAACAGCACGATATGGAAGTCGCTCGGCGCGAGACGCTCGGTGAGCCACAGCCAGCCGTCGCTGCCTTGCCAGAACGAGCAGGCGGCATCGTCGGCGTCGCGAGTGAGCGTATGCGGTTGGGCGAGCGGTTCGCTGGCGTCGAGTGCCGTCAGCAGTACCGTGCCGCCTTGTTGCTGGCTTGCCGCCGCGTCTGCCCCCGGTGCGCCGAACGCGACACTGCGCAGGCTCGCCTGACCGGCTGCCAGACGCTTGTGCAAGGCGCTCACCCAGGCCAGATCGGCCAGCGTGAGCACTTCGAAGGCGAGGGTGACGGCGCCGCCGCAGCACTGGCCGAGGCTCGGGCCGAGCGCAAAGCGCTCGACGTGGCGCGCGCCTTGCTGCCCGTACTGACGCAGCAACTGGCGCGCGACATCCATCGCCCGCCATTCGAGATGGCCGCCGCCGATCGTCTCCCACACGTGTTCACGCGTCACAAGCAGATGTGTGCCCGCCTCACGCGGCGCAGAGCCCTCCACGCGCGCGATCGTGACCAGTACGGCCGCTTCGCCGCGCGCGAGCAGCTTGTGGGCGACGTCGACCCAGCGATGCATCAGGCGGCGCTCCGTGTTCGCAACTCGGTGATCGCCATGAGCAGCGCTTCGGAGGTGGCCGGTGCGTTGAGTACCGGCTCGTCGCGATAGTCGTTCACGCTGGCCACCGCGTCGCGCAGGGCGTTGAACACCGAGAACGGCAGCAGCAGCGGCGGCTCGCCCACGGCTTTCGAGCGATGGATCGAGTCCATCACGTTGGTGTTGTCGAACAGTGCCACGCGGAAGTCCGTCGGGCAATCGCTGATGCCGGGAATCTTGTAAGTGGAGGGGGCGTGCGTCATGAGCTTGCCGTCCTTGTTCCACCACAGCTCTTCCGTCGTGAGCCAGCCCATGCCCTGAATGAACGCGCCTTCGACCTGACCGATGTCGAGCGCCGGGTTGATCGACTTGCCCGCGTCGTGCAGTACATCGGCGCGCAGCAGACGCCATTCGCCGGTGAGCGTGTCGAGAATCACTTCCGAGACGGCCGCGCCGTAGGCGAAGTAGTAGAACGGGTTGCCGTTCATCGCCTTGGCGTCCCACGAGAGTCCCGGCGTGGCGTAGAAACCGTCCGACCAGAGTTGCACGCGTGCCCAGTACGCCGCTTCCACGAGATCGGGGAAGGGGATGTCGTTGCCGTTCGCGCTGACGAGGTCGTCGGCGAAGCGCACGTCGTCCGTCGAGCCGCCGTACTTCTGCGCGGCAAACGCGGCCAGACGCTGGCGAATCTGCCACGCCGCGTTCTGTGCGGCCTTGCCGTTCAGATCGGCCCCGGTCGATGCGGCCGTAGCCGACGTGTTTGCTACCTTGCTCGTGTCGGTGGCCGTCACCCGCACGTGGGAGAGGTCGACGCCGAGTTCGTGCGCCACCACCTGCGCGACCTTGGTGTTCAGTCCCTGACCCATCTCGGTGCCGCCGTGGTTCACGAGCATCGAGCCGTCACGGTAGACGTGCACCAGCGCACCGGCCTGGTTGAACGCCTGCACGTTGAACGAGATGCCGAACTTGAGCGGCGTGAGCGCCAACCCCTTGCGCAGCACCGGGCTCGTGCGGTTGAACGCGCGCACGGCTTCGCGGCGGGCGCGGTAGTCGCTCGTGCGCTCCAGTTCCGCGACCAGCTCGTGGATGATGTTGTCCTTGACGAGCTGTCCGTACGGCGTGACGTTGCGCTCGGTCTTGCCGTAGAAGTTCACGCGGCGCACGTCCAGTGCATCCTTGCCCAGACGTCGTGCGATGGCGTCTTGCAGCACTTCCATGATGAGCGCGCCTTGCGGGCCGCCGAAGCCACGGAACGCCGTGTTCGATTGCGTGTTCGTCTTGCCGCACAGGGCGCGCAGATCGGCGTCGGGCACGAAGTAGGCGTTGTCGAAGTGGCAGATGGCGCGCGTGGCGACCGGGCCCGACAGGTCAGCCGAGAATCCGGCGCGCAGCGTCATGTCGACTTTCGCGCCGGTAATGCGGCCGTCGCCGTCGAAACCGACGTCATACTCGAAGTAGAAGCCGTGACGCTTGCCCGTCATCATGAAGTCGTCGTCACGATCCAGACGCAGCTTCACCGGGCGCTTGAGCTTTGAGGCACACAGCGCGGCGACGCAGGCGAACAGGCCCGACTGCGATTCCTTGCCGCCGAAGCCGCCGCCCATACGACGGCATTCGACCTGCACCTGATGGCTGTGCCAGCCCAGCGCATGGGAGACGAGCGCCTGCATTTCGCTCGGGTGCTGCGTCGAGCAATAGACGTGGATGCCGTCGTTTTCCTTGGGGATGGCGTACGAAATCTGGCCTTCGAGGTAGAACTGCTCCTGCCCGTTGCATTCGAACGTGCCGCTCAGGCGGTTCGGCGACGCTTGCAGCGCGGCATCGGCATCGCCCCGGCGCAATTGCATCGGCGGAAGTACGCCGGCGCCAGCGGCCTTGGCGGCCTGCGGCGTGAGGATGGCGGGCAAGTCTTCGTATTCGCCCTTGGCCAGACGTGCGGCGCGACGGGCGTCGTCGTGGGATTCGGCCACCACGGCGAACATCGGCTGGCCGATGTACTGCACGACACCGTCCGCGAAAATCGGGTCGTCGTGAATGACCGGGCCGCAATCGTTCACGCCGGGAATGTCGGCGGCGGTGAGCACGGCGATCACGCCCGGGGCGCGGCGCACGGCGTCGAGATCGAGCGAGAGAATGCGCGCGTGCGCCTTGGGCGACGGGCCGAGCGCGCAGTGCAGCGTGCCTTGCAGCTCGGGAATGTCGTCGGTATACGTGGCCTCGCCGGCCACGTGAAGCTCGGCCGACTCGTGCGGGCGCGAGCGGCCGACCTGGGCGGCAGTCTGTGCGGTCTGCGTCATGAAGCCTTCGACTTGCGTGTTCATGGGCAACTCCGGTTAGACGTTGGCAAACGCGTTGACTTCGTGCGCCGCAAGCGGCGCGTCGGTGCGCGTTTCCAGGAAAAAACGATACAGCAGATTCTGCGCACCGGCCAGACGATACGCGCTCGTCGCGCGCATGTCGGACAGCGGCTGATAGTCCGTCGGCAGGGCGGCCATGGCGGCGCGCACATTGGCTTCCGTCCACGGCTGGCCGTTCAGTGCCGCTTCGATGGCGCTGCCGCGCTTGGGCGTGGCGGCCATGCCGCCGAAGGCGATGCGCGCCGAGCGCACGGTGTCGCCGTCGAGTTCGACGGCAAACGCGGCGCAAACGGCCGAGATGTCCTGATCGAAGCGTTTCGCGAGCTTGTAGGTGCGAAAGCGTTGCGCCGTGCCCGGCAGCGGCACGCGAATGCCCTGCACGAACTCGCCCGCTTCGAGGGCGTTCTTCTGATACGCAATGTAGAAGTCTTCGAGCGGCATTTCACGCACCACGCCTTCGCGGTGCAGCACGATGCGCGTGCCGAGCACGATCAGCGCGGGCATCGAATCCCCGATGGGCGAGCCGTTGGCGACGTTGCCGCCGAGCGTGCCGGCATTGCGGATCGGGAACGAGGCGAAGCGCTGACGCAGTTCGGCCAGATCCGGATAGTGATTGACGAGCGCATCGAACGCATCGTTGAGCAAGGCCCCTGCACCGATGTAGATGCCGTTCGGACCTTCGGAAATCTCACGCAGTTCCGCCACCTGACCGATGTAGACGAGGTGCTTCAGTTCGCGGAATTGCTTCGTCACCCACAGGCCCACGTCGGTGCTGCCGGCAAGGATGCGGGCGTCCGGGTAGGCGGCGCGCAGACGGCCGAGTTCGGCGAGCGTGCGCGGTGCGTGGAAGACATGGCCGTCGTGTTCATACGAAAGTGTGTCGCCGCGCTGCAACGCCTGAAGCTGCTCCGCGAGCGCCTTCCGGTCGAATGCCTGGCGCGGCAGCTCGAACATCTTCTGTGCGGCGTCGACGATGGGACGGTAGCCCGTGCAGCGGCACAGGTTGCCGGACAGCACATCGTCGATTTCCCTGCGGCCCGGGCAGCCGGCGTCGGCCGGACGGTTCAGATACATGGCCCACAGCGACATCACGAAGCCCGGCGTGCAGAAACCGCACTGCGAGGCATGGCAGTCCACCAGCGCCTGCTGCACCGGGTGCAGCGTGCCGTCGGCAGCGCGCAGGTCTTCGACCGTGAAGAGCGCCTTGCCGTCGAGCGTGGGCAGGAACTGGATGCACGCATTGACCGCACGCAGCGCCACGTTGCCATCGTCGGCCAACTCGCCGATCACGACCGTGCAGGCGCCGCAATCGCCCTCGGCACAACCTTCCTTGGTGCCGGTGCAATGCAGGTCTTCGCGCGTGTACTGAAGCACGGTGCGGGTCGTGGCTTCGCCAGTGACCTCGTGCACCTTGCCGCGGTAAAAGAAGCGGATGGCTTGTGTCTCCATGGTTCTCAGTGTAGTGCAGTGGGGTTGCAGGGGTGCCGGATCGCTTGTCATCGCCCGGAAGCCCCGGTGGACGGGGCGGGAGCGGTATGGAACAGGCCCGGCGTAGGGATGAGCCGAAGATAGCACCGGCTGACGGGGGAAATATTTCGCCACCATGATGATGGCTATTCGGGCGCCCCGATGAGCCGTGCTTGTCATAAACTACCGCTCAACCTGCCGTTTTCCGGTGTTCAACACGCCTTCAGAGCGCCCCCGCCCATGCAAAGACCCCGCGAACAGATCGACGCCTACCTGCTGCGGGTACTCCATACGCTGCTCACCGAGCAAAGCGTCTCGCGCGCCGCGCTCAAGCTGGGGCAGTCGCAGCCGGCCATCAGCAACTCGCTGCGCCGCCTGCGCGAGATCACCGGCGACGCCATTCTGGTGCGCGGCAAGAGCGGCATGGTGGCCACCGAGCGCGGCCGGGAACTGCTGGGCTACGCCACCGACGCGCTCGCCGCCATTGAACGCATTACCCATCCGACCACCGAATTCGCGCCGCAAACCACCACGCGGGCGTTCCGGCTAGGCGCCCCCGACTACCTCGATGCCGTCTTTTTGCCCAACATCGCCGAAGTGCTGCGCCGCGATGCACCGTCGGCCAGACTGCATGTCCAGCCGATCAATGCCGGCTTCGATTACGCGGGCGCGCTGGAAAACGGCTCGCTCGATGTGGTGATCGGCAACTGGCTGGAGCCGCCGCCGCAGTTGCACATGTCGCGGCTGTTCGACGACGAGGTCGTCTGCATGCTCGGCGCGCAGCACCCGCTCGCGAACAAGGGCATCTCGCTCAAGCACTACCTGGAGTTGCCGCACCTCGCGCCGATGCCTTACGTCGCCGAGCGGCAGAGCTTCATCGACGGCTATCTGGCCGAGCAGGGGCTGCGCCGCAATATCCAGATGACGATGCCTTACTTCGGGCTGGTGCCTTACGTGCTGATGCGCACCGATCTGGTGTTCACGACGGGGCGTCAGTTTGCGCAGCATTACGCGCGTTATCTGCCGATTCGTGTGGTGCCGTCGCCGATCCAGTTCCCGCCCATGCGCTTCTATCAACTGTGGCACGAGCGCACGCACGCCGCGCCGGAGGTGACGTGGCTGCGCCGACGCATCGCCGAAGTGGCGACGGAACTCGATGCGGCGAGCGGCGGTGGCAGCGGCGGGACGGACGCGCCTGCGTTGGCGCGGCCCTGAGCGCGATAGCGTCTCAGCACAAGGCTTGTGGCCCAAAGCATAACGGCCGTCGCCCCAGGGGCTGACGGCCGTTTTTGCGTGTGGCTTAACGTGTCGCGGCAGTGCGACAAGCCTTGAGCGACTAACCTTAGCGCAACGAAATCGCGCGACGCGGGCGATGCAGCGCCAGCGCCAGGAAAATCACCACGAATGCGGCGAGCGACCACATCGGCAGCGTCAGCCCCAGAATCGGCGGGTACATCGTCTGGCACATGCCCTGCACCTGGAAGACTTGCGGCAGCATGCGCGAGGTCGGCAGCGCGTCGACGAACGCTTCGACCACGTCGTAACCGCAGCTCACCATCGGATTGGCCTGCACGTAGATCAGATAGGCCGACGCGGCCATGCCGCCGATGGCCGACAGCGCAGCGAGCACGCGCGCGACCTGAATGCCTGCCCATCCCCGCGAGACCGCACCGACGAGACCGAAGATCGCGATCAGCAGCAGTGCATAACGCGCCAGAATGCACAGCGGGCACGGGTCTTCGTGAAGCACGTACTGGAAGTACAGTGCGCCGCCCAGCAGGGCGAGGCAAACCACGGTGAGCAGGAGATACAGCAGACGTTCGCGGCGCAGGGCCGGGTCGATTTGAGCGTTCATTTCACTTCGGGCGGTAGGCCATCACAAATCCCGCGAATCCCCGCATGACGCCGGGCAGCAGGCACTTGGGCTGGGATTGTAACCCCAGCCCGGGGCGTGTGTGAGTCGAAAAATTAG
This sequence comes from Pandoraea sp. LA3, assembly GCF_022696215.1. NCBI lineage: Bacteria > Pseudomonadati > Pseudomonadota > Betaproteobacteria > Burkholderiales > Burkholderiaceae > Pandoraea > Pandoraea sp. LA3. Next base: position 90,706 of record NZ_PTPY01000030.1, on the reverse strand, counting down.
GGAACTTTTCGCCCGAAAATCAGACGATTGCGCGCGTTCCGATGCCACCCGCTTCGCGAGTTGAGGATTGACCCTGACAGGCGGTGCGATGCGGTTGCGCGCCGTCCGCCCGTGTTTTGCGTCAACGCTTGATGCGTCAACCCCCCAGACCTGCCGAGCGCAGGGCGCGCTCGATGGCGCGTCCGGTTGGGAAGAGGCGGGCGTCGTCGCCGCGTGCGCCGCTGACCATGAGGCCGATTGGGGCTTCTCCCTTCGCCTGACAAGGCAACGAAAAGGCGCAGCCGTCGATCATGTTGATGGCCGTGGGGTTGCGCAGCACGAGCGCGTTGGTCGCGGTGAAGGCGTCGTCGCTGGCTTCGAGCGGGGCGATGGCGGGCGGCGTGAGCGGCACGGTCGGGCACAGCACGGCGTCGAAGCGTTGCCAGACGGGGACGGCGGCCGCGATCAGCGCTGCCCGGGCGTTGAGCAGGTCGATGTAGTCGGCCGCACCCGCCGGCTCGCCCTTGCGGATGCGCACGAGCACGCGGGGGTCGTAGCCGTCTGCACGCTCGGCGAGCAGCTTGCGATGCCAGGCATACGCCTCGATCGGGGAAAAGCCGAAGCGGTTGATCGCGGGCAGGTTGTCGAACGGCGTGAACTGGAATTCGACGAGCGTGGCCCCGGCCTGGGCAAGCGCCGAGAGGGCGCGCTCGTAGATGGCGAGGGCGGCCGGTTCGGCGCCGTCGAGCACGAAGTTGGTCAAGACGCCGAAACGCATGCCGCGCACACTGCGCGGCGCGGCCGGGGTTTCGTCCACCGGATTGCCGGCGAGAATCGCGTCGATCCACGCGCAGCAATCCACCGAGCGACCGATGGGGCCGACCGAGTCGAGCGACGTCGACAGCGGCAGGGCGCCATCGCGCGGGGTGCGCGAGGCCGTCGGCTTGAAGCCCGTCAGGCCGCAGAATGCCGCCGGAATACGGATCGAGCCGCCCGTATCGGTGCCCAGACCCACTGCTGCCATGCCGTCGGCGACCGAAGCGGCGGCTCCCGACGAGGACCCGCCGGCGATGTGGCCGGCTTCACGCTGCCACGGCGAGCGCGGCGTGCCGTAATGCGGATTCAGCCCGAGGCCTGAAAACGCGAACTCGGTCATGTTGGTGCGGCCGACGATGACGGCGCCCGCCTGACGCAAGCGGGCAACGGCAAGCGCGTCATGCGTGGCGGGAGCGGCGTCGGCGAGCACCGTGGAGCCGGCGCGCGTGACCTGACCTGCGACGTCGAACAGATCCTTGACCGAGACGGGAACGCCCATGAGCGGCGACAGGCGCGTGCCGGCGCGGCGCAGCGCGTCGAGCCCGTCGGCGGCGTCGCGGGCGGCTTGGGCATCGACCTGCGTGAAAACGACATTGCCCTGACCGGCGGGATCGGCAATGCGCGAGAGCGCCTGCTCCGTGAGGGCGCGGCTGGTGGTGCGGCCCGCGTCGAGCGCGGCGGCGAGTTCGGACAGGGGGCGTTGCAGATCGATGGCGTCGGTGCTCATGGTCAGATCGCTTTCAGAATATGGGTGCGGAATTCTTCGATGTGACGGGCGATGGCCCGCCGGGCGCGCTCGCCGTCATGGGCGGCCAGCGCTTCGTACAGTTCCAGATGCTCTTCATAGACGCCTTCCAGATGGCTCGGCGTGGACAGCGCGAGAAACCAGAAGCGCAGCGAGCGTTCGTGCAGGCCGCGCAGCAGTTCGGCGAGTGTCTGGTTGCGCGAGGCGCGCGAAATCGCCAGATGGAAGTCGCGGTCGATGCGCATCATGGCCGCGACGTCGCGCGCTGCGATGGCCTCACGCGAACGCGCCAGCACGGCGTGAATGGCCGCGAGGTCGTCTGGCGTGGCGGCACGCGCGGCCAGTTCGACGCAGTACGTCTCGTTGATCATGCGCACGTCGATGATCTCGAGCGCATCGTTCAGCGAGACGGGCGCGACCATCGCGCCCTTGCGCGGCAGGATGACCAACAACCCTTCGAGCGCCAGACGGTGCATTGCCTGGTGCACGGGCGTGCGTCCGAGTCCCGTCGACTGCATCAGTTGCGCTTCGTTGAGCGTTTCGCCCGGACGCAGACGCAACGTGATGATGTCGTGCTTGATCGCTTCGTAGGCGCGTTCCGTCAGGCTGCGGCTGTCCGTGGCGGCGGGCGGCGCGAGGGTGGCTGCGGTGGCATCTGTGGCGATGTGAGAAGCGCGGGACTCGAAAGCGGTGTCGTTGGGCATCGGATGGGGGCGGTCAGTCGGCGATCGCCAGCGCCCGGGTGGCGTAGCAATGCCGGATCGTGCGGCCGAGGACCGGGTCGTGCAGCTCGATCTCGAACTGCTCGCCACCGGCCACGCCGCCAATGGCAGCGAGTGTGCCACAGAACATGGCCGCGCCCGGCGGCAAGCCTTGCGTCCCGAGCTTCGCCATCAATTCCTGCGGCGACAGCAGGCCGTCCACATTGCCTTCCTGATACAGACGCCGCTCGCCGTCCGTTGTCACCCACGAGCGCATCGTCAGACGATCCCAGTGCGCGGCGACGTCGGCGAAACGCCATGCCTCGCGAGCCACCGGCTTGGCACAGACCTGTTTGGAGACGGTCACGCCATAGGCCTCGACTTCGCGGTCGGTGTGATCCGAACCGATGCTCACGAACAGGTCGTCGCCGTGCCGCACGAGGACGCACTCGGCTTCGCCGCTGCTGGTCTGGCCCACGACGTCGATGGCGGCGTCCTGCGAGAGCAGTGCCGGGGCGAGCCGGTAGAAGCAAGGCGTGCTCGACGGGCGGCGTACGCCCAGTGCCGCCAGCTCGGCGATGTGATGCTCGACGGCGTCCTGATCGCGCCCGGCCCAGCCGGCGATGATCAGCGTGTCGACCTGGACATCGACGCGCATGGGGGCGCCGTCGCCGGACACCATCAGTGACAAACGGGAACTCATACGTCCACAACTCCTGAAAAGACCGCTGGACAGCCGATGGATGACCAATCGCGGCGGTCAGTGAAATTCAATTGATATTTGTGTGATATTTCACAAGGAGCATCGACAAAAATCAAGAAGAAAAATTTCTGACGATGTGGTGAAAAACGGGAATTTTTTATGAAAAGCCCCGTCAATCTTGGGTTGCGCGCGTGTCAGGGCATCGCGTATATTGATTCGGCGCTAGTAGTCAGCCGTCGGATTGACCGAATATTTGCGTGATTTTCCGTTCCGGTGTGCGAACCGGCGTCCTCCGCGGGGTTGGAGGAATGCAGCAAATCACGGGGTTCGGCAGCAGGCTCGTCCGGAACCCGGGCATACGAACGCAACGTCTACCAGGTCGGCAGGGGCAAACCTGACCGGCTTCCCACCTTCATCAAGCATCACGCCTCGTGTCATCGCTGCGGCTTCTCTGAAGACGCGGCGCGTCACCGGCGTGGGGTCAAGAACATCAATATCGGCGCAAGGCGCTGCGGGGAGAACGTATCGGATGCATCACGCCATTGACTTCATTCAGGATCTGGCCGTCATCATGCTGCTGGCAGGCATCGTGACGGTCATCTTCAACCGGTTCCGGCAACCGGTCGTGCTCGGCTACATCGTGGCGGGCGTGATCATCGGGCCGTATACGCCGCCGTTCGCTCTCATACATGACGAGAAGACCATCGGGATCCTTGCCGAACTCGGTGTCGTGTTCCTGATGTTCTCGCTGGGCCTCGAATTCAGTCTGCGCAAGCTCGCGCGCGTGGGAGTGACGGCGTTCGTCGCGGCGCTGACCGAAATCGTGCTGATGCTCTGGCTCGGCTACGAGATCGGCCGCTTCTTCGGCTGGAAGGCGATGGATTCGATCTTCCTCGGCGCCATGCTGGCCGTCTCGTCGACCACCATCATCGTCAAGGCGCTCGACGAACTTGGCATGAAGCGCGAACGCTTCGCGCAACTGATTTTCGGCGTGCTGATCGTGGAAGACGTGCTCGCCATCGGCATGATCGCGCTGCTTTCGGGGATCGCCATCAGCGGTCAGGTCGATGCCGGCGAAGCCACCTTCACGCTGGGCAAGCTGCTGCTGTTCATGGTCGTGTCGCTGGTCGTGGGCATTTTGCTGGTGCCGCGGATTCTGGCGTACGTCGCGAAGTTCAAGAGCGACGAGATGCTGCTGGTGGTCGTGCTCGGCCTGTGCTTCGGCTTCTGTCTGCTTGTTATCCAGATGGGTTACAGCGTGGCGCTCGGCGCATTCCTGATCGGCGCGATCATGGCGGAGGCGCGGGAGTTGCACACGATCGAGCGTCTGGTCGCGCCGCTGCGCGACATGTTCAGCGCAGTGTTCTTCGTGACCATCGGGCTGTTGCTCGACCCGAATGTGCTCGTCACGTACGTCTGGCCGATTCTGGTCATCACGGTGGCGGTGGTCGTGGGCAAGATCGTCTCGTGCGGGCTGGGCTCGTACCTCTCGGGGCAGGACGGCCGCACGTCGATGCGCGTGGGCATGGGGTTGTCGCAGATCGGCGAATTCTCGTTCATCATCGCCTCGCTCGGGCTCTCGCTCAAGGTGACCAGCGACTTCCTGTATCCGATTGCGGTGGCCGTCTCGGTGATCACCACGCTGCTCACGCCGTACCTCATCAAGAGCGCCGATCCGGTGACCGGCTGGCTGGGACGCGCCATGCCGGGGCGTCTGGCCTACGTGCTTGGACAGTACACGCAGTGGCTGCAAAGCATTCAACTGACGGGCGACAGCGCGGCGATCGTGACCATCGTGCGACGCATCGTGGTGAGCGTGGCGATCAACCTGGCGCTGGTCGTCACGATCTTCCTCGGCGGCGCGTTCTTCTATCGTCGCCTCGCGGATCTGATGAATCCGTGGGTGTCGGATCCGAGCCTGCAAAGCGCGGTGGTCTGGGGCGCGGCGCTGGTGCTGTCGCTGCCGTTCCTGATCGCGGTGTATCGCAAGCTCAAGTCGCTGTCGTTGCTGCTCGTGGAGCTGTCGGTGCCGCCGAGCCTGACCGGTCGCTACACGTTCCAGGTGCGACGCGTGGTGGCCGAGATCCTGCCGATTGCCGCCATGGTCGGTGTGATCCTGCTGTTGGCAGCGTTGTCGGCGAGCATTCTGCCGTCGACCGAAATGATTGCGCTGATCGTTGTCGGCACGCTGGTGCTGGCCGTCATCATGCGAAGCTGGTTCGTGCGCATGCACGCCAAGTTGCAGATCGCCCTCAAGGAGACGCTCGAACATCAGCCCGATGGCGAGCATGGCGGCAAGGGGCCGTCGCACTGAGGCGTGTTTCGAGCGTCGCCGCGTTTCAGTAGGTATCGACGGCGCGAGTGCATGATTGCGTGCTGCGCCAGGTCGTAAAAAAGCCCGCCGGGGTCATCCTCCGGCGGGCTTTTTTATCGGGTGACGCGTCTGGCGCTGTTTTCGACTGGCTTACGCCTTCTTCGGCGGGAAGTCGAAGATCAGGCAGGTCGTCGTGGCGTGTGCGTAGAGCGTGCCGTCCGGTCCGACGATGCGGCCTTCGGCGATGCCGACCTGACGTCCCACCTGAATGACCTTGCCTTCGGCGCGCACGAGCGGAACGTCGCGGGTGAGGGCGCGGACCATGTTGGTCTTGAGTTCGAGCGTGGTGTAGCTGCGTCCGGCGGGCAGCGTCGAGTGAATCGCGCAGGCCACGGCCGAGTCGAGCAGCGTGGCAAACCAGCCGCCATGAATGGAGCCGAGCGGGTTGTAATAGGGCAATGCCGGGCGTCCCTGAAAGACGGCGCGGCCATTGGCAACCTCGACGGCAATGAAGCCGAGCGTTTCACTGATCGGCGGCATCGGCAGCTTGCCGTCGAACATGGCGTCGAAGATTTCCTGGCCGGACAGGCCGATGACGTCCGACGGCGTGGCCACGCCGTAACGTGCGGGACCGTTGCGGGAGATGCGCTCACGCACGGCGGCTTCGTCGGCTTCCCACTGCGCCAGAACGGCGGTGGCATCCGCGCGGGTGTCCAGTTTGGTATTCATGACGTCTTCCTCGTAACTTTTATCATGCTAGGCAATCGCATTGTCAGGCCGATTATAGGAGTGACCGCGCTCGATTGCTTATTTCGCGTTAGAGGGAAGTGTCGACGGGCAGGAGGCGGGGCGGCGAGGCTTGCTCGTGGTACGCGGCATATCGGTGTACCGGCGTACCGGCGTATCCGTGTATCGGTGTATCGGCGTGCAGGTGTGTAGGCGGGCCGGGGGCGATGAGCGTCGTCGGTCCGCGATGAAACAGGGGCTGACGACGCGGCAGGCGAAGGTGACGCTGCGGCCACGACGGTGCGAGCCGTTGCCGTAAAGGACTGCGTCGATGAGTGACTTTTCGACGCTTCATCGTCCTCTATCTAACCGACAACTCAAGCGGCCTGAGCGTGACTGAGGCGGTAAGTGGCGAGTTCGTCGATGGTCAGGATCGGCAGATCGTGCAACTTGGCAAAGCGCTCGATATCGGCGCCGCGCGTCATCGTGCCGTCCGGATTCATCAGTTCGCACAGCACGGCTGCCGGCTTCAACCCGGCGAGGATCGCCAGATCGACGGAGCCTTCCGTGTGACCGCGACGCGTGAGCACGCCGCCCGGTTGCGCACGCAGCGGGAAGACGTGACCCGGACGCGACAGGTCGGACGGTTGCGCATCGTCGGCAATCGCCGCGCGGATCGTGGTGACGCGGTCGGCGGCCGATACGCCGGTACTCACGCCCTGACGAGCTTCGATCGTCACGGTAAACGCCGTGCCGTAACGGCTCTGGTTCTGCTCGACCATCGGCGGCAGATCGAGGCGGCGAAGCGTCTCGTCGGGCAGGCACAGGCAGACGATGCCGCTGCATTCGCGAATCAGCATGGCCATGGTGGCCGGCGTGATTTTCTCGGCGGCGACGATCAGATCGGCTTCGTTCTCGCGGTCGAGATCGTCCATGAGAATGACGGGGCGGCCATCGCGCATGGCGTCGAGCGCGGCGGCCAGACGGACTTCGACCGGCGCAAGATCGACGAATGCCGGGTAGGCATGCAGATCGTCTGCCGTGGTGCTGTCTTGCGATGCAACTTGGGTATTGCGCTGGGTGCTGGTGGACATGAAACGCTCCTCGCGTAAGTCAATTGGCGAAAAACGTTTTCGGGGCACGCGAACGGACGTGACCATGGGATCTCGTCCCATAGCACGTGGGTGTCGACGCATCTTCTCTCATCCGGACTATGACCGTCGGCTCTGGCTTCGCACCAGATCTGCTGACCCTGCCGGTGTCGCGAAAGCAACGATGGCAAGCGCTCGCGGGCTCATGACGGCGCAGCGCACTGCGCGGCGTCACATACCGCCGGTGGGGACTTTCACCCCGCCCTGAAGACGTGTATTGCCGCCCGTCGGTCGCTGGCAGTAACGCATCGCGCGGCGTCATGACGTAGTCGGCGAGACAGAGCGTAGCACAAGGTCTTGCCGCTTTGCAGCGAAGGCCGCGTCGAGCGCGTGGGAATGGCGGAGTGGATCCGCGCCTCGTCCATCTCCCGGATTTCGCGTCCGGTCTGTTCGGCCACGCCGTGACCGGGTCCGGGCGAGTGGGCCGGACGGCGCGGATGGCGGGATGACGCTCAGGCCTGCGTGCCCTTGACCGTATAACCGGCTTCGGTAATGGCGGCGCTGACTTCGGCGGGGGACAGATCGCTCTGCACGTCGACGCGACCGGCGCCCAGATCGACATTGACCTTGGCGTCGGCGTCCAGCTCGGTGATCGCGCGCGTGACGGCCTTGACGCAGTGACCGCAGCTCATACCTTCGACTTGCACTTGCATGATGTTCTCCTTGAAGAGGTTCGATTGCAGGGTGACACGAATGAATGGAACCGATGATAGACCTTCCCATAGCAGGAAGCTCAAGCGCTTTTTTCGGATGCGTCGGGTGACGGCTCGGACGTCCCCCAAACCCGGGCGGTGCCGATCGCGTTATCTTGAACGATCGGACGGGCGGTCGATACGATGCGTGACAAGTTGCCGCACAGTGCTTGACCTTCCTGTCATGGCAAGGTCTATGCTTTGACGCATGATGACAGTCCTCGTGGGAGGCCCATAAATGACTCAGAACTGGTCGGTCGGTATCGAAGGCATGACCTGCGCATCGTGTGTGACGCGGGTAGAGAAGGCGTTACGACGCACCCCAGGGGTGGCGAGCGCCAATGTGAACCTTGCGACCGAAACGGCGGCTGTCGAGGCCGCGGCCGATGTGAAGCCGGCGGCCCTGCTTGGCGCGATCGAAGCGGCGGTGGCCGATGCCGGGTATCAGGTGGCGGAGCAATCGTTCGAACTCGCCATCGGCGGCATGACATGCGCCTCGTGTGCGGGGCGCGTCGAAAAGGCGCTGCGCAATGTGCCGGGCGTGGTCGAGGCGAACGTCAATCTGGCGACCGAGCGCGCTGCCGTGCGTGGTGTACGCGGTGCCGTGGACATCGCGGCGCTTGCGACCGCTGTCGAGAAGGCGGGATATGAAGCGTCGCCCGTAACGGACCCGGCGCAGGCGGCCCAGACCGAAAGCGGCCCGGCGTGGTGGCCGGTGGCCATCGCGGCGGTGCTCTCGCTGCCGCTATTGCTGCCCATGCTGCTCGAACCGTTCGGTGTGCATGTGATGCCGCCGCCGTGGGTGCAATGGCTGCTCGCGACGCCGGTGCAGTTCTGGCTCGGCGCGCGGTTTTACCGGGCAGGCTACAAGGCGGTGCGCGCGGGCAGCGGCAACATGGACTTGCTCGTGGCGCTGGGCACTTCGGCGGCGTATGGCCTGAGTCTGTACGAATGGTGGCGTGCACCGGCCGGCAGCATGCCGCATCTCTATTTCGAGGCGGCTGCGGTCGTCATTACGCTGGTCCTGCTGGGCAAGTGGCTCGAAGCGCGTGCGAAGCGGCGTACGGTGGAAGCGATTCGTGCGCTGGCGGCATTGCGGCCCGAGACGGCGCGCGTGTTGCGCGACCCGCATGGCGCAGCGAGTGAGGTTGACGTGCCGCTCTCGCAAGTGAAAGTGGGCGATTGGGTCGTGGTGCGCGCCGGTGAGCGTGTGCCGGTCGACGGCGTGATTCGCGATGGCGCAAGCCAACTCGACGAGTCGTTGCTGACGGGCGAACCGTTGCCCATCGACAAGACGAGTGGCGACAAGGTCGTGGGCGGTTCGATCAATGGCGCGGGGACGCTGCGCGTGGAAACGACGGCGGTCGGCGCCGACACGGCGCTCGCTCGCATCATCCGCATGGTCGAAGACGCGCAGGCAGGCAAGGCGCCGATTCAGCGCGCCGTGGATCGTGTCGCGGCGGTGTTCGTGCCGGTGGTGGTCCTGATCGCCATCGTCACGGTGATCGCCGGCTGGGCGCTCGGGATCGGGCTGGAGGCGGCGCTGTTGAATGCCGTGGCGGTGCTTGTGATTGCGTGTCCGTGCGCATTGGGGCTTGCAACGCCGGCTGCGATCATGGTCGGCACAGGCGCGGCGGCGCGGCAGGGCATTCTGATCAAGGATGCCGAAGCGCTCGAATTGGCACATCGCATCAACGTCGTGGCGTTCGACAAGACCGGCACGCTGACGGAAGGCAAGCCGCGTCTGGTGGCGCATCTGCCCGCTGACGGTACGAGCGCAGATACGCTGTTGCGGTGGGCCGCAGCGGTGCAGTCGGGCAGTTCGCATCCGTTGGCCAAGGCGGTCATGGTGGCGGCTGAGGAAGGCGGCCTGACGTCGAAGGTGCCCGTGGCGTCGGATATCGCGGCGCTGCCTGGGCGTGGCATGCGTGCCAGCATTCTGGAGACGTCGGACGCCGGCAACCCGGGCCGCCGCCATGCGCTTCAGTTGGGCAATGCCAGATTGCTCGATGAGCTGGGGGTGTCGCAAGGCGCATTGGCGCAAGAGGCGACGCGTCTGGCGGGCGAGGGACGCACTGTCTCGTGGCTGGTCGAGACTGGTGATGCTGGCGTCGATGGCGTTGGTGACGTGGGGGGCACGACGGCAACGCCGCGGCTACTCGGTCTGCTGGCGTTCGGCGACACGCTCAAGGCCAGTGCGAAGCCTGCCATCGACCGGTTGCACGCACTCGGCGTGCGTTGCGTGATGGTGACGGGCGACAACGCGGGCAGTGCAAGCGCCGTTGCGAACGCGCTGGGCCTCGACGATGTGCACGCGGACGTGTTGCCCGAACACAAAGCCGAAGTCATTGCGCAACTCAAGCGTGACGGCGCCGTCGTGGCGATGGTCGGCGACGGCATCAACGACGCCCCGGCGCTGGCGGCTGCCGACGTCGGCATCGCCATGGGCTCGGGGACCGATGTCGCGATGCAGACGGCGGGCATTACGCTCATGAGCGGCGATCCGCTGCGTGTGGCCGATGCCATCGACGTCTCGCGTCGCACCTGGTCGAAGATCCGTCAGAACCTGTTCTGGGCGTTTGCGTACAACGTGGTCGGGATTCCGCTGGCGGCGTTCGGGCTGCTGAGTCCCGTGATTGCCGGGGCGGCCATGGCGCTGAGCAGTGTCAGTGTCGTGAGTAATGCGTTGCTGCTGCGTCGGTGGCGACCTGCGGATCAACCGGCGGCATTAAGCGCAGTAGATGGTGCCGGCGGGGCGGCGAAACACGTCGGTGAGGCCCGTCGGGCGGGCATCTGAGGGCGGTTTGCCCGGGCACAAGGTGATCGGCGCATAATGAAACCAGCAGAGGCAACGTACCGACGGTGAATCGTCAGTCCGTTGCCTAGATTTTCACTTGCCTTGAAATTCGCCGAAAGCGGCATCATCTAGGTGATATCGTCTGTCTTCCGGCACGGAGTCAATGCTGCCGAATATGAATAGTCTGCATATCGCAAGTTACAACATCCACAAGGGCTTTTCCGCGTTCAACCGACTGCGTGTTCACGAATTGCGCGCAGGGCTGGAGGGGCTGGCGCCCGATCTCGTCTTCCTGCAGGAAGTGCAGGGCATGCACCAGCGGCACGCCGTGCGCCACAGTAATTGGCCGGTGCAGCCGCAGCACGAGTTCCTGGCGGGCGCCATGTGGCGTGATCACGCATATGGCCGGAATGTCGTTTATGAGCATGGGCACCACGGCAACGCGATTTTGAGCCGTTATCCGATCGTCAAATCGGACAATCACGACATCACGACCTATAGTTTTGAGAAGCGCGGCATGCTTCATTGCGAAATTGCCGTGCCGGGGCTGGAGCAACCGTTGCATTGCCTGTGCGTGCATCTGTCGCTGGCCGGCCAGGGCCGACGTCGCCAGTTTGAGATGCTGACGGAGCGGGTGGCGGACGCCATTCCTTCGGATGCACCGCTGATCATCGCCGGCGACTTTAACGACTGGAGTAATCAGGCGGACCGTCTGCTGGCTGAGAAATTGGCGCTGACGGAAGTGTTTCAGAATAGCGCTGGTCGCCCGGCGCGCAGTTTCCCGAGCGGATTGCCGCTTTTACGACTTGACCGTATTTACGCACGCGGCTTTCATATCGAAGGGGCGCAAGTGTTGCATGGGCGTCCCTGGTCACGGATCTCCGATCATGCGCCGATCAGTGCCCGACTCGTGCCGTCGGATACCGGGAAGGCCGTGAACGGATCCTCTCTCCCGTCGTTCAACCCTCGTTCCCCCCAGTGAGGTCGCCATGAACATCGGACAAGCGGCGCAGGCCAGCGGCGTTACGGCCAAGATGATCCGGTACTACGAGAGTATCGGCCTGATGCCCCCGAGCCCCCGCTCCGAGGCAGGTTACCGGCGGTACGGCGAACAGGATCTGCATTTGCTGCGGTTCATTCGTCAGGCGCGTCGGTTGGGTTTCGGTATCGACCAGATTCGTCAGTTGCTGGCGCTCTGGCAGGATCGTGGCCGCTCTAGCGCACAGGTGAAGGCACTGGCGCAATCTCACGTCGACGAGCTCAATCAGCGCATCGGCGAACTCGTCGCCATGCGCGACACGCTGTCGCATCTCGCCGTGCATTGCCATGGCGACGACCGGCCGGACTGTCCGATTCTGGAAGGGCTGGCGGCCGCAGAACTGCCCGGTAGTCTCGGTGCGAACAAGGCGCAAGCCGATTGCGGCACGATGGCTGCCGCGTGCGGCAGTGCGACACAACCCGCGGCGGCGCCGTCGGCGAGCGCAGCCAACGCCCCTGCGGGCGGCCCGGCGGTTGACAGCGATGCCCAAGGCGCGCGCCATGCGCCGCAAGGCTGACGACGATGGCATGACGTGATGGGCGTGTCACATTCGACACGTCAGCTACCCCGTGACGCGCCGCAGCAGCGGCGCTTTTTTTGTCATTCGAATTTTGATCACGCCAGTGCGACAGCGGGTCGCAGCGTGCTTTGGGGTGAGATTTTGTTTTTCTATGTTGTTGATTTTTAATTGAATTTAATGGAATTGACTCCATTCGAAGTGATGCTCTAGCAGATTTTGTTGGTTTTTCACATATAGGGGCTAACCCTTAACGGGAAAACCCTATATAATGCGAAGCACTGCTGCGATGCAGCACACTAATTGAATTGGAGAAACGTCATGTTTGCCGCCCTGTTTGAAGTCGTGAACACTTGGTTTGAAACTGCTGAACGCCGTCGTCGTGAGTCGTTCCTGGCTGAGTCGAAGGACATCATTGAGCTGGAACAACGTATCCGCGCGCTCGAAACCGCCGGTTACTAAGCAAGTCTGAAGTCCTTCCGGACGAACGGTCGTCGCTGGCGCAGCCAGGCAAGTCGATCGTCTCATCGGGCGATTCCCGTCATTGTGTAATGACGTGCGACGGCGCCCAGCCGTGAGTCCGGATGCCGTTCCCGTTGTTCCGGGATCGGTGAAAACAAGCCCGCCACTTCGGCGGGCTTTGTCGTTTACGGCGTGTCTCCCGAAGTCTCAGTGCAACATCGACCGCTTCTCTGGACTCCTGATAAAAATAGTAGGTTTTACTCAACGGTCCGGTGAGTGATTGCGGCTGTTGGCCCGAACGACCCACGACACCGGCGTTCACATTTCAGTAATGAGTCGGGCTGACCGTGGTATTTTTGTTAATGCAATTGATAATCATTGCTATTATCAATAAACTTTCGCCCAATTGAGATGTCGCGCCGTAGGCGTGAGTCTCTTGACGGTGCCGTTGTCGTACGCAGCTTTCCTTTCTTGTGGCTTGAGGGCAGGGGGTGATTTCCGACCGGCGAATCTCTTCCTCGTCCGGGCAATGCGTGATTGCCGGGGCGTTTCCTCGAAGTTGTTCCTCATGTCGCTCGCTTCCCGTTCTTCCCGTATTGCCCGAGCTCCTCGTTCTGCTAATGCCGGTATGCCTGCGCCTGCCGCCGTCCGATGGCTGTCGTTGCGCCCGATCGTTGCCGCTTCGGTACTGGCATTCGGTTCGTCTGTTTTTAGCGCCGGTGCGATCGCACAAACCACGCCGCCGGGTAATGCGGGGCAGGCAGGTCAGGCGGGAGCGCAGAACGACGTCGCTCTACCGGCCGTGACGGTGCAGGGCGCGCGCGAAGCGTCGCCGAACGACACGCCGCCGGCCTACGTAGGCGGCCAAATTGCGCGAGGCATGAGCTTTGGCGTGCTTGGCAACCAAAGCACGCTCGACGTGCCGTTCAGCATGAGCGCGTACACGTCGAAGATGATCGAAGACCAGCAGGCGCGTACGCTGGCGGACGTGCTCGACAACGATCCGTCGGTGCGCATGTCGCGCGGATTCGGTAACTTTGCGCAAACGTTTGTGATTCGCGGTTTTACGCTGGCGGGCGACGACATTTCGCTTAACGGTCTTTATGGCATTACGCCGCGTCAACTCGTGTCGACCGAAGCGCTCGAACGTGTCGAACTGTTCAAGGGGGCGAATGCTTTCCTGAATGGCGCATCGCCGGGCGGCTCGGCCATTGGCGGTGGCGTCAATCTGCAACTCAAGCGTGCGGACGATACCCCGCTCAACCGGGTTACGCTCGAAGCGAGTGGCTCGGGCGAATTCGGCGCGCATGTGGATGTGGGCCGCCGCTTCGGCAGCGAAGGGCAGTTCGGCATTCGCGTGAATCAGGCGGTGCGCGACGGTGAGACCTCGATCGATCGCGAACATCAGAACTCGAAGACCACGGCCGTGGCGCTCGACTGGCGCGGTGACAAGCTGCGTCTGTCGGCTGATTTCCTCTATCAGAAGCAACACATCGGCTCGGGGCGGGCGCTGTACAACTTCTCGGGCACGGTGCTGCCCCAGCCGCCGGCCGCAACGTCGAATTATGCGCAGTCGTGGAGCTACACCACGCTGGAGGACAACGTCGGCATTCTGCGTGCCGAGTATGACTTCCTGCCTCACTGGACGGCCTACGTGACGGGCGGTATCCGTCATACGAACGAGAACGGCGAGTACTCGAATCCGACGTGGAAGGGCTCGCCCAGCACGATTACCGCAACGCGTCTGAATGCTCCGCATCAGGAAGATGCGCTCTCCGGCGAGGTTGGCGTGCGCGGTCGTTTCACGACCGGTCCGGTGACGCATTTCGTGACGGCAGGCGCGTCGGGCACGCGTCTGGACTCGCAGTCGGCATTTACGTTCGCGCCGGCGTTCTCGACGAGCTTCGTCAACCCGCCGCAAGTCCCTTATCCGGCAGCTACGTCGCAGGGCGGGAATCTGAACGATCCGCAAACGACGGCACTCACCTTGTTGCGTAGCGTGTCGGCGTCAGACACGCTGGGCTTCTTCAACGATCGTGTGCTGGCGACGGTCGGTGTGCGCCATCAGTCGGTCGGGGTGAACAACTACGGCTATACCGGTGCGCAGACGCTCGCGTACAACGATGCCATCACCACCCCGCTGTTCGGGCTCGTGTTCAAGCCGTGGCAGAACGTCTCGCTCTTCGCGAATCGCAGCGAGGGGCTGGCGGCCGGCACGACGGCACCGCAAGGCACGCTCAACTACGGTCAGTCGCTGCCGCCGTTCCGCTCCAAGCAGATCGAATTCGGTGCGAAGTACGATACGGCCCGATTCGGCGCGTCGATCGCGTTCTATCAGATCGAGAAGCCGTCGGCGTACACGAACGCGTCCAACGTCTACGTGGCAGACGGGCTTGAGCGTCACCGTGGCGTCGAAGCGTCGGTGTATGGCAGCCCGGTCAAGGACGTTCGCGTGATCGCCGGGGTGTCGTACATCAATGGCACGTTGCTCAACCAGTCGAGCGCGGCGACGAACGGCAATCGTCCGGTCGGCGTGCCGACGTTCTCGTACAACCTCGGTGCGGAATACGACATTCCGTGGGTGCCGGGGCTGACGCTTAACGCTCGCTGGATTCACACGGGTCGCGAGTACGCCAACATTGCCAATACGGCGTCGATCCCGGCATGGGACCGCTTCGATCTTGGCGCGCGTTACGCCACGCAGATTTACGGCAAGCCGACGACCTTCCGTGTGAGCGTGCTGAACGTGACCAACAAGGCCTACTGGTCGAGCGTATCGTCGAGCAACTACCTGACGCTCGGCGCACCGCGCACGTTCCTCTTGTCCATGACGACCGACTTCTGAGTCGCTGGCGCGCGTTAGCCCCCTGTCCCTCGCGGGGCGCGGCTACCGAGCGCCATAACCCCACTGCCTCGCTGACGACAGAAACGCAGCTTGCAGTCGCGCCCCGGTGCTGTTCGCAGCCCGGGGCGCTTTTTTGGGGCGACGCAAAGCGGCATCGCATGCCGTCGCCAAGTGTGTGTCGATGGGCTAGGAATGCGCGGCGAGTTCGGCGTCTCTCTACTTCTCGATGCTGAATTCTGTCGCGATGGCGGCGCCGTTCGCCAGTGAGGTCACGCCGTAGTACTTGTCGCCGACCTTGAACATGAAACGGCACCAGTTCTCGGTCAGCGCGCGCCACTCCAGATTGACGCAATACGATCCGTTGTCGTTGACCGACCAGGTGCCGGTGGCGCGTGCGACCTGCACGCTGCGGCCGCCGGACCCCATATTCCCCTTGTTGTCGCTCGTGGCATTGAGCGAGCCGTTGGTGTCGTTGACCCATTTGCGCGTGCTGCCATTCGGCACGGTGTTGGTGATGTGCGCGCCGGGCATCAGCGAACGCAAGTCGTCGACGCTCAATTGCTGGCCGTTGGCATCCTTGATGTCGGAGAGGTGCATCGGGTCGGCGTAGGCGAACGCGGGGCCGACAAGCAGGGTGAGCCCGATGAGCGACCTGATTGCGCCCAGCGCCTTAGAAAACTTGGGCGACTTGTGCACCGCGAGTGGTTTTGCCGCAGCCGCGCGTGATCCGGGACGTCTGCGTGACGCCGTAGCGGGACGGGGGCGGGGATGAGGATGGGGATGGGCGAGCGATGGAACGAAGCGATAGACCATGATGACTCCCGGACGAAACCTGCCGACGCAAAGCGTGGGGCGGGTCAGCCGACGAAGGGGCGTGAAACCCATGTCGGCATGCATAGACACCGGCACACGCGCAAGCGACGGCGCGCGTCGTCAGGCATTTCTGTCCCCGTGCTGCGACGGGGTCGGCTATCGGTCCAGGTGAAGCGAGATACCACACTTTCCGCAGGACGCGCCGGACCGTTGCGATCCGGCGGCATCATGCGCTACCACTATAGGCGACGGGGCCGACGATCCCCAATCTTTCCGTCACCCGACATCGCCGTGGCACCGAACCGGCCGGTAAGCGTGAGGCTCACGGTGGGTTCGGCGTCGCGACATCAGTCCGTGCCGTACTTCGGCGAGCGCGGACCGTAGAGCATGCCGTTGGGGCGTCCGGCGGAGAGCAGGCGTGCGTTGGCGGTGCCCGCGACCGTGTAGCCCGCGTTCGACACGCTGTTGACGATCTGCTTGATGGCTGCCGTGACGAGCATGCCGATCAGTCCGCCGCCACCGTTGTTGTTCCCCTCGTTGTTCGACGCGCTGGCCACGCCGCTCCACAGCTTCGCACCGTTGCGCAGATCGATGAGATCGGCCGTGACGGTCACCACCGTGGCGCTGTCGAGCACCATGTACTTCGTGCCGTACTGGGTGATCTTGATGTAGAGCGCGGCGTCCGCACCGAAGATCTCGCGCAGCTTGGCCGGGCTGACCTGATGAATGTCACCGGCAACGGTAAGACCGTTCTGACGGAAAGACTCGTCGACCAGCGCGACAGGCATCACGTAGTAGCCGGCTTCGCCCAGTGGCACCGTGACCTGCGAGAGCACGCTGTAGGTGGCGTCGATATCGGGCGATTCGTTCAGCGGCGGAAGCACCAGAATCGACTTCGGTTTGCTTTCCTTGAACGCCGTGTAGTCATACGGTTTGGCCTGATGCATGGCGCAGCCGGTCATCACGGCGGCCAGTGCCGCAACCGTCATCCATTTGCAGAGTCGGGCGATCATTGCTTGGCCTCCGTGGTCTTGTTCTTGAGCAGGAAGTCGATGTAATTGGCGGATTCGGGGAACAACTGCTTCTCGATCTGGAATTCCTCGACCATCTTGTCGGACTTGCCGACCGATGCGTAGAGCAGACCCAGGTGCGCGTGATAGCCCGGCGGCGCTGCATTGTTCGACGCCTTGATCTTCTCCAGATCACGCTCGAGCGCAATGATCTGCGCTTCCTTCGATTCGCCCTTGAAATACTCGTAGACCTGCGGCTGGTAGCTTTCCCAGTCGTACAGCGGTTTTTGCGGCGTAGCGCAACCCGACAGCGTGACGATGATGGCGCCCGCGATGGCCGCTACGCCCAGACGGCCGGCCTGACCGATAGCGCCGGGACGGCGTAATGAGAGCGTAGGTGAGCGCGCAGGTGAGCGCGTAGGTGAGAGTGTAGGAAATGTGCGATTCATGACGATAGAGATCCTGACAGGCATGCCGCAGCCTGCGCGTCCTTCGTGGTAGGCGCTGCTCGCACCCGATTGACGCGCGCGAACGAGCGCGTGACGAATCACGCGCTGCGGCATGCTGCAAAAAGGGATGCGGTCGGCTTACTTGCCGGGCTTCCAGGCGCCGCTTTCGATGCCGGCGACGAGGTTGTTGACGGCTTCGCGCATGGCGAGGTCGAGGACCTTGCCGTTGAGCGTCGAGTCGTAGCCCGCTGTGCCGCCGAAACCGATGACCTCGCGGTTGGACAGGGCGAATTCGCCGGCGCCGCCGCTCGAATACACGACTTCCGACGTCGAGATATCGACCACGTTCAGATTGACCTTGGCGTACGCGATCTGCTCGCGGCCGCGGCCCAGAATGCCGAAGAGCTGTTTGTCGCCCACTTCCTTGCGACCGAACTCGACGACGTCGCCGGTGATCACGTAGTCAGCGCCCTTGAGCGTCTGCTGAGTCTTCTTGATGTCGGCTTCCTGACGGATCTCGGCCATGTTGTCGCGGTCGAGCACGTTGAAGCGATTCGTTTGCTGAAGATGCGTGATCAGGATCGTCTTGGCCTGACTGCCGAGGCGGTCGACATTATCGGAAAAGACGCCACGCATGTATGCGGAACGGTTGTCGAACTTGCCGACGGCGATCGGTGTACGCACGCCGACGTAGGCGCGGCTTGCGCTCTCGACCTTGGCGACTTCTACGGTACGCGAGCTTTCGGTAGCGCAACCGCCGAGCGTTGCCATCGCGAGCATGGTGGCGCTGAACAGCGCAATGCCGGACTTGCTTTTCTGCACGTTGATACCCCTCAGTGTGTTTTGGTGCTCGCAGGACGATGCGCGATCGCATCGATCCGTTGCGAGTCATCTGGTCCCTTATTTTCCTGACGCTTTTTTGTTCTGCGGATTCATAAGGGGTACTGATGGTAGCACGTGCGATTGTCGCGTTGGCGTTGCGTACAGGGATGCCGGGCGTCGCCCTTGCGGGCTTTCACGCCCGGATCGTCAGCTCAGTCCGAAAATCAGCAGCAGATTGGTGCCGGTGATGACCACGAACAGGCACCACGCAAAGACCTGCGTGGGACGTCCGATCGTGTTGCCTTTCATCACGCGCGGGTCGCTGACCGAGCGAATGAGCGGCCACATGGCGAACGGCAGTTGCAGGCTGAGCAACACCTGACTCCAGACCAGCAGCTTGCCCACGGCGCCGTCGCCGAGCCACAGCACGCCGATGAGGGCGGGCACCAGCGCGAGGCCGCGCGTGATCAGGCGTCGCTGGTAGCAGGGGATCTTCATGTGCAGAAAGCCGTCCATGATGACTTGCCCGGCGATGGTGCCCGTGAGTGTCGAGCTTTGTCCGGACGCCAGCAGGGCAATGCCGAACATGAAAGCGGCGGCCCCGCCGGCAATCGGCGTGATCAACTGATACGCCTGCTCGATATCGGTGACGTTGGTCTGCCCGCTCGCGTGAAAGACCGACCCGGCAAGAATCAGAATCGCCGCATTCACACACATGGCGATCAGCAGCGAGCCCCAGGTGTCGATACGCACCAATGCGAGCGTGTCGTGCACGTCGCCACGCTTGCCGCCGACAACGCGTCGGGTTTGCACGACGGAAGAGTGCAGGTACAGGTTGTGCGGCATGATCGTCGCGCCGACGATACCCAGCGCCAGCACGATGGCGTCGCGCCGGTCGTGGCTGGGCGCGCCGGGGACGAGACCTGCGGCCACGGCATGCCAGTCGGGCGGCGCCATGGCGACTTGTGCGACGAAGCAGAACGCCATCGTGCCGATCAATCCGAAAACGATCGCTTCGATCTGACGGAAACCTTTGCCTTGCAGGCCGAGCACGATCATCGTGTCGAGCGCAGTCAGCACGATCCCCCACGAGATGGGTACCCCCAGCAGCAGCTTGAAGGCCAGCGCGCAGCCGAGCACTTCGGCGATATCGCACGCGATGATGGAAATCTCCGCCGTGATCCACTGCACCAGACGTCCTATGCGGCCGTAGCGTTCGTAGCTGGCTTGTGCGAGGTCACGTCCGGCCACCAGCCCGAGACGGGCGGCGAGCATCTGCAAAAAGATGGCCGCGAGGCTCGATAACGCCACGACCCACAGCAGCGAGTAGCCGAATTGCGAGCCGGCCTGAATGTCCGTTGCCCAGTTGCCGGGATCCATGTAACCGATGGCGACGAGCAGTCCGGGGCCGGCGAAGCGTTTGAGTTTGGTCCAGCGCGATTGGCGCGCGTCGATGACGATGCTGCCCTTGACCTCGGAGGGGCAGAAAGGCGCGGTGGCGGTAGTCGGGAGCGGCATGAGGGTGGGATGACTGGCAATGACGCTCACGTTAGCCGGGCCGGCGTTTGCCTGCAAGCACGATCGTCGGGAAAGCACGGACAAATTGCGACAGGCGCGATGGATGGGAAGCCACTGGAATGCTGCCGAAATTCGATGAACTGCTATACTGTACATTCATACAGTATTCGGGTGCTTGACTCTCCAGATGACCCTGCCGCTTTCCTCCCTGCCTGCCGGGCTATGGCGTGCCAGCGAACTGGCGCATTGCCACCGCGCGGGCCACACCACCGGTTTTGCCGCGCTCGACGCTGAGTTGCCCGGCGCCGGGTGGCCGCATGGCGCGGTGACGGAGCTGCTGTGCGAGCGCCCGGGGATCGGCGAGTGGCGGCTGCTGGCGCCGACGTTGCGCGACCTGACACAGGCTGGCAAGCCGGTGATGGTCATTGCGCCGCCGATGCTGCCGTACGCACCGGCACTGGCGGGATGGGGGATCGATTTGCGCTGGCTGAGCGTCGTGATGCGTCCGGCGTCTGCGGTGTCCGGAGTGTCCCGGGGGCGTCGCGGGGCCGGTGAGCGTACGGGGCGGGGGATGAAAGCCGAGGACCGCGACATGCTCTGGTGCGCCGAGCAGGCGCTCAAAAGCGCTTGCTGCGGGGCGGTGCTGACGTGGCTGCCCGCAGCGACGCCGGAGCAACTCCGGCGGCTTCAGGTCGCGGCGGGCGGCGGCGATACGCTGACCTGGGTGGTGCGTGCGCCGGCGGCGGTCTCGACAGCTTCGGCCGCGCCGCTGCGGCTCGGGCTTACCGTCGGGGAGGGCAGTCAGCTCGGGGTGCAGTTTCACAAACGTCGCGGACCGCCCCGCCTTGATCCGCTCTGGTTGACGTTGCCTGCGCCTTATACGCGTGCACCGCAACCGGTGACGGGGACCTGGGACGATGCGATGCCATGGCATGTGCGGCCCGATCCGACACCGTCGCCCGTTCCGTCCACCCCTTCCACCGCTTCTTTCGTTTCTGCTTCCGGAGTCTCGCATGGCCTGCTGGATCGCCCTGCATCTGCCATCTCTGGCGCTTGAGGTCGCCTCGCCGCGTATGCGTGCGCACGGGGACGCGGGCGCGCAGGCCGACACGACGGTCGTGCTGGCGCAGTCGCGTGTCTGGCAGGCGAGCGAGGCCGCACAGGCGGCCGGGGTGCAGCCGGGGATGCGTCGTGGCGGCGTGCTGGCGCTGTTGCCGCAAGCCCGGTTTCACGATCGCGACGAGGGGGCCGAGTCGCTGGCGCTCGAAGCCCTGGCGCTGGCCTTGCTGCGCTTCGGGCCCGATGTCGCGATTGCCGCGCCGCAGTGTGTGGTGATCGACGTTGCGCCGAGCCTGCGTCTGTTCGGCGGTCTGGCGTCGTTGGCCGTGCAGGTGCTGGAGAGTGCCGAAGCGCTTGGGCATCGCGCATCGTTGGGGATGGCCGCGACGGCCAGCGCTGCGGTATTGCTCGCGCGTGCCGCAGAAGTGGCCTCACCACCTGTCGATTCGCATGCACCGACGCCGGAACAGATGCAGGCGGCGATGAAGTCGCGCGCGTCGCGTCGCTCGATCGTGCCGGTGAACTTGGCGTCAGCGGCATCGAAGTCCGGAGAGACGTCGTCGTCAATGTCGTCGGCATGGCATGGCGAGTCCGGTGAGCCCGGCGAGCCGTTGTTGCCACCTCCGCTGGCCGTGCTGCCGTCGCAACTCGACCCGCTATCAGTCGCGTTGCTGCCCGAAGCGCAGCCATGGCTCGATTGGCTCGCGCAAATCGGTTGTGCGACGTTGGGGGCGCTACGAGCGCTGCCAGCGGCGGGCGTCAGGCGTCGCTGCGGCGCAGCGTTGATGGCTTCGCTTTCCCGCGCTTATGGCGATACGCCGGAAGCCCCGGCGTGGTACCGCGCGCCGCCGCATTTCGAAGCGGTCTTGCCGTTGCCGTCGCTCACTCACGACGTCGAAGTGCTGCTCTTCGGTTTGCGCCGCTTGCTGGCGCAACTGACGGGATGGCTGGCCGCCGGCCAACTGGCGACGCGCTCGCTGACACTGATACTCGAACACGAACCGCTCGGCAGACAGACGCTGGCGCCGACGCGTTTCGACATTCGTCTGGCCGAGGCCAGTGCCGCGCCGGCGCACTTGCTGTCGCTGTGCAAGGAGCGGCTCGCGCGTGCGCCGCTGGTTGCACCGGTGCTGACGCTACGGCTCGATGTGACCCAGACCGCACCGCACGTTCCGCAAAACGGGTCGTTACTGCCGGAGCCCGGGCGCGAGCGTCAGGACTTCGTGCAATTGATGGAGCGTGTGGCGGCGCGTCTGGGGGATGAGCATGTGCGGCGTTTGCAGGTGCGCGGCGACCATCGCCCCGAGGCGGCGTTCGTCAGCGTGGCTTATGGGGCGGGCGGGGGCGCAGGAGCAGGCAACAGCTCGGACACCAACCCAGGCGCGAGCGTGGGTACCCGTACCACGCATGGCGCGCGAGGGCCGAGCGCCGGGACGTCGCGTCATTTGCCGGAGACTGCGCAGGCATTGCCGCCGCGTCCGGCATGGCTGCTCGATGCCCCGCAACGGTTGCGCGTGCAGCAGGAGCGTCCGTGGCGGCAGGGGCCGTTGCAACTGGTGAGCGGCCCCGAGCGGATCGAGGCGGGATGGTGGGAGCCGGGCACGGTCACGCGCGATTACTTCATCGCGGCTGATGTCTCGGGGGCGCTGCTGTGGGTGTTTCGGGAGCGTCCGGTGAAAGGGGCCGACGCCGCGTGGTATCTGCACGGCCTGTTCGGCTGATGCCGGTGAACGCCGATCGATAAGTCGCCTTATGAATTTCGACGATTTTCTCCCCTGGCAAGGGTCGACCGACGGGTTGGCCGCCAACGACGACGGTGCCGACACCCCCGAAGACGCCCCTGCTCAGCCGCTCAGGGAGGATGAGGGCGGCCTGCCGGCGTACGCCGAATTGCATTGCCTGTCGAATTTCTCGTTTCAGCGTGGGGCGTCGCACCCCGAGGAGTTATTCGCACGGGCAGTTCATCTGGGATACACCGCCTTGGCCATCACCGATGAGTGTTCGGTCGCCGGTGTCGTACGGGCGCTCGCGGAAGCGACCAAGTATCCGGCCGTGAAGCTGATCGTCGGCAGCGAGTTTCGTCTGACGCCCGAGTGTGTCGCATCACAAGTGCCGCAATCGACGGGAGCGTCGACGACCCGGCCGCCGGTTCCATCGCCATCGCCATCGTCACACGACACATCATCCGAACAGCGCAGGTTGACGGGCGTCGAGCCGGGCGCGCTGGCGGGCCACGATCCTCTCGATCCCCGTGATCTTCCAGACGCACTCGGTACCGTGCATCTGGTTGCGCTGGCGCAGCACCGTGATGGCTACGGCAATCTGTCGGAGATGATCACGCTCGGACGCATGCGTGGTCCGAATCGCAGCTATCGGTTGCACCCGGGCGATTTTAGTGCGCCGACCGGGGAATACGCGCATCTGCGCGGTCTGAAGGGCTGTCTGCTCATTCTGGTGCCGGACCCCGACGCGAGCGCCGAACTGACGCTGGCGCAGACGCGTTGGGCCGCCCGGACGTTCGGTGAAGGGCGGATCTGGCTCGCGCTGGAACGTCGTCACCGTGCGGACGACGAGGCGCAGTTGGCGCGTCTGCGTGCGATCTCCGTCGAATGCGGCGTGCCGCTCGTCGCGACAGGGCATGTCCTCATGCATGTGCGCTCGCGCAAGCCATTGCAGGACACCCTTACTGCCATCGGGCGGGGCGTGCCGGTGCAGGCGTGCGGGTTGTCGCTCACGGCGAATGCGGAGCAACATTTGCGTCCCCGGCTACGGCTTTCATGGCTTTATCCGAAAGAGGCGTTGGCCGAGACGGAGGCGATCGCTTCGCGATGTCATTTCGATCTGAGGAGACTGCGTTACGAATATCCGGAAGAACTCGTGCCCGCAGGCCATACGCCGGAATCGTATCTGCGTCAGGAGGTCGACAAGGGGGCGACGTGGCGTTATCCGGACGGTGTGCCGCCGAAAGTGGTGGCGCTCCTCAAGGCGGAACTGGCGCTCATTCGCGAGCTTGAGTACGAACCGTACTTCCTGACGGTCTACGACATCGTGAGCTATGCCCGCAGCCAGAAGATCCTGTGTCAGGGGCGCGGCTCGGCGGCGAACTCGGCGGTGTGCTATTGCCTGGGCATCACTGCGGTGAACCCCGACGAAGCGCAAGTGCTGTTCGGCCGTTTTCTGTCGAGGGAGCGCAAGGAGCCGCCCGATATCGACGTCGACTTCGAGCACCAGAAGCGCGAGATCGTCATCCAGTACATCTATCGGAAGTACGGCAACGACCGGGCGGCGCTGGCGGCAACGGTCATCAGCTATCGCATGCGCAGCGCCGTGCGCGATACGGGGCGGGCGCTGGGGATCGATCTGTCCATCGTCGAGCAGGTGGCACAGAGTCAGCAGTGGTGGGACGGCAAGGAGAACCTGCTCGCCCGCATGGCCGCGCAGGGGTTGTCGCCCGATGCGCCGACGACGCGGCTTTGGGCCGATCTGGTGGCGCGGCTGATCGGCTTCCCGCGGCATCTGTCGCAGCACGTCGGGGGCTTCGTGATTGCGCGCGACAAGCTCTCGCGTCTCGTGCCGATCGCGCCGGCCGCGATGGAGAACCGTTACGTCATTCAATGGGACAAGGACGATATCGAGACCCTCAGACTGCTCAAGGTCGACGTGCTGGCGCTCGGCATGCTGAGTGCGTTGCGGCGCACGCTCGATCTGCTGGGCGAATGGCAGGGCAAGCCGATCGAACTGGCCGAAATCCCGCGCGATGACCCGGCAACGTACGGCATGATCCGCCGCGCCGATACCGTGGGCGTGTTTCAGATCGAGTCGAGAGCGCAGATGAGCATGTTGCCGCGTCTGAAACCGGTCAAGTTCTACGATCTGGTCGTGCAGGTCGCGATCGTGCGCCCCGGGCCGATTCAGGGCGGCATGGTGCATCCCTATCTGAAGCGGCGCAAGCTGAAACCGGAAGACGTCGTCTATCCGTGTGATGCCATCAGACCGGCACTGGAACGTACATTGGGCGTGCCGATTTTTCAGGAGCAGGTCATGCAGATCGCGATGATCGCCGCTGACTTCTCGGCGGGCGATGCCGACGAGTTGCGTCGTTCGATGGCGGCATGGAAGCGCAAAGGCGGTCTGGAGAAATTCCAGACCCGCATCGTCGACGGCATGCTGAAGAATGGCTATCCGCTCGAGTTTGCCGAGGCGATCTGTCGTCAGATCGAGGGGTTCGGCGAGTATGGCTTCCCCGAGAGTCATGCGGCGAGCTTCGCCTCGCTGGCATACGCCAGTGCGTGGCTCAAGTGTCACGCGCCGGAGATGTTCCTGTGCGGGTTGCTCAACAGTTTGCCGATGGGGTTCTATTCGGCCTCGCAACTGGTGCAGGATGCGCGACGGCATCGTGTGGAGGTTCGCGCGGTGGACGTGTGCGTGAGCGATGTCGAGTCGCGTCCCGAGGCGAGGGTCGGCCGGTATGGGGATGCGCGTCGACCGGCGGTGCGCCTCGGCCTGTCGCTGGTCAAGGGCCTGTCTGCCGAGGGCGCGCAGGCCATCGAGCGTGCGCGTCGGTCGCGGCCGTTTACCGATATCGACGATCTGACGTCGCGCGCTGCGTTGTCGCGTCGCGATCTCGATGCCCTGGCGGCAGCGGACGCCTTGTCGGCCCTCCTGGGCGGACGGCGTCAGGCGCGCTGGACAGTGGCCGCCTGGCAGCCGCCTACGCCGTTGCTGGGAGCCACTGTCCTGCGCGACGCCGCGCCGGGCAGTGTGGATGAGCAGGTGGCCTTGCCGCCGATGGCCGAGGGGCAGGACATCGTGGCCGACTATGCGAGTACGGGGCTGACGTTGCGGCGTCATCCGTTACTGCTGTTGCGCGAGAAGCTGACGAAAATGCGCGTGCGTACGGCAAAGGAGTTGCAGTCCGATGGCGTGCACGGGCGGCGCGTGCGCGCCGTCGGCATTGTGACGGGACGTCAGCGTCCGGGCACGGCTAACGGCACGGTCTTCGTGTCGCTGGAAGACGAGACGGGCGTCATCAACGTGATCGTCTGGCCGGATCTGGTCGAGGCGCAGCGCAAGGAGTTGCTGGCGTCGTCGCTATTGGGCGTGGAAGGGATATGGCAGCGCGAGGAACGCGTTACCCATCTGGTCGCGCATCGCCTGATCGATCTTTCGCCGATGCTGGGTGAACTCACGATTTCGAGCCGGAATTTTCATTGAGGCTTATTTCGCGGCGCTGTGGTGCCGCGGTGCCGCGGTGCTGCGATGTCACAGCGCCGGGCCGTCGGTGCGGGGGAAATAGCTCGCAGGCGTTGGGTCGATTGTTGAAAGTGCCTTGGCGATATCAGGGCAACGATGGCGCAACGTCGGTGAGGGCGAACGTGCATGTCCCGCCCCGTCCTGTGGGATTGGGATATCCACCGACGATCCGCCACATCAGACATCCGGAGCCCCTCATGGAAATCAACTCGTTATCGTCAGGACTGGGAGTGCCCACTGTCAGTCCCGATATCGCGAACCATTCCGCGCCATCCTCACAATCCTCATCGATATCGGAAAGCACCCGAATCCCCCAGGACGATGGCGCAGTGTCGTCATCGATCGCAGCGGGCGCGATGCCATCGACCTCGGTGGATGCGGAGAGGTTGTCGAACGACGTGGCGTCTCTCGACGAATTCACGCAGGCGCTAGACGCCGGGCTGAACGCATTGCCTCGGGAGATATTCTCCGCGTTCGATCTCCCGGACGGCATGCATCCGAGAGACATGCTCATCGGCGTGGTGCTTCCCTCGGGGGAGGCTGCGTCTCAGGCGGCGCCGCAACCGCCGCAGTACAAGGTAGTCGGATCGGCAGGAAAACTGATCGCGGATATCGTGAGCGGTACCGGCCGTTGGTCGGAGGCGGACTACGACCAGTGGGTTTGCGTGAAGCATGGCCAGGATCCGGAGACATTCCAGCCGGCGAGATCGGCCATCGATGCCGCTGTGACCTGGGTGCGTCAGGATGTGCCGGAAGATCGTGCGCGTGCAACAGCCCGGTCGATTGCCGATGCGGTGCTCAACGATGCCTCGGCGCGGGAAACGATCGCGCAATGGAATCGGGATGAGCTTGCTGCGTGTATCAAGGTTGAAATCGACGAAAAGAAATCGGCGCAGCGGTTGATTGCCTTCCTTTTGAATACCCTCTGTGAGCACCCCACCATCGAAGCGCGTCTTGATCGCAAAGGGGCCAGTGTGTTTGCTTACACCGTAGAGATTGGCGTTTCTCGCAAGGGTGCGAACGGTATCGACAGCCTGACTGTCCCGGGTATGGTGATTGTCTCGACAGCCGTCAGCGGCGCCGAAAACAGAAAAACGAAATCGGCGGTGCTTTACTGCGCCGGCATGGAGAAATCGTTCAGGGCCAGCGCATTCGGCAGCATGGAGAGATCGATCGCCGAATTTGCCGCGAACGCGAGTGTGAAGCCGTTATCGGCATTTCCAAAAGCAACGTTGTCGTTGGGCGAGATGCTGCCCTATTACCTGAAGCTGATGGTGCCGGACTTTTCGGAGGCGTCGGACAAGGTTGTCCGCGCCGAACTGGTGCCGTACAACGACGACATCTTCGAAAAGATGGCGACGGACGCCGCTCGTGTCGTCGATGTGGGCGCGAGGGCGTCAATGGCGCGAGACTTTGCATCGGAAAGTACGACGCGAAGTCTGTGGCGCGACTGGCTCGGAGGGCGCCCCGACGCCACCGTCGGTTTTGAAGACGCGTTGCTGTCTCTGAATCCGGGCAGGCAATTGGCGGCTTCTTTGTGGGGCATGAGCGATGATATCGCCGCGGCGGTGAATGATCGCGCGGCTTAAAGCCGCCGCAACCTGACGCAACCCGTTCAGGCAATGTAGGGCAATGCCCATGCAGACCGCATCGATTTTTGGTAGAGCGCACTCGCGACACAGAAAAAAATGCACTGTCATCCCGGGCATCGCCGGTTGCAGGTCGCCGGTGACTGTGTTCCTCGCTGGATCACGTGTCCGATCCGTCCCCCCGCATTCCGAGGCGATGTCGATGACAGTTCATGTTCTTTGCCCAAGGAGCGCACTATGGAGGTCAATTCGAATTTTCTGCTCCCGCAGATTCCCGTTTCGTCCATGACGTCTGGCGACGCGAGGGAAAGCGCCTCGACCCGGGAAACTTCGCCGCAAACGACGTCAGATGCCGACAAAAGCATCCCAGGAAAGCGGTTGTCGTACGTGGCGACGGAGGCACCCGACGAATGGACGGATCTGCGGCGAGAAATGAATGCTTTCATCGATTCAGTCGAACGGGAAATGTTCACCCTGCCGCCCCGGCTCCTTGAGCGGTTTTGTCCATCGGTCGAGCCGGGCGACATCGATCTGCGGCATGTGACGATCTTGCACAGAGCCCCGGATTCGCGAGAAATCCGACCGGTTGGGACGGCATGGCAGATCATCGCCGATCTTGCGAGCCGGATAGGCCGCTGGCCTGAGCACGAAATGGACAACTGGGTGCGCGAGGGGACAGAGTCGGAGAAGCCCGATGTCTATGTCCCTATCCGGCGTGCTATCGATATGGCGGCCTCGTGGATTCGGGGTGGTTTGCCAGAAGATCAGGGGCACGCATTCGCGCACGTCGTTGCCGACTATCTTCTGTCGGAAACGGATTCTTCGTGCCGCCAAGTGATCGTGCCGTGGTCTAAGCGCGCGTTGTCAGATCTTATCGACGATCCCGTCATGAAAAGAAAGCTAACGCCCGGAATGCGCTCACTCATGCGCAGCATCTGTCGGAACCCCGTAGGGATGGAGCGCACGGTATCGGAGCACGCTTATACCCTCCGGATCAACGTGTTTTATACGGCGGCAAAAAAAACCGACAGTCTGGCCGTGCCCGGCATGATCCTCATGTTTCACGGTGATGCCACTGACCACGCCAACGACAAAAAGAGCGCAACACTCTACCTCGCTGGACACCAACAGCCGCTATGGACTCGGACACTTGGCGTCATGAAGGCCGGGCTGGACAGATTTGGGCTCAATCCACCGTCGGAGCCCAGGCGATATACCGCGCCATTCCTGTCGTTGGAGGAGGCATTAGCGCCGTACTTCCAGGAGATGTTTCCCGAGTTTGACGCGTCGACCGATCGCATATCGTCTATTCAGTTGGATCGATGTGATGGAGACATCTTCGAGAAAATGGTGGCCAATGGGGCGATGGTCGTCCGGAATCGCGCCAGCGGATCGATGTGTTCCGACTTTGATTCGGAAAAGGAACGGCGTGCGATGTGGTTTGCATGGATCTTCGGTCGAGCGGCAGGCATTCCAGCGGAAGTTGCCGCGCCTCCTGAAACCTCTGATCTCGACGCCGTTTCCGACATTGCTGGTCCGCACTGGCTGAGCGGACTAACGTTGCGCGAACCGTTTGACTACAATGACGGACGCCTCGATCAACACATCGCTGACGTCACTGACGCAGTTCAGGAGAGCACGCAACGACAACATCGGCAACTCGATGAAATGATCAGAAATCGGTTCAACACCCACACCTCATAACCCTCAATGCGCCGCATCTGCCTGCTTGCCGGCCTCCTGCGCCAGCGCGCTCGCTTCTTCCTCGCTACGCAACCCGTTGAAGTGTGCGTTGAGCAGCACAGCGCTGATCGATGCGAGCAGAATGCCGCTGTGGAAGAACGGGGCGAGGGCGTGCGGCAGCTTCATGAAGAACTTGTCCGACGCCACCGGGATCATCCCAACGCCGATACTGATCGCGATGATGTACAGGTTGTAGCGGTTCTTCGACAGATCCACCGTGGAGAGAATCTTGATGCCGGTGGCCGTCACCATGCCGAACATCACGATGCCCGCGCCGCCCAGCACGAACTGCGGCACCGACGCCACCACGTGCGCCACCTTCGGAAACAACCCCAGCACGATCAGAATCAAACCTCCCATGGCGCACACCCAGCGGCTCTTGACGCCCGTCACACCGACCAGTCCCACGTTCTGCGAGAACGACGTGTAGGGGAACGTGTTGAAAATGCCGCCGATCATCGTGCCCAGTCCGTCGACACGCAAGCCGCGCACCAGCGTCTTCTGATCGACCGGACGTCCCACGATGTCGCCCACCGCGAGGAACATGCCGGTCGACTCGATGAAGGTGACAAGCATCACCAGCGTCATCGTGGCGATGGCGATCGGATCGAAGCGCGGCACGCCGAAGTGAAACGGCATGACGAAGCCGAACCACGGGGCTTCCGACACGCCTGCGAACGACACTTTGCCGAGTGCGATCGCCACGATCGTGCCGAACAGAATGCCCAGCAACACGGCAATGTTCGAGAAGAAGCCACGCACATACTTCGTGATGAACAGGATGCACAGCAAGACCGCGAACGACACGCCCAGATACAGCGGGTTGCCGTAGTCGGGATTGCCGAAACCGCCCGCCGCCCAGTTGATGCCCACGCCCATGAGCGAGATGCCGATCACCGTAATGACCGTGCCCGTCACGACAGGGGGAAATAGCCGCAGCAGTTTGCCGATGAACGGCGCGATGAGAATGCCGATAATGCCGGCGGCAATCGTCGCGCCGTAGATGTCGAGCAGGCCGAGATCCGGGTTCGTGCCGATGGCGATCATCGGTGTCACGGCGGTAAACGTCACGCCCATCATGATCGGCAGACGCAGGCCGAAGATCCACAGGCCGAGCGTCTGGATCAGCGTGGCGATACCGCAGGCGAAAAGGTCGGCGTTGATGAGGAACGCGATTTGATCGACCGACATCTTGAGCGCGCCACCGATGATCAGCGGCACCGCAACGGCGCCCGCGTACATCACCAGCACGTGTTGCAATCCCAGCGTGAACAACTTGGGGAGCGGCAGGCGCTCGTCGACCGGATGCACCGGTGCAGCAGCAGATTGCGTCATGTCTTCTCCTGATCCGACGGTACGATTTGATTTACATGGCCTGACTGATAAGGCGAAACCGAGCGTAAATTTTTTACCGGGGTGCAGCGAGTCGCGTCAAAAAACATCGAAGGACATTGCGGACGATGCGCGGCCGTCGACTGACGCGCAGTCGTGGAGAAAAACTGCGGTCTGGCGACATACTACGCCTGCGCGCAGGGACATTGCCCAAACGGGCTAATGCCTTACGCCACGCGGGGAACGGCGCCGGAGCGCGTGACATTGCACCGCTATGGCGCACGGCGGCACGTGTGCGAAATATCCAGTGCATGACCGACGTCGCAGGACGAGCGCCGCAGACTATATCGAATCCGCGATACCAAAGATTGCATTGGCGATATGAATTGCCGAGACACCGCTACGACCGGCGCGGACAAACAAAAACGCCCGTCGACGGTTGTCGGACGGGCGCGGCTTCGCGTGATTGCGAGATGAACCGGCGTGGCCTTGACTTAACTTGACTTAACGGCCGCCCGTCGTGCCCGAGGGCTTGCGTGCGAGCGAATCCGCGGTGTTGCCCGTTGCCGCATTTTGCTGAGCGACGCTCTCGAGCTTGCTCGAAATCTCGTCCCCCATGTGATGCAGGAACTCCATTTCCTTCGCGCCGATGCCGCCTGCGCACAAGGCGCCGCCCCAATCGCCGTAGAGCAACGCCACCGTCTGATTGCGCTGGCGAACCGGCAGCAGGAAGAACGACTTCACGTGCGAGAAGTGCTGACGGTGCCACAGCGGAATGCGCGGCACGATGCGCGGCTCGCGGGCGTTGTCGATCAGGATCGCACGGCCGTTGGTCAGGGCGAGATGGAAGACGTCCGGCTCGAACGCTTCCGGGAAGGTCAGGCCGAGCAGGGGCTGCACGTCGCGCCCGATGCCGAAACGCATCTCGAAGAACTTGCCCGCCGGCGCGCGCACGAACGCCGCGCAATTGACGAAGCCCAGCGATTGCAGGATGGCTTCGAGCGTGAGGTTGAGCAGCCCGACCGCATCGGTCTCACCGGTGGCGGCGCGCACTTCCGAAAGCCCGTCGGCCAGACGTCGCGCCGAATCCAGCGGCTTGCCCGCCGGCGGCTGACGCGTGTTCGAGGCGCCGGTGCTGATCGCAATGAATTCCTGATGGCTCGTGTCGCGCGCCATCTCCTCACCGACGGAGACCACTTCGCTGATGTCCAGCGCGAGGCGATCGGCATAACGCTCGGCCAGTTCGGCCAGACGTGCCGCATCGGCGCCGCGTGTGAGCTCCGTCACCATCTCGTTGGACATGTTCGCGACGGCGCACAGCCAGTCGGCGTGCGAGAGCGGCGCGTCGCCATCGAGATCGATCGGGCGCATGCTCGTCGCAATCGATTCCGGCAGGCCCCATTTGCGCGCTGCCGCTTCGGCCAGCTCCGGGAACGAGATGCCCAGCACCTGCTCGCAGGCATCGCTGTCGCTGATGCCTTGCTCGGCCGCGATTTCCTGAATCTCGACCCATTCGTTCGGGAAGCAATACGTCACGAGCAGACGTGCCACGTGATGCAGCAACGTGCAGACGACGGCTTCTTCACCGTCGCGGATCCCGTTCTTGGAAGTGATGTCGCGGGCGAAAGCGCCTGCGAGCGTGGCGCGGGCCAGCTCGCGTGCCATGTCGTCGCGACGCGCGGCGACTTCGCCGAAGCCTTCGAGCAGTTTCAGGCTGAGGGCCAGGTGACCGATCGTGTCGACACCCAGAATCATGATCGCGCGCGAGACCGTCGTCACGTTGCAGCCGAACGGCGCATACATGGCGGAGTTGGCCAGACGAATCACTTTCTGGGTGAGGGCAAAATCCGAGAGCACCGACGACGCGAGGTCGGCCGTGCTCGTGTTCTCGCTTTGCATGGCAGACACGATGCCCGTGACCGAGCGTTGCAGCGACGGAAAGTCGCCGCGCTCAGCCATGCGCTGCCACAACAATTCGAGCGTTTTTTCTTTGGTAAGGCTCATGGTAGCGGGGTTGTCCGGTCAGTGGCCGGCATCCACGTTGAGACGCCCGCTCGCAAAGGCCGCCTCCAGTTCTCCCGCAGGCAAGGCCTTCGACACCAGCCAGCCCTGGATGGAATGGCAGCCGCGATCGATCAGCATCTGCCGTTGTTCTTCCGTCTCGACGCCTTCGGCGACTGCCGACAGACCCAGCTCGCGTGCCAGTCCCAGAACTGCCGTGACGATCGTACGGTCGTTCGGTGACGTGGGCATGTCTTTGACGAAGCTGCGGTCGATCTTGAGCGCCGAGAGCGGGAAACGCTTGAGGTATCCCAGGCTCGAATAGCCCGCGCCGAAGTCGTCGACGGCGAAACGCACGCCCAGCGTCTGCAACTCGCGCAGTACCAGATTGGCCTGCTCCGGGTCGCGCATGAGCACGCTTTCGGTAATTTCGAGCACCAGCCGGTGACCTTCCACGCCGGAGTCGGCGATCGCCTGCCACACGAGGCTCGGGAAAGACGGATGGTGAAACTGTTGTGCCGAGACGTTGACCGACATGTAGATCCCGTCGAGCCGGGTGCGATCCCAGCGCGCGAGCTGCATGCAAGCGGCGCGTAACGCCCAGCCGCCCAGCAAGTTGATCAGACCGTTGGCCTCGGCCAGCGGAATGAATTCGGCCGGCGAGACAGGACCGAGTGCCGGATGCCAGCGCATCAGCGCCTCGACACCCTTCACGTTCAGAGAAACCGGATCGCAGATCGGCTGGTAATGCAGGCTGAATTCACCGTTGTGAATGGCCTCGAACATCGCCGATTCGAGCGAAAACGCCTTGCGGTGCAAATCGCCCAGATCGTCCGTGTAGACGAACAGACCGTTGCGGCCGCGATCCTTGGCGCAGTACATGGCGGCGTCGGCGTGCTTGATCAGCAGGCCGGCCGAGTCGCCGTGCTGCGGGTAGAACGACACGCCGATGCTCGTCGTCAGGTGCAGCAGTTGATCGCCGACCTGAAACGGCTGTTGAACCGCCGAGAGCAGTCGCTTCATGATGCCGCCGAGCGCCTGTTCGTTATCGCAGCCGGGCAGCACCAGGACAAATTCGTCGCCGCCCATGCGCGCGGCCATGTCCGTCTCGCGAATCTGCGCGATCAGGCGTTGGCCGGCGTCGCGCAGCAACTGGTCGCCCACGTCGTGACCGAGCGAGTCGTTGACCTTCTTGAAGCCGTCCAGATCGAGCAGGGCGACGGCGAAATTCGGGCCGCCCTCACGCGCGTGCTGAATCGTCTCGACGATGCACTGCTGAATATATTGACGATTGCCGAGACCCGTGACCGCATCGCGCACCGCCAGGTCGGACAGGCGCGCTTCGTTTTCCTTGAACGCGGTGATGTCTTCGCCGTGCACGAGGAACGTGGCGCTGGAGGCGCTGCCGATGCGCGGCGTGTACTGGGCAATGCGAAGGCGCATCCAGACACGGTCGGTCAGACCGCGCAGCAGGCGTACCGTGCACTGCTGGGGACCGAGGGTCTGGGCGGCGGAAAACGCATCCTGCAACAAGGGAACGTCTTCGATGCCAGTCAGCTCGAAGAGCGTGGCATGGTCGATGTACTCACGCGAGTACTCGAGCAGACGCAGGGAGGCTTCGGCAATGAAAAGGAAACGGCCATCGGCTGCAACATGTGCCGAAAGTCCGCCGGTCAGCTCGACCAGCGCCCGGGACAATGCCGGGGCCGGCGCCGTGGCGTTGGCCTCGGCGATTGCCGGTGCCAGGGTCGAAGGCTCGACCAAAGGCACACCGGCTGGGAGTCGATCTGAACTCATTGTTGTTGTCTGTGCATGCATCACGTCGAGCGCGCTGCCGCTCATGTGCTTCCCCGTTAAGGCAAACGCGCTCATGGCCGGACCGTGGTCCGGCAGGTGTCCGATGGATTGTGGGCCATTATAGCTAAAGACGCCAGCGATTTTGATGGCCTCAATCCCCGTTTCACGCCGCTTTCCAACGGATTTCCCGTGTTGGATTTTTTCCTACAAGACAATCGGGATTTTTTCCTGCATGGCCGGTGGCGTTTGACCGAAGTTCGGTCAACATCGTCCGCCCGGAACACCTCCATGCCGCCGGTATTTTCACCGGCGCGATCAACTTGCGTGCGCCAGTCTACCCAAGCCGGAGTGACTTGAGGGGGCAGCAATCGTGGATTTTGTCATTGCGATGCAACATCGCAACATTCATGGTCGGCCGACGCTGCCGCGCGCTGCCCTTGGGGGCCGGCGATTCGCGGCAGATGAGAGAGGCGTCGGGAAAATGAGAAATCAGGAAATTGAGGATTCGGGCGTGGCGAGTTCCCGCTCAACCATGTGTCTGCACTTCATGTGCGAGCGACCAGGCGATGCAGGCACGAGCCAGCGCGGCGGACGCATCCAGACCGAAGCGCGCGAGCGGCGAATCGAGGGTCGCCAGTGCGACCGGGATTTCGGTACAGCCGAGGATCACGCGCTGCGCACCGGCGGCAAGGAGTTGTTCCATCGCCATTGCGAGGGCTTCACCGCCGCGGCGAATGTCTCCGGCCTTGGTCAGGCGGATGCCTTCATTGACGAGCGCCTGGTGGGCCAGCGGCTCGCTCGGGCTGACGAAACGGTAGCCCAGCGCTTCGAGCCGGGGCCGGTAGACGTTGGCGTGATGCGTGCCCTCCGTGGCCATCAGGCCGATCGGGGCACCGGGCGCGACGCACGTCGACAGTTCGCCGGCGACCGCTTCGACCACGTCGAGCATGGGCAGACGGGTGCGATGACGCAGTGCGTCGAGCCACGCGTGAGCGGTATTGCAGGCAATCGCGATGCAGCCTACGCCGGACTGTTCCAGCGCATGCACGCCATCGAGCATGCCGTCGAGGGGCGAGGCGCCGTCGCGCAGCAGCGCTTCGGTGCGGTCGGGAATCTGCGGGACCGAATACAGGATGAACGGGATGTGATCCTGATCGCGGTTGGCGGGGTGCTGGTCGACGATCTTGCGGCAGAGGTCGATGCCAGCGGCGGGGCCCATGCCGCCGAGGATGCCGAGCGTGGCGTGCGAGTTCATGAGGGGGGAATCTGAGGAAACGGCAAAAAACGGGATCGTCCGGTGCAGGGACCGTGGTCCCTGCACAACGGTCAGTCCGTCAGGATCAGTCGTAAGCCTTCGTGATCGGGTCCTTGAACATGGCGCGCATTTCCGGCGTCATCGGATAGTTCATGTTCTGATTCTTCGGCGGCACCGGCTGCGTAAACCACTTGTTGTACAGCTTCTCCATCTCGCCCGACTTCTCCATGTCGGCGATGACCGTGTCCACGACCTTCGTGAATGCCGGGTCATCTTTGCGCATCATGCAGGCGTAGTTTTCGAACTGGAGGTTCGGGCCGACGATTTCATAGCCCTTGGCGTCGTCCGCCGACAGGGCGGCGCGCTGACCGTAGAGCAGCGGCTCGTCCATCACGAACGCGACGGCACGGCCCTGCTTGACAGTCAGGAAGCCGTCCGAGTGTTCCTTCGTCTGAATCAGGTTGAAGCCGACTTCCCCCTTCTTGCCCGAGAGAATGCGGTCGGCGGTGGTGCCGGCCGTCGTCGCGATGGTCTTGCCCTTCAGGCTGTTCAGGTCGGTGATGCCCGAGCCCGTCTTGGCGATCATCTTGATCGAGTAGAGGAAGATGTTGTGCGAGAAGCCGACCTGTTTGGCGCGATCGAACGTATGGGTGGTCGAGCCGCATTCCAGATCGATCGTGCCGTTCTGCATGAGCACGATGCGGTTCTGCGACGTGATCGGCGTTTCCGTCACTTTGAGGTTCGGCGTCTTCAGCTCTTTCTTGACGGCATCGACGATCTTCAGCGCGATTTCCTGCGAGTAGCCGATGGTCTTTCCGCCGTTATCGGAGTACGAGAACGGAATCGAGGACTCGCGCACGCCGAGGGCGATCACGCCGGTGTCCTTGATCTTCTTGAGCGTGCCGGTCAGTTCCTCTGCACTCGCGGCTTGCGCGAACAGGGCGGCGGCGGCGCTGACGAGCAGCAGGGGAGCAAACAGCTTCTTCATGGTCTCTTGTCCTATCGGAGGTGAATGTAAAACACTGATACAACCCGACACGCCCCATCGTTCCCCGTGGGCGTCGTGCCGCTGATGCCTCGCGTGCGGTCCGGTGTCTTGCAACGCCGGCCGTGTGCCCGAGTGCCCCGACATGGTCGAATACCGACGCTTACGCGGCCAGCCGGGCAAACCCTGTCAGATCGACGGCGGGACGCTTGCCGTCGATGGCGTCGGCGATGGCGCGTGCGGCCCCCATCGACAACGTGAAACCCAAACCGCCGTGGCCGACGTTCAGCCACAGATTCCCCAGCTTGTCCGCGCGCCCCAGCACCGGCCGCCCATGCGGCGTGGACGGGCGCATGCCAGTCCATTCGAGCGGCGCCGGCGTGCCGCGCAACGAGGGAAACAGCCCGGCGGATAACGTACGCAGCGCGCTGATGCGGTGCGCCGCGATCCCATTGTCGTACCCGACCAGATCGGCAATGCCCGCCACGCGCAGACGGTCGCCGAGACTCGCGTAGACGACCTTGTTGTCGGCATCCGTCACGGAGACTTGCGGGCGGGCATCCGACGGCGCGTCGCGGTACGTCAGGCTGTAACCCTTGAGCGGGTACATCGACACCGGCTCGCCAACCTCACGCAACAACGGCACGGCGCCCAGACCGTTGGCGACGACGCAGGCGTCCACCGGGATGTCGCCGGTGCGCGTACGAACCGCCTGCACGGTGTTGCCTCGCACGTCGAACCCGGTCACTTCCTGTTCGAGGCGCAACGTGCCGCGCCCGGAGGCGGTGACGATGCGCGCCAGCTCGTTGCAAAGCCTCTGGCAGTCGCCGGTGCCTTCGCCCGGGGTGTAGATGCCGCCGGCCAACTCGCCTGCAATCTTGCCCAGCGCGGGTTCGAGCGTGGCGCACGTCGCCGCGTCGACCCGGCGCTGCGGGTAGCCGAGTCCGTTGGCAAGTTCCAGCGAGCGCTCGGCCGCCGCGAGCTTGGCGGCGTCGCGATACACCACCAGCTTGCCGCTCAGACGGTACGCGAACGCGGCCGACGCCTGAGATTCCTGCGCCAGAAATTCCAGCATCACCTCGCGGCTGTGCAGCCCGAGCGAGAGCAGACGCAGCGTGGAGCTGGCATTCGCACCGGCATTGCAGTGTTTGACGAACTCGACCGACCAGCGCCAGAAATCCGGATCGAGCGACGGCTTGATGCGCAGCGGTCCCGTGCGTGAGAACAGCAGCGACGGCAGTTGCGAGAGCACGCCGGGGGCGGCGAGCGGCGACACATAGCCGTAGCTCAACTGACCGCCGTTGGCGAAGCTGGTGCCGAGGCCGGGACCGCGTCCGGCATCGATCACCGTGACGTCATGACCCGCGCGAATCAGTTGATACGCGCTGGCAAGGCCGACGATACCCGCGCCGATAACTCCAATGTGCATGAGATAGATAACAACGAAAAACGCAAGGGAACGCAAGGCAGGAAAAAATTTGCGGAGGGCGGTTGTGCCGTCCTTTCTGTGGTCCCTTCCAGGGTCCTTTTTCTCCCGCCCTTTGCTACGCAGTGTAGGGGGAGAAAATTCGGCAACCTATGCAGATTTGAGGCAGCATATGTCTTTTGGCTATAGGATCGGCGGTGCTGCCGATCCGGGCATCGAAGACAGGGAGATCACGTCAGGCATGAAATTGCGGCATATCGAGACATTTCGCGCGGTGGTGCTGACCGGTTCGGCCAGCGGCGCGGCGCAATTGCTCAACGTCTCGCAACCGGTCGTCTCCCGCGTGTTGCAGCATGCCGAGCAGCAGCTCGGCTTCAAGCTCTTCGATCGCATCAAGGGACGTCTCGTGCCCACGGCGGAAGCCCGGCGCCTGTATCCCGACGTCGAGCGCATCTTCACCGATCTGGAACGGTTGCGAACCACGTCGCGCAATCTGCGTCAGCACGGCGTGGGTCATCTGCGCATCGCCGTCACGCCGAGTCTTGCGCAGAGTCTGCTGCCGGCGGCCATCGAACGCATGCGCCGGGCGCATCCCGACGTGGTCTTCGAACTCATCACCCATCACACGAGTGAAACCATTACCGCGATCCTGACGTCCTCAGTCGACGTGGGCATCGTATCGGCGCCGCCGATGGCCGCCGGTATCGTGAGCCGTCCCGTGGCACAGGGGCACATCGTGCTCGCTGTGCCGGCCTCATGGCCCAAGCTTTCGCGGCGCGGGCCCGCCAGTGCCGACGCGCTTGCCGGTCGCGATCTCATCAAGCTGCACGACGACACGCCGTTGGGGGCGTTGATCAACGAGCGTCTGGATCAGACCGAACTGCTGCAAGACGCCGAACTGATGGTACAGACCTATTCCCTCGCGGCGGCGCTCGTCGAGCATGGGCTGGGCTACGCACTACTCGATCAGTTCACCGCAGCGAGTGCGCATGTGCAGGCGCAGCGTTTGTACCGGGTCTCGCCGGCCATCGAG
Organism: Pandoraea sp. LA3; assembly: GCF_022696215.1. NCBI lineage: Bacteria > Pseudomonadati > Pseudomonadota > Betaproteobacteria > Burkholderiales > Burkholderiaceae > Pandoraea > Pandoraea sp. LA3. The sequence goes on along the minus strand of NZ_PTPY01000030.1, from coordinate 51,134 downwards.
TTTCCGGTCGAGATGCTGCGCCCGGCGCATGCCCCGGAGTCGGTGCTGGCCGATACGCTGCGGCGTCATTTGTCCGACGTCGCAAACGAACTGAGCGAACGCGCCGACACCTTGTGCGAGGGGCGCGAGATCGTGCTCACGCCGAGCGACGAGGCGCAGGCGGGTTGAACCCGGACGGACTCCCGAGGGACCGGCTTTCGCCTCGCATGCCGTGATGCCACGCCGGCGGCGCTCATCGGCGTGAGCCAGGGCATCCAGGACTTACCGGCAACCCGGTTCGCTCTTCACTTCGTAATACGTGAACGGCTGGGGTTGGAGCTTGTCGGCGAGCGACGGATAGTTCGCCTGCACAAAGCGGCGCGCGCCCGCCATGTCGAACTCGGTGCGCAGCCAGAGTTTGCCGTCGCGACTGTCGAGCACGAGCGTGCCCGCGTAGATCACGTCCCCGCGTTTGACCTGAACTGTCGGCACCTTGCGCCCCTTGCAATAGCGGAAGCGATAGCTGTTGTCGGGCGGCGTGAACTCCATCGGACCGAAGCGCTCGTTGCGCATGAGCGGCGAGACACGCATGGCGAGATAGCCGCGTGTTGGCGGATTGCTGTTGAGGGTTCGGGTGATCTTGCCGCCGATGATGCCGTTGACCGTCTGGTTGAAGTCCGAGAAATTCCACGGGCCCCAGGTGCTTTGCAATGGCGTGTCGAGGCCGACGATGACGATGGCGTACTCGTCGAGCGTGTCTTCGGTGAGGGCAGGGTTGGGCGCGACGCCCTTGGTGCTGCAAGCGGCCAGTGCGATGGCCGCCGCGCAGATCAGTATCTGGGGTGCCCGGCGCCACGCCGCAGGGAAGAACAACAGGGTACGCAGTGACCTCATTGCAGCCTCCTATTGGCGCGTGGCGCTCAGGGGGACATCCGGCAGGGATGGGGTGGGCTCGGCGTTGCTCGCGCGAGCCCCGGCAATCAATCCTGAAGGAATCTTACCTTGACCTTGCGGCCCTTGACGCGTCCATCTGACAACTTGCGCAACGCCACCGGGGCGATGTCGCGATCCACGGCAATATACGTGAAGTTTTCCATCACGTTGATCTTGCCGATCTGCGCGGCGGCGAAACCGGCTTCGCCCGTGAGCGCGCCGAGCACGTCGCCCGGACGGATCTTGTCCTTCTTGCCGCCCAGCATCTGAATCGTCACCATCGGCGGGAGCAGGTGGCCGCTGCCCGAGGGCGTCAGCTCGGCGAGCTTGTGCCATTGGACTTCGCCGCCCATGGCCGCTTCGATGTTGCCGACGCGGCCCATCTCGTCCATCGTCGCCAGGCTGAACGCCCAGCCGTCTTCGTCGGCACGGCCCGTGCGGCCGATGCGGTGCACGTACACCTCGGGGTCGGGCGTCACGTCCACGTTGATGACCGCTTCGAGTTGCGCGATGTCGAGCCCGCGCGCGGCGACGTCCGTGGCCACCAGCACCGAGCAACTGCGGTTCGCGAACTGGATCAGCACCATGTCGCGCTCGCGCTGCTCCAGATCGCCGTGCAGCGTCAGCGCGTGGAAGCCTTCGGCACGGAGCACGTCGGTCAGGTCGTTGCACTGCGCGCGGGTGTTGCAGAACGCGATGGTGCTCACCGGGCGGAAATGATCGAGCAACTGCCCCACGGCGTGCAGGCGTTCCTCGTCACGAACTTCATAGAAGCGCTGGCGAATCTTGCTGGCGTCGTGCTTCTCTTCCAGACGGATTTCACGCGGCGTTTTCAGCAGGCGCTGTGCGAGCTTGCCGATGCCTTCGGGGTACGTGGCGGAGAACAGCAGCGTCTGGCGCGACGCAGGTGTCTGGCGGGCGACGGTGGCGATGTCGTCGAAAAAGCCCATGTCGAGCATGCGATCGGCCTCGTCGAGCACCAGCGTCTTGATGCCGGTGAGCGAGAGCGTGCCGCGATCGAGGTGATCCATGATGCGCCCGGGCGTGCCCACGATCACGTGAGCGCCGTGTGCAAGGCTCTCGGCCTGCGGTCGCAGCGGGGCGCCGCCGCACAGCGTGAGGACCTTGATGTTGTCCTCGGCGCGAGCGATGCGGCGCACTTCCTGTGCCACCTGTTCGGCGAGTTCGCGGGTGGGGCAGAGCACGGCGGCCTGAACGGCGAAATCGCGGGCGTCCACACGCTGGAGCAGGCCCAGCGAGAACGCGGCGGTCTTGCCGCTGCCGGTCTTGGCCTGCGCGATGATGTCGTGACCGTTGAGAATGTCCGGGAGCGACGCCTGCTGGATGGGCGTCATCGAGACGTAACCGAGCCGTGCGAGGTTCTCCTGCATGGCAGGCGAGAGCGGCAGGTTCGAGAAGGGCGTCGTCGTGGGCGCAGCGGAGGGCGACGGGGCGCTGTCGTTGCGCGAATCGGTGGCTTTTGAGTTCATGCGCGATTATACCGGGTATGTCCGGTGGCTCCGGTGGCTCCGGTGGCTCCAGCGGCGCCGGTGGACGGGTTTCGGGCGGAGGGCGCATCTCGGTACGGTCTCGGCACGCTCGGACACCGGTACGCTCGGACGGCCCAGCATACCCGATCTCAGGGATTGCGCCGTTGCCAGTCCGGGGCCGCCGGGCGTAGCATGGCTCTGCTTGCCGCTTGCACGTCTTTTGCCTGTCCTTTCTCATCGACGGGCCGGTCGTCGGCCGGTCGCCGTCTCGTCCATTTCCGCAGAGGTGCCCATGCCCGCGAACCCGGAAGAGAAAGTCCGCCAGCACATGGCGGAAGTCGTCACGATGGCCCGTGAGCGCGCGCCCGGCGTGGCCGCCCTGTTCGAGCCCTTCGTCCAGCATTACTACGGTCTGGCCGACGCCGAGGATGTCGTATCGCGCAGTGTCGCCGATCTTTATGGCGCGGCGATGGCGCACTGGCAACTCGGCCAGAAGTTCGTCTCCGGCGAGCCGCGTATCCGCATCTACAACCCCACCCTCGATCAGCACGGCTGGCATTGCAGCCATACCGTGGTCGAGATCGTCAACGACGACATGCCGTTCCTCGTCGATTCGGTGACGATGGAAATCAACCGGCAGGGGCTGGCGCTGCATTCGGCGTTCCATCCGGTCTATCGCGTGCGACGCGATGCGGCAGGCAAGCGCCTGAGCGTTGCGCCCGGCAGCAGCAACGTCGGTAATGGAACTGGCGGCGGAAATGGGACCGAAAATGGCGCAGAAAGCGGCGGCGAACACGGTAGTGTGAACGGCAACGCTACGGCGCAAGAGCGCCCGGCGCCCGCCGACGACGGCAGCCGCTTCGAATCGTATATCCACATCGAAGTCGACCGGTTCTCGGAGCCCGAGCGCATACAGGCGCTGGTCGACGGCCTGCAACGCGTGCTGGGCGACGTGCGGGCCGCCGTCGAGGACTGGCGCGCGATGCAGGCCGCCGCGCACGCCGCCATCGAGTCGCTCACCCAGCGCGCCGCGCAAAAGGGCGTGACCACGCAGGAGCGCGAGGAGATCGACGAAGCGCAGGCGTTCCTCGACTGGATGCTCGCCCGCCACTTCACGTTCCTGGGGTATCGCGATTACGAACTGGTCGAGCGCGACGGCGAGCATTACCTGCAAGGGGTCAACGGCACCGGCCTCGGTGTGCTGAGGGAATCCCGGCGCGACGCCAGCACGCCCGACGTGACGCGCCTCTCGCCGGGCGCCATCGGCATCGTTCAGGCGAGCGCGCCGATCTTCCTGACGAAGGCGAACTCGCGCGCGAGCGTCCATCGTCCCGGCTATCTCGACTACGTCGGCGTCAAACGCTTCGACGCGCAAGGCAACGTCTGCGGCGAGCGGCGCTTTCTCGGGCTCTACACGTCCACCGTCTACATGGTGCCCGCCGAAGAGATCCCGCTGGTGCGCCGCAAGGTGGCCGAGGTGATCGGCCATACCGGCTTCCTGCCGAACGGGCATCTGGCCAAGACGCTCGTCACCATCCTCGAACAATATCCGCGCGACGAACTTTTCCAGATCGACGCCCATCAGCTCGCCGATATCGCGCTGGGCATTCTGCGCTTGCAGGAACGCCAGCGCACGCGGCTGTTCGTGCGACGCGACCGCTTCGACCGCTATGTGTCGTGCCTCGTGTTCGTGCCGCGCGAGAAATTCAATACCGATCTGCGCATTCGCGTGCAGAACCTGCTGCTCGCCGCCTATCACGGCACCAGCGTCGAATTCACGCCGTTGCTGTCGGAATCGATGCTCGCGCGTATTCACATCACCGTGCGCACCGAACCGGGTCACGTGCCCGATGTCGACGTCACCGAACTCGAAGCGCGGATCGTCGAGACGGCGCGGCGCTGGCAGGACGATCTGTCCGACGCGCTACGCGAACAACTGGGTGAGGAACGCGGTACGCGGGCACTGCGCCGCTACGCACAGGCGTTCCCTGCGGGGTATCGCGAGGACTACGCAGCACGCGTGGCCGTGCGCGACGTCGAACTCATCGAGCCGTTGCTGAGCGAGGCAGGGCAAGCGCCGCAGGCGGCGACTTCAGGCACCGCCGGGACTTCTGAGGCGACGGCGCTTGCGATGCAACTGTATCGCCCGCTGGAAGCGGCCCCAGGCACGTTGCGTTTCAAGATTTATCAGGCGGGCGAGCCGATTGCCCTCTCACGCAGTCTGCCGATGCTCGAACATCTCGGCGTGCGTGTGAACGATGAGCGTCCCTACCGCATCGAGCCGGCCGACGCCGGCGTGGTGTGGATGCACGACTTCGGCATGACGAGTCTCGACGGGGCGGACGTCGATCTGGAGCATGCGCGCTCGCGCTTCGAAGACGCCTTCGCGCGAATCTGGGCCGGCGACGTCGAGAACGACGATCTCAACCGTCTCGTGCTGCAAGCGGGCCTCACCTGGCGTGAGGTGCGCATTCTGCGGGCGTACGCAAAGTACATACGGCAAGTCGGTTCCACCTTCAGCAACGCGTACATCGAGAACGCGCTGACGGGGAACCCCGCGATTGCGGGCATGCTCGTGCGGCTTTTCCTCGCGCGCTTCGATCCCTCGCTGGCTGCGGACGTCCGTGAGTCGCGTGCCGATCAGTTACGTACGCAAATCCACGCCGCGCTCGAAGACGTTCCCAATCTCGACGAAGACCGCATCCTGCGTCAGTTCCTCGGCGTGTTCGAGGCGACGCTGCGCACGAACTATTTCCAGACGGCAAAGGATGTCGCTTCCAGGGATGGCGCCACGCAGCCCTTGCAGAAGACGTATCTGTCGTTCAAGTTCGATCCGTCGAAAGTGCCGGGGCTGCCCGAGCCGAAACCGATGTTCGAGATCTGGGTGTACTCGCCGCGCGTCGAGGGCGTGCACCTGCGCGGGGGACGGGTCGCGCGTGGCGGCCTGCGCTGGTCGGACCGTCGCGAGGACTTCCGTACCGAAGTGCTGGGACTGGTGAAGGCGCAGATGGTCAAGAACACGGTCATCGTGCCGGTCGGCTCGAAGGGCGGTTTCGTGGTCAAGCAGCCGCCGTCGCCGGCAGATCGAGATGCCTATCTGGCCGAGGGCGTGGCGTGCTACCAGACGTTCCTGCGCGGGTTGCTGGATCTGACGGACAACTACGTCGACGGCCGGTTGGTGCCCCCGCCGCAGACCGTGCGCATCGATGGCGACGATCCGTATCTGGTCGTCGCCGCCGACAAGGGCACGGCGACCTTCTCGGACTACGCCAACGCGATCTCCGCAGAGTACGGGTTCTGGTTGGGCGATGCCTTCGCGTCAGGCGGCTCCGTCGGCTACGACCACAAGAAGATGGCGATCACGGCGCGAGGTGCGTGGGAATCGGTCAAGCGGCATTTCAGCGAGATGGGCGTCGATACGCAGACGCAGGACTTCACGGTCGTGGGTGTCGGCGACATGTCGGGAGACGTGTTCGGCAACGGCATGCTGTTGTCGAAGCACATCCGGCTCGTGGCGGCCTTCGATCATCGTCACATCTTCCTGGATCCGACGCCGGACGCGGCAACGTCGTTCGCGGAGCGCGAGCGTCTGTTCCAGTTGCCCCGTTCGAGCTGGGCCGACTACGACGCCAAGCTGATTTCGCCCGGCGGCGGCATTTTCCCGCGCACGGCAAAGGCCATTGCGCTGTCGCCGCAGATCCGCGAATGGCTCGGCGTGGACGCCAGCGAGATGGCGCCGACCGACCTGCTACGTGCGTTGCTCACGGCCCCCGTCGACCTGCTGTACAACGGCGGCATCGGTACCTATGTGAAGGCGAGCACCGAGACGCATGCGCAAGTGGGGGACCGCGCGAACGACGGCCTGCGCGTGAACGGCGCGGAGTTGCGATGCAAGGTCGTGGCGGAGGGCGGCAACCTCGGGCTGACGCAGCTCGGGCGCATCGAGTACGCGCAGCACGGTGGTCGCATCAATACGGACGCCATCGATAACTCGGCCGGCGTCGATTGTTCCGACCACGAAGTGAACATCAAGATTCTGCTGGGACTGGTCGTCACCGATGGTGAGATGACGCTCAAGCAGCGCAATACGTTGCTAGCCGAAATGACGGAGGAAGTCGGCACGCTGGTCCTGCGCGACAACTATCTGCAAACGCAAGCTCTGTCGCTGGGACGATTGCGTTCGGCCGCGGCGCTCGACGGCGACGCACGTTTCATGCGGTATCTGGAACGCGCGCAGCGGCTGTCGCGGGCCATCGAATTCCTGCCCGACGACGAAGCGCTCGATGCCCGTCGCGCGGCGGGGACGGGGCTGACGTCGCCCGAGCGCGCGGTGCTCATGGCGTATAGCAAGATGTGGCTCTACGACGTGCTGCTCGCCAGCGATTTGCCCGACGCCGGGTTCGTTGCCGACGGATTGCCGTCGTACTTCCCTACGCCGTTGGCGAGCCGGTGCGGCGCGGCGATGCTGCGTCACCCGCTCAAGCGGGAAATTCTTGCGACGATGCATGCCAACGCGCTCGTCAACCGGGCGGGGGTGACGTTCGTCCACCGGTTGAGCGAGGAGACCGGGGCCGAGGCGGCGGACGTGGTGCGCGCGAGTCTCGCAGCGCGCGGGGCTTATGGGCTCGACGCGCTGTGGCTCGAGATCGACGCGCTCGACGCGCGGGTCTCGCATGAGACACAGGCGTCGCTTTTCGCGGCCGTGGCGCAGTGGCACGAGCAGGCGACGCTGTGGTTCCTGCGGCGCCGTCTGACCGACGTGCCGCAGACGGTCGAGCGTCTGCGCCATGTGCTCGATCCGCTCCTGCCCACGCTCGATACGTTGGTCAGCGGTGAGGCCTTGGAAGCGGCCAGCACCCAGAGCCAGACCATGATCGACGCAGGGGTGCCACCGCAGTTGGCGCAAACGGCGGCGGGGATCGGGGCGCGGGTCGCGTTGCTCGACATTGCCGAGGTCGCGAGCACGACCGGGTGCGAACCGGCGCTGGCCGCACAGGTGTACTTTGCGCTGGACGCGCCGCTCGGCTATGGCTGGTTGCAGACCGGCGTGCTCGGTTTGCCGATGCAGACGCACTGGCAGCGGCTGGCACGCGCCACGCTGCTCGAAGAGTTGTCGGTGTTGCGGCGACGGCTGACGGCGAGCGTGCTCGAAGACGGCCGGGCAGGGAGCAAGGGGGAGAAGGGGCCCGCCGGCGATGTGGCTGACAGCGACGGCATGCGCCCGGCGGACCGGCTGGTCGCGAACTGGCAGAAGACGCATATGGAAGCCCTCGCCCGTTATCACCGCGTGCTGGCCGATCAGGTGGCGGCGGGTAACGCCGACCTTGCCATGTTGTCAGTCAGCCTGAAATCGCTCGCCGAGGTCGGCCGCTGAACTCGTCTCTCTGCGGTAAATCGTCCGCCGGGCGGGGCTCGGCGGCGGTTTTCCCGGCATGGTGACGGTCATCTCCCGATGTCGCTCGATGTGACTTGTCCGACATCTTTTAAGCGTTTACACAAAACGCGCAAAACGGCGTATGATCCGGGAAAACCCTAGGATTGAGTCCGCCCGCACGCATGCTTGCCCGTCGTGCGGGTTGTCGCGTCCTGGGGTTTCGTCGATTCCTGATCTCCTGCGCAATGCCTACCGACACCCGCCCCGCGAACGGCCAGTTCGCCACGACGTTGCAGATCGTCTCCACCGTGTTCTTCACGTTTCTCTGCTATCTGACGATCGGTCTGCCGCTCGCCGTGCTGCCGTCGTTCGTCCACGTGGATCTGGCGTACAGCTCCGTGATCGCCGGTCTGGCGATCAGCGTGCAATATCTCGCGACGTTGCTCTCGCGTCCCTATGCCGGACGCACCGCCGATGCCTGGGGGCCGAAGCGCACCGTCCTTTGCGGATTGGTGGCATGCGGCGCTTCCGGGTTGCTCGTGGCACTCGGTGGCGTGTTCTCCGGTGTGCCCTGGCTGGCGCTGCTCGCGTTGATCGCGGGGCGTCTGGTGCTGGGCTTCGGTGAGAGCTGGGTGTCGACGGGCGCGATCATGTGGGGCATCGGTCAAGTCGGACCGTCGCACACGGCACGGGTCATCTCGTGGAACGGTGTGGCGACGTATGGCGCGCTCGCGCTCGGCGCACCGCTGGGTGTGGCGCTCAGCAACGCGTACGGTATCGAGGCCGTCGGCGGCGCAGTGGCGTTGGCAGGCATCGTCGGATTGCTGCTCGCCCGCTTGAAGCGTGCGACGCCCGTGATTCACGGTGAGCGTCTGGCGTTTCGCGCGGTGCTCGGCCGGGTGTTGCCGTTCGGCATGGGGCTGGCCCTCGGCTCCATCGGTTTCGGCGCCATCTCGACCTTCATCACGCTCTACTACGCCAGCCATCATTGGGACAACGCCGCACTGGCGCTGACCGCGTTCGGTCTGTGCTTCATGGGCGTGCGTCTGCTGCTGGGCAGCAGCATCGGCCGTTTCGGCGGCTACCGTGTCGCCATGACGTCGTTCGCCCTCGAAGCGTTCGGCCTGATCGTGCTCGGCATTGCGCCGACCGGCTTCACTGCACTCCTCGGCGCGGCGCTCTCGGGCGCGGGCTTTTCGCTGGTGTTCCCGTCGCTGGGCGTGGCGGCCGTCAATCTCGTGCCGGCGCAAAATCGCGGCGCAGCGCTGGGTGCCTACTCGGTGTTTCTCGACGTCGCGCTGGGCGTGACCGGCCCTGTCGCCGGACTGATCGTCGGTGCGTATGGTTATGCCGAGGTGTATCTGTGCGCCGCCATGGCCGCGATTACGGCTGTCCTGCTGACGTTCTGGATGTCACGCAACGCGCCCGTTGCACACGCTCACGACAGCGAGTCGTCGGGCAAACCGGCACGCCCCGCAACGTCTTCCTGACGCATGGCTTCCTTCGCGTGATTGGCTGAACGGCGCCGTCGCGCGATGTCTTTGGGGAAAGTTCCCTCATCGGCGGCGCGTGAACCATTCCTGAAAGTGGTTTCTCTCCGGCAGGTCTTAAATCGACTTGCAGTATGAAGTGAATGAACGCTGTGCGAGACATGACTCGCGCAGGGATCGGAAACCTTTCTGGAGTCTGCAATGAAGATGAGTTGGATGATGCGAGCCGGGTGGATCTCGGCGACGTCGTTAGTGCTCTTGTCCCCGGTGGCAATGGTCAAGGCAGCCGAATCTACGCCGGTGCCGCGCGTCGTGCCGGCCAAGTGTGAAAATCCGCCGCCGGGATGTTTCTGCTCGGATACGGGCGCGACGATTTGTCTGCTGCCCCGGAACCCCTGACTCAATCCGATGACGTCGATCGGGCCGCCGCGACAATCGCCGCGAGTCGCTTGATCAGACCGGGGATGCGGGACGCATCCGTATCCCCGTAGCCGATCACCAGCCCGTTATCGGCCGGTTGCGGATCGAGTGCAAAGCTCGACAGCGCGCGAGGGCCGATGCCTTCGCGCTGCGCCGCCGCCACGATAGCCTTGTCCGGAAACGCGGGATCGAGCCGCACGGTCAGATGCAGGCCGCAACGCTCTCCGATCACTGCGTACGCGGGGTCGAAATGCGCGGCCAGCGCATCGCGCAACGCCGCCTGACGCTCCCGGTACAACCGTCGCATCCGCCCGAGATGGCGTGCGAACTGCCCGCTGCGAATGAAGTCCGCCAGTGCGAGTTGCTCGAAGCGATGACCGCCGCGCAGCAGTTCGTCGAGTGCGTCGCGCGCCTGCGTGGCGAGCGCGGTCGGCAGAATCAGAAAACCCAGACGCAGCGCGGGGAACATCGTCTTGCTGAACGTGCCGACGTAGACCACGGGCGCATCCGGCACCATCCCTTGCATGGCCGCAATCGGCTCGCCCTGATGCCGGAATTCGCTGTCGTAATCGTCTTCCAGAATCCAGGCGCCGTGACGTCCCGCCTGCGCGATCAGATCGAGTCGGCGCGACGCGGACAGCACGCTGCCGAGCGGATATTGATGCGATGGCGTCACGTACACCAGTTTCGGGGGCGAGCGTTCCCAGAGCCCCTCGGGAATCACGATGCCTTCGTCATCGACGCGCAGCGCGTGCAGACGCACATCGCTCGAATGAAAGGCGGCCTTCGCGCCACGGTAACCGGGGTCTTCCATCCATACGGTGTCGCCCGGGTCCGTGAGCAACCGCACGCACAAGATCAACGCTTCGTGCGCGCCTTCCGTAATGACGACCTGCGACGCATCGCACCGCACGCCGCGCGAGATACGCAGATGGCCGGCAACCGCTTCGCGCAACGCCGGCTCGCCGAGTGGATCGCCGTAGTGGTAGTGACGCGGCTGCGCTTCACGCATCACGCGTTCGAGCGTGCGCCGCCATGTGCTCGCGGGAAAGCGCGTGAGCGCGGGCACGCCGGGCGTGAAGGGCAGCGGCGTCTCGTCGGCGCGTGCCGCATGGCGCGTGGCGGGCAGACGCTGGATACGACGAGAGGCGAGCGGCGGGCTGACATCGTCCGCTGCGGCCGTTGCTGCCGCATCGGCCAGCGCCTTCTGCCCGAGGGCCTTCGCGGCCTGCGCGGCAATGTGCGGATCGAGCGACAACTGCGCGACACGCGTGCCCAACCGATGCGGGACGATGAAGCCCTCGGCGGCGAGCTGGTCGTAGACGATGGATACCGTGTTGCGGGAGACGGCGAGATCTTCCGCGAGCGTGCGAGACGCCGGCAATCGTGCGCCGGCGGGCAGACGTCCTTCGAGAATAGCGTGCTTCAGGCGCGAGAGCAGTTGCTTCTGAAGCGAGGTGTTGCGCCCCGGACCGGTGGCGAGCGGCGTGTCGAACAGGGCGGCAACGTTTTCGGAGGCGGGCGCGACGGCCTCGGAACGGGCAGGGGGCTGGGATGTCATGGCACCAAGAGATTTGCCGGTGATGGTGCTTTTAATCGTACCACTGACGCGATAACTTGAGCATCAGCACAATACCCAGTCACTTGCCGGAGATGAGACAGACATGACGGACGCCCCGCATTTCAACGAATTCGACCAGCCGGTCGGCCCGCCGCTGCCTGACTGGACGCCGCGTTCGCAGCCGCCGCGCACGCCGATCGCCGGGCGTTACTGCCGCCTGGAACCGGTCGACGTCGAGCGTCACGCGAAGGATCTCTTCGAGGCGTATGCCTCGGCTGCCGACGGTCGCGACTGGACCTACATGGGCGGTGGCCCGTTCCCGGACTTCGACAGCTATTACGCGTATGCGACGAAGCTCGCGGCATCGACCGACCCGTTGCATCACGCGGTGATCGATCTGGAGACGGGCAAGGCGGTGGGCACGCTCTCGCTCATGCGCATCGATCCCGCGAACGGCGTCGTCGAGGTGGGTCACGTGGCCTACTCGCCGTTGCTCAAGCGCACGCGCGCGGGCACCGAGGCGCAGTATCTGCTGATGCGTCGCGCGTTCGACGAGTTGGGCTATCGCCGCTACGAGTGGAAGTGCGATGCGCTGAATGCACCGTCGCGCCGCGCGGCAGCCCGCTACGGCTTCACGTTCGAGGGCATCTTCCGTCAGGCCATCGTCTACAAGGGCCGCAGCCGCGATACCGCGTGGTTCTCGATCATCGACAGCGAATGGCCTGCCATCAGCCGTGGCTTCGAGCAATGGCTCTCGCCGGAGAACTTCGACGTTGAGGGCAAGCATCGCGCGAGTCTGGCGGCGCTGATCTCGGCCGCGAAGTCATGATCGCGAGATAGCGGCGAGATCATCGGACCGAATCGCATTGGTCGGTGCCAACGAAAAGGCCCGCCGGGAAATTCCCCGGCGGGCCTTTTCGTCACGCATATCACGCAGGTCATGCATCTACCGGCCGCAACCGGTAACGAGCGATCAGCCCGGGAAGAAGATGTACTTCAACACGAAGAGCACTGCGATCACCCATGCTGCCGGATGCACGTCCTTCGCGCGGCCCGTGAACAACTTCAGCACGGCGTACGAGATGAAGCCGAACGCCAGACCCGTGGCGATCGAGTACGTGAACGGCATGGCCAGTGCGGTCAGCGCGGCTGGGGTGGCTTCCGTGATGTCGTCCCACTCGACGTCGAGCAGTTCGCGCAGCATCAGGCCGGCGACATACAACAGCGCCGGTGCAGCGGCGTACGCCGGGACCGAGCCTGCCAGCGGGGCGATGAACAGCGCGAGGATGAACAGCACGGCAATCGTCAGTGCGGTGAGGCCGGTGCGGCCGCCGGCCTGCACGCCCGAAGCGCTTTCGACGTAGGCCGTGGTGCTGCTCGTGCCCAACAGCGAACCGATGAAGATGGCGATCGAATCGGCGAAGAGCGCGCGGCCCAGCCCCTTGTAGTGCGTGCCTTCGAGCAGACCGGCGCGCTTGGCCACCCCCATGAGGGTACCCGTCGCGTCGAACACTTCGACCAGCACGAACGCCAGGATCACATGCACGAAGCCCGCGTGCAGGGCACCCGGAATATCGAGTTGCAGGAACGTCGGCGCGAGGCTCGGCGGCATGGCGAACACGCCCTGAAACTGGTTCAGGCCCAGCACCATCGAGAGCACCGTCACCACCAGAATCCCGATCAGGATAGCGCCGCGAACCCGCAGGGCGTCGAGCACGGCAATCAGGAAGAAGCCGAAGATCGCCAGCAGCGCCTGCGGCGAGTGGAGGTCGCCCAGACCGATCTTGGTGGCCGGATTGGCCACGACCACGCCGGCGTTACCCAGCGCGATGATCGCGAGGAACAGGCCGATACCTGCGGCGATGGCGCATCGTAACGATTTGGGTACCCCGGCAATCAGCCAGGATCGCACCCCCGTGACCGTCAGGATGATGAACAGACAGCCGGAAATGAACACCGCCCCCAGCGCCTGTTGCCACGTGTAGCCCATCGCGCCTACGACCGTAAAGGCGAAGAAGGCGTTCAGCCCCATGCCCGGCGCCATACCGATCGGGTAGTTGGCGACGAAGGCCATCACCACCGAGCCGATGGCGGCCGCAAGACAGGTCGCCACGAACACGGCGCTCTTGTCCATGCCCGTCGTGCCGAGAATGTTGGGGTTGACGAAGATGATGTACGACATGGTCAGGAAGGTCGTGAGACCCGCCACCATTTCCGTCCGTACATTGGAGCCATGCTCCTCGAGTTTGAAGAATTTGGTCAGCAACGTGCTCTCCTTGTGGCTTTGTTATGCCGTTGTCCGTGTGCAGCGGGGGCGCGCGCATTGTACTGCGCGCGAGCCCTTGCCACCGAGTTTGTGAGGCGAGTTTGTCAGAACTTCATGCGCATGCCCACCCCGAAAGTATTCCCGGCGTCGAGCCCGGAAACCTTGTCGTTCAGGTAGGCGGTGTACACGTCGGTGCGCTTGGAGAGGCTGTAGTCGTAGCCGACGGCCCAGGTATTGCGGCTACGATTGTCTGCGCCGGAATTCTTCGTATAAGCATAGGACGCCATCACGTTGCCGCCGCCCAAAGGCACGGTAAAACCGAGCTGGCCGCCGTTGGACGTCAGATTGCCGCCCGTGATCGTGTTCTTGATGTACTGATACTGACCGAAGAGCTTGACCACCTTGAAGTCGTACGTCAGACCCGCTTGCAGGGCCTGCTGATTACGAAAACCGGCGATACCGGCCTGATCATTGGGCGTCGAATCGAATTTGACCTGCTGATACGCGAGGGTGGCCGCGAGCGGGCCGTGGAAGTACATTGCCGCCGCACTCCACTTGTTCTGTCCGCCTTCGCCGGCCTTGTTGCCGAAAGCGTACGAGACGCTCGCGCCGAGCCCCTTGTAGTCGGGTGTGGCATACATCACCGCGTTGTTCCAGCCGGAGTCACCGACGATCCCCTGACCCGCGAGGCCGAGGAACGTGTGATAGACCATCGGGCTGAACGTATAGGAGTCGACGAACGGGTTGAACAGAATCGTCGAGACGAAATACGACGTGGTGAGCCGGCCCATCGTGACGGTGCCGAGCGTGTTCGATTGCAGACCGACGTAGGCGTTGCGCGAGAAGAAACTGTCGCCCGTGAAGCGGCCGTAGTTGCCGTTTTGCGGCAGGAAGAAGTCTTCCAGCGTGAAGATGGCCTTGAGGCCGTCGCCGAGATCCTCCGAGCCTTTGATTCCCCAGTACGAGGTCGACATGCCGCCGCCGCCCTGCGTCCATGCACGATCGCCGCCGGGGGCTTTGGCCGCGCCGACCCAGGCGTCGACCTGACCGTAGAGCGATACGTTCGATTGTGCGTTGGCGACGCCCGCCGCGCCGCAGACCGCGAGGGCGAGCGCGCCCCGCAGCCAACCTGCTGCCTTGCTCATGAATGTGTCTCCGTCTCGTTTTAGTTTGTGCGTGCCTCTGGATTTCTCTTTTCACCGAAGAGTGCAAGGGGCCCGCCTGAGTCATTGACACACTGACTTCGCATCGCGCGGTTATCGGTGCTGCGTTGAGGTTGAGGCGTGATCATTATTATCAACACGCGGCAAACGACATATCACGCCGCGTTGATACTCGGTATTCCGTTGTTACCGTCACACTTCGCGGGTTAACACGGGCAGTTTGCCTCTTGCGTTGCATCGCTTGAACGACTTGCGTAGGGGGAGGGAACGGCGTTGCGCAACAGCGGTGGGAGCGATGCCGGGGCGCGTGAATGAGAGGAGATGGAGGAGATAGCGGGACGGCGCTGGCCGTGAGGGCCAGCGCGATAGCGACCGGAGATGACTGCGAATCAGCGTACGGCGCGCCAACTCGCGTTGTGGGCTTCGAGCCAGTTCTGCGCCAGCGACGGATCGCCGTGACGATTCGGATGGAACGACGGCAACAGGTATTTGAGCATCGGCCCGGTGGTGCGCCAGATGACGCCGTCGCGCCCGAAAAACATCGTGGCGAATCCCCACCACGTTTTCGGTTTGAAGAGCGTGCCGTCGTGCCAGAGGTTGTTGATCGTCTGTGCATGACTCTCGAGGCCGAACATGAGCAGCACGTAAAGATACGTCAGCACGCGTTGCGTCTCGCTGCCGCCCAACGCCCGATACAGATCGAACGCCACGGCCTTGTGCTCGGTTTCCTCCGCGGCGTGCCAGCGCCACATCAGACGCATTTTCGGCTCCGCCTTCGCGAGCCAGCGGTCGTAACGCAATGCGCCGTCGCCGAACACCGCCGTGCAGTGTTCATACGCGGCGGTGATCGCGAGCATGTACATCGGGGAGAGCTTGCGGCGTCGCGCCCAACGGATACGTGTGGTCGCCCAGTTTTCCCAGTGATTCACCAGCCCCTGCCGGGCGAGTTGCGCGTTGTATTGGCCATGGAGATGGCGATGCGTCGCTTCCTGACCGATGAACTGCGCGATGTCGGCGCGCAACGTGTCGTAGCGCTCGTCGTTGGGCAAACGATCCATCGTGTCGCGTACCGAGTCGATGAACGACTGCTCGCCGACGGGAAAACTCATCGACAGCGCGTTGTAGTACATGGTGCGGTACGCGTCGCCGCTGTGCCAATGGCGGTCGAAGCCGCTGGCCAGATCGACGGTCAGCTTACGTACGGTCAGGGCGGAAATGTCGTTGCTCATGATGGCGGACCTCGCTTCAAAGTGACGCTTGTGACGCCAATAGCGCCGTCTCTTGAATTTCGTCGTGAATGTGAGCATTATTCATTTTTCAGGCGTTATGCCGCAACTCGCTTCCCGCTCAGATTTTTCGCTATGTCCACACCCAAGCCGCCCGCCACGCCGAATGCCGCGTCCACTATGAGAAAGCGGCCGATGCAGGCGCGCGCGCAGCACACCGTCGAGACGATTTTCGAGGCCACCGCTCAGGTTCTCGACGAAGAAGGCGAGGCGGCGCTCACGACCAATCGCATCGCGAAGAAAGCCGGCTTTTCCATCGGCACGCTGTATCAGTATTTCCCGACCAAAGAGGCGATTCTGCTGGCGATGATTGCGCGCGAGCGCCGTCGCGTGATGGACGAGCAGAACGAACGGCTCGCGCTGGCCGCCGAAGAAGGCGCAGATCCCGAACGCGTCATCCGTGAGCGCATTCGCCTGCTGGTCGAAGCGTTCGCATCGGGCGGGCGCGTGAAGCGTTCGCTCATCAAGATGGCCTGGCAGATGGATCACCACGAGAACATCATGCAGGCGATGCGCGAGGCAGCCGAGCACATTGCGGTGGCGATGGCGCGCCGCGATGCGCCGGAGATGCGCAAACCCACGTCGGCGACGGTGTTCGTGCTCACGCGCGCCTTCATGGGCACGCTACGCTCGGCGGTGCTCGAAGACTCGCCGTTGCTTGGCACGCCGGAGTTCGAAGATGAGCTTTACCGGTTGTGCTGGGGGTTGCTGCGCGCTGACGGTTAAGTGCGGGTCTTTCGAGTGCGCAACGCAGGCATTGCGCACGGTCAGAAATGACCGGACTGACGAGGGTGCTGCGGAAGGGCTTACGAAGTTCGATCCACGTCCGATTCACGTTCTTACCGGGGAACGCGTCGCATGGGTGAAATCGTCAAGGCGGTCAGTATTCTGGCCGGGGGCGTCGGCATCTTCCTCATCGGTATGGCGATGATGACCGATGGTCTCAAGCTCGCCGCAGGCCCGGCGCTGGAGCGCATTCTGGCCGGGGCGACACGCACGCGCTGGCAGGCGTTTGCCTCGGGCGTGCTGGTCACGGCCATCACGCAAAGCTCGTCCGTCGTGACGATCGCGACCATCGGCTTCGTCAACGCCGGCCTGCTCAAACTCGGCGGGGCGCTCTGGTTGATGTTCGGCGCCAACCTCGGTTCCACCATGATGGGGTGGATCGTCGCGGTCATCGGCCTGAAGTTCAATATCGACGCTTTCGCGCTGCCGATGATAGCGGTCGGTGTGGCGACGCGTCTGACAGGCGCGGGCACCCGGCGCGGCGCCATCGGCAATGCACTCGCGGGCTTCGGCCTGCTTTTCTTTGGCATTTCGCTGCTGCAATCCATCTTCCATACGACGTTCAATGTGCTCGGTGTGCTGCTGATGATTCCGCTCGCCACGCCGCTGCTGCACTGGTTGCAGCGACGCTTTCGCACGCGTGAAGAGGGTGAGGGTGCGCCGCAGTTTCTCGACGACAACGTGAGGCAAGTCCCGCAACTGGCCGTGGACGCGCTCAAGCGCGAAGTCGAGCGACTTGGCGTGATGAGCCGTCACATGGTGCGCGGCGCGCTCGCGGGCACGTGTCCCGGCGTGCTGGCGCAGGAACATGCCTCCGTGATGCGCCTGGGCAGCGTCTGTCAGTCGTTTGCCGAGCGCATGAACCGCGTGGCGGGCTCGCTGTTGCCTTGCTTCATGCGGCCGGCGTCGATACCGTGATGCCGTGACGCCCGCCATTCGTCGAAACGAGGGCCTTGGATGACGCCGGTTTCACGCCATGTGTACGTCTCTTGCGCAACGCAACATGCGTGGCTAGAATGGTTGCAGATTTTTGGCATCAGCAGAACGTTCGCTGGTGTCACGTAAGCGTTCACGTGAAACAACGCATTCTCCGCGACAGCGGCCGGACGATCCGGCACGTCGGTCGAGGGGCGTGCGTTCGCCGGTGAACGACCGGGCAGCCCATTCAGCGCTGCGCCGGATTCTCTGAGCGCCACAAGCGCCGTCTCCCCGATTTGTACGTTTCGATACCGATGCCCGGTTGCGGTTGTTCGTCCGCCGGTCGGCGTCTGGTATCCGCCATTTGTCGTTCGTTGTCCAGCGTCTCCCGGCAACCCATGGAGTCTTCTCGCATGTCGTCCTCTGCTGCATCGGCCAATCATGTGGCCACCGCGCCGCCCAACGCTACGGCGTTGCTCGTGCGCTTTTCGTTAAACGTTTTTCTCGCGTGCCTGACCATCGGCATGTCGCTCTCCGTCGTGCCGCTGTTCGTGCACAACACCTTGGGGTATCACAACGTCGTCGTTGGTTTTGCGGTCGGCGTGCAGTCGCTCGCCACGGTGCTTACACGCAAGTTTGCGGGACGCACCGCCGACCAGCGCGGTGCGCGCGTTGCATTGGTGCGCGGCTTGTCGTTCGTCGGGCTGTCCGGCATTGCCCTGCTCGCCACAAGCTGGCTGACAATTGCTCCCGAGCCGCGTCTGGCGGTACTGACGGTGGCGCGTCTGCTGCTTGGCGTGGGCGAGAGCCTTTGCATTACCGGCACCTTGACGTGGGCCATTGCCAGCCTCGGCGCGCAACAGTCTGGCCGGGTGATGTCGTGGACAGGCGCTGCCGTTTTCGGCGGATTCGCCGTGGGCGCGCCGCTGGGACTCGCGCTCTATGGTCCGACGGCGCTGACCGGCGTAGCGATCGCGATCTGTCTGCTGCCGTTGGCCGGCTGGGCTGTCATCTCGCGGATTCCGGCGGTCGCGCCGGCGCATCAGGCGGGTGGCGGGCTGCCGTACGCGGAAGTGCTGCGTATCGTCTTCCTGCCGGGGCTCGCGCTCGCGTTGCAGGGTGTCGGGTTCGCGGTGGTCGGGGCGTTCGTGGTGTTGTACTTCGAGGCGTCGCGCTGGACGGGGGCCGCTGTCGCGCTGTCGGCATTCGGTCTGGCGTTCGTGCTGATGCGGCTCATCGGCGGACGCTGGCCGGAACGCTTCGGCAATCTGCGCGTCGCGCAAGTGTCGCTGGCGGTGGAGGCGATCGGCTTGCTGGTCGTCTGGCAGGCGCCGGTGGCGTGGCTGGCGTTGCTCGGCACGGCGTTGGCCGGTGCGGGCGCGTCGCTGATTTTCCCGTCGCTGGGGATCGAAGTGGTCAAGCGTGCACCGGCCGCGAGTCGCGGCACCAGTCTGGGCACGTATGCCGCGTTTCAGGACATCGCGATTCTGACGACCGGGCCGCTCGCCGGTGCGGTCGCCAACCCTTTCGGTTATCGCGCCGTGTTCCTGTGTGGCGCGGTGGCGGCGGTCGTAGGGGTATTCGTCGTCGTCGCCTTGCGTGCGCGTCGGCGCTGATCCCATCGTCGGCGGCAGCGTCACGGTGATGGCGAAGGGTTTGCCCTTCGCCACGCCCTGGCTTTCGTCATTCGCCCAAAGACTGAGGAAGCGTTCCAGATCGAGCGGTGTCCTATGGTTTACAATCCGCGTCGGCCTCCCAACAACAAGAGGGGATGGCAGGGTGAGAAACGTTGCGTCACGGCTTGCGGGCCGCGCGCGACGTCCGGAGACAATGCCTCCGGACCCCGCGGGATCGATTCTCGTAAAACGGGAATCGTGAGGTCTTCAGAGCGGTCGAGTCGGTAAGGCAGCGTGATCGGTGCGAGTGGTCCGGGTGCAGCGTTGCAGTCAATTCAGGCTGCCTGGCAGCCGAGGTTCGAAGTGGAGACCATGAGTACTATCGCTAGCGGTATCAAAGCCAACGCGCATACGCGCGAGATCGAGGCGCAAGCCTACGCAAAAGCGACCTGGCGTTTGTTGCCGTTCCTTTTCCTGTGTTACGTCGCGGCCTATCTGGATCGCGTGAATGTCGGCTTCGCCAAGCTGCAAATGCTGAACGACCTCCAGTTCAGCGAGACCGTGTACGGTCTGGGCGCCGGCATCTTCTTCATCGGTTACTTCTTCTTCGAAGTGCCGAGCAACATCATCATGCACAAGGTCGGTGCGCGTCGCTGGATCGCGCGCATCATGATCTCGTGGGCGGTGCTCTCGGCAGCGACGCTGCTCGTCAAGACACCCACGCAGTTCTACCTCGTGCGTTTCTTCCTCGGCGTGGCCGAGGCCGGCTTCTTCCCGGGCATCGTGCTGTATCTGACCTACTGGTTCCCGGCGCAGCGTCGCGGCCGCATGAACGCGCTGTTCATGATCGGCATTCCTATCGCCGGTGTGTTCGGCGGCCCGCTCTCGGGCTGGATTCTGGCGGCATTCAACGGCGTGGGCGGCTGGGCGGCCTGGCAATGGCTGTTCTTCATCGAAGCCATTCCGTCGGTGATTCTGGGCGTCGTGACCCTGATGTATCTGCCGAACGGCATTCGCGCTGCGAAGTGGCTGACCGAGGACGAGAAGGCGATTCTCGAACACAACATCGCGCAGGACAGCGCGGGCAAGGCGCAGCAAACGGTGGCGTCGGTGTTCTCGAACGGCCGCGTCTGGCGCATGGCCCTGATCTATTTCTGCTGCATGATGGGTCTTTACGGCATCGGCTTCTACCTGCCGACGCTCATCAAGGCCAGCGGCGTGAAGAGCGCATTGGACGTCGGTCTGCTGACCGCCATTCCCTATGCGTGCGCCGTCGTCAGCATGATCACCGTGGCGCGTAGCTCGGACCGCACGCGTGAGCGTCGCTGGCACTTCGCGGTGGTGTCGTTCGCCGGTGCCGTGGGTCTGTACCTGAGCACGGTGTGGGGCAACAATGTGCCGCTCGCCATGGTGGCGCTGTCGGTCGGTACGGCGGGCATGCTCGCGACGATGCCGGTGTTCTGGACGTACCCGAGCGCGCTGCTCGTCGGTGGCTCGGCGGCTGCGGCCATCGGCATGATCAACTCGATCGGCAACCTCGCGGGCTTCGTGAGCCCGTTCGTCATCGGTTGGCTCAAGGACGTGACGCAGAGCACCAACGCGGGCATGTACTGCGTGTCGGCGGCGCTCGCCCTGGGCGCTGTGCTGGCGCTCACGCAATCGAAGGAACAGGTCAACCGCTAACGCTAAGGGCTGACGCAAAAAAACGCCGCTTCGATTGGTGTCGAAGCGGCGTTTTTATTTGCCTTTCGCAATGTGACCGACTTCCGTCTGCCTCATTGCGACCGGGCGGTCACGAAGACTGCCCGGTGATGCGGTGCGATGACCTGATGACTCAGGCCTTCGCGACGCTGGCCAGTGCAGCGTTGAACGTCTTGCTCGGACGCATGACTTGTTCGAGCTTGGCGAAGTCCGGCTTGTAGTAGCCGCCGATGTCGGTCGGCTTGCCTTGCACGTCGGTGAGTTCGCCGACGATGGCCTTCTCGTTCTCGGCCAGTTGCTTGGCGAGCGGTGCGAAGAGCTTGGCCAGTTCGGCGTCGTCCTTCTGATCGGCCAGTTCTTGTGCCCAGTACATCGACAGGTAGAACTGGCTGCCGCGGTTGTCCAGCTCACCGGTCTTCGGCGACGGACCCTTGTTGTTGTCGAGCAGCTTGCCCGTGGCGGCGTCGAGCGTCTTGGCGAGGATCTTGGCGCGGGCGTTGCCCGTCTTGATGCCGAGGTCTTCCAGCGAGACGGCCAGTGCCAGGAATTCACCGAGCGAGTCCCAGCGCAGGTGGTTTTCTTCCACCAGTTGCTTGACGTGCTTCGGTGCCGAGCCGCCGGCGCCCGTTTCGTACATGCCGCCACCGGCCATCAGCGGCACGATCGAGAGCATCTTGGCGCTGGTGCCCAGTTCCATGATCGGGAACAGGTCGGTCAGGTAGTCGCGCAGAATGTTGCCGGTCACCGAGATGGTGTCCAGACCGCGGATCACGCGCTCCAGGGTGTAACGCATGGCGCGCACTTGCGACATGATCTGGATATCGAGACCGTTAGTGTCGTAATCCTTCAGGTACGTTTCGACCTTCTTGATCAGTTCGGCTTCGTGCGGACGGTACGGGTCGAGCCAGAACACGGCCGGCATGCCCGAGTTGCGCACGCGATTGACGGCGAGCTTCACCCAGTCGCGGATCGGGGCGTCCTTGACCTGGCACATACGCCAGATGTCGCCGGCTTCCACATTCTGCGAGAGCAGCACTTCGCCCGTGGCGATGTCGACGATGTTCGCCACGCCGTCTTCGGCGATTTCGAACGTCTTGTCGTGCGAGCCGTACTCTTCAGCCTTCTGCGCCATCAGGCCGACGTTCGGCACCGTACCCATGGTGGTCGGGTCGAATGCGCCGTTCGTCTTGCAGAAGTTGATGATTTCCTGATAGATGCGGGCGAACGTGCTTTCCGGGATCACGGCCTTCGTGTCCTTCGGACGACCGTCGGCACCCCACATCTTGCCGCCGATGCGGATCATGGCCGGCATCGAGGCGTCGACGATGACGTCGTTCGGTGCGTGCAGGTTCGAGATGCCCTTGGCCGAGTCGACCATCGCCAGTTCCGGGCGGTGTTCGTGGCAGGCGTGCAGATCGCGGATGATCTCTTCGCGCTGGGTGCTCGGCAGCGATTCGATCTTCTCGTACAGGTTCACGAGACCGTTGTTGACGTTCACGCCCAGTTCGTCGAACAGCTTGCCGTGCTTCTCGAAGGCTTCCTTGTAGAAGATCTTCACGGCGTGGCCGAACACGATCGGGTGCGAGACCTTCATCATCGTGGCCTTCACGTGCAGCGAGAACATGACGCCGGTCTTGCGTGCGTCTTCCATCTGTTCTTCATAGAACTCGCACAGCGCCTTCTTGCTCATGAACATGCTATCGATGATTTCGCCGTCGAGCAGCGAGACCTTCGGCTTGAGCACGATCGTCTTGCCGCTGTTCGTGACGAGTTCCATCTTGACGTCGCGGGCCTTGTCGATCGTCATCGATTTTTCGCCGTGGTAGAAGTCGCCATGCTTCATGTGCGCGACGTGCGTGCGCGAAGCCATGCTCCAGTCGCCCATGCTGTGCGGGTGCTTCTTGGCGTAGTTCTTGACGGCCAGCGGTGCGCGGCGATCCGAGTTGCCTTCGCGCAGGACCGGGTTCACGGCCGAGCCGAGGCACTTCGAGTAGCGCTTCTGGATGGCTTTCTCTTCGTCGGTCTTCGGGTCTTCCGGATAGTCCGGCACCTTGTAGCCCTTCGACTGGAGTTCCTTGATGGCGCTCTGGAGCTGGAACACCGAAGCGCTGATGTTCGGCAGCTTGATGATGTTCGTGTCCGGGTCTTGCGTCAGACGGCCGAGTTCGGCGAGGTTGTCCGGCACGCGCTGTTCTTCGGTGAGGAATTCGGGGAATTCACCGAGGATACGGCCCGAGACCGAGATGTCGCTCGTCTCGACCGCAACGCCGGCCGGAGCGGCGAACGTGCGGATGATCGGCAGGAAGGATGCGGTGGCCAGAAGCGGGGCTTCGTCGGTCAGGGTGTAGATGATGCTGGGTTGCTGCGTACTCATCGCTGGTCTCGGATTCAAGAATCAGGAAAAGGTGGGGGAACGCCGCCGACTGGGGTGACAGTCCGCTAGCCATGACTAATTTCCCCGATTGTGACACGGGTCGGGGGCAAAACTGAAATGCCTTTTCGTAATGTGAATGCTTGGGTCTTATATAAGACTGCCGTGGAAGTGCCCATAACTTCGATGAAAACCCCGCAGGGTGGGGCGGGGGTGCGGGGGATAGGGGCGCAGTCGTGGGTGTGGGTGGGGGTTTTTGCGATCGTTGGAGAATTTCTATAAATAAAATCTATAGAAGAGTGCGAGCGAATTGCCGGTGCGAGGCTGCGTTCTCGTGAGCGCCGACGAATTTTTTCCTGGAGGAGGCGCGGCTGTTATGAGACGAGGTGATGCTAATGCGGAAGCTTGACGATGCTGAAAGAATGCGAATCCGGGAGAGGGAGCGAGGTGAAGTCTCGGCTTCGAATTCTGGACGCGGCAGGATGATGCGATGGCGGCTGATGGTGGCGTTCGATACGCTTATTGCAAAAGCGAACGCCGAATGCAAAAAGGGCCGACGCATCGTCGGCCCTTCGAATCTGGTGGGTGGTACAGGGATTGAACCTGTGACCCCTGCCGTGTGAAGGCAGTGCTCTACCGCTGAGCTAACCACCCAAATCATTAACTAAATCAATGATTTAGTGTTGATTGCTGAAGTTCTTCTTTCGCAATCAGGAGCAGAACTTTAACTGTTTTCGTAGAAGTCTGCAACTTTTCTTTTGTTCTATTTTGCTGCCGCCGTGACGATATCTCTCGATCACTTCACGCCGTTTCTTGCGATGTCTCGCAAGCAGCAAAGACAGCGATTATAGGGACGTTTTCTTCGTTTGGGAAGAGCGCCGTGCGATTTTTTCGCAGTGCCGCTCGTCTCCGTCCAAGAATCACGCAGCCGGTGCTGCTTCCCCTTCCGGCGGTGCAGGTTCCTTGCGCCACACGCACGTCCCCTTCATGCCCTTGTCGATGCCATTGAGCACGCCGTCGTGCTGCTCGATTTCTTCCGTCGCGGCGAGGATCACCGGCAGATCGAACTGGCGCAGTGAAATCTTCTCGCGCGGCACGCCGTCGTTGCCCTCGTCGCTTTCGCCTTCATCGATGACGAGGCTTTCCTGGCCGCGCGTCATCGCAAGATAGACGTCTGCGAGCAGTTCCGCGTCGAGCAAAGCGCCGTGCAACGTCCGGTGGGCATTGTTCACGCCAAGGCGCTCACACAACGCGTCGAGCGAGTTGCGTCGCCCCGGGAACATCTCGCGCGCGCGCATCAGCGTATCGATCAGGCCGGAGCAGTGCTGCATGAACGGCGGCCAGCCGAGGCGGCCGAACTCCATATCCAGAAAGCCCAGGTCGAACGCCGCGTTGTGAATGATGATTTCCGCGTCGCGGCAGTATTCGCGCAACTGTTCGGCAACCTCGGCGAACTTGGGTTTGTCGGAAAGGAACTCGGTCGTCAGCCCGTGCACCGCCAGTGCGCCCGGATCGCTGTCGCGCTCGGGGTTGATGTAGAAGTGCAGGTTGTTGCCGGTCAGGCGTCGATTGACCAGTTCGACGCAACCGATTTCCAGCAGACGGTCGCCCGTCTTCGCATTCAGGCCGGTGGTTTCGGTATCTAGGATCAGTTGTCGCATGATGTTCGGTCAGAGGTTGAAGCTTTCGGAATTTGCGCGCTGCGGGCTATGTGCCTCACGCAGTGCGCGGATCGTGCTGATGTTGATGCAAGCGCATAGGGCGGGCGAGGGCGCGCCAACCGTCGCTATTGATATTGCGTCGTCAGGCGCTGGCTACCCTGGAAGCCCTCGCTCGGCTAGCCACGGCGCAGGCTCTCTACGCCGCGATTGGCCAACTGGTCGGCGGCTTCGTTGCCCTCGTGACCTGCGTGGCCTTTCACCCAGCGCCAGTCGATGTCGTGCTGTTGCGAGACGGCGTCCAGCGTCTGCCAGAGGTCGGCATTCTTCACCGGTTCCTTGGCGGCGGTCTTCCAGCCGCGCGCTTTCCAGCCGTGAATCCATTCGCTGATGCCCTTCTGCACATACTGCGAGTCGGTGTGCAGCACCACGTGGCAGGGCTTGTTCAGGGCTTCGAGCGCGCGAATGACGGCCAGCAGCTCCATGCGGTTGTTGGTGGTGTTGGGCTCACCCCCGAACATTTCCTTGCGGTGTTTGCCCGCGACGAGCAGGGCGCCCCAGCCGCCGGGGCCGGGATTGCCTTTGCAGGCTCCGTCGGTATAAATCTCAACTTGCGGCAAGGTCATCTCTCAAACAATCAATCGGACGCGTCGGCTTCCGCCATCTGGCGGTGCGTAGTATTCGGTGTGGCCACCGGTGCCGCCGCCGGCTGGAGGCCGAGTATACGCTTGCGGACTTTGCCGACCAAGCGCGTGCCCTTGACGCGCTTGACCGCGCGCACCGCGTAAAGCGCCCCGAAGATCGGCCACCAGCGATCGCCCGCCGGCTCCATGAACTCGAAGCGTTGCAGCCAGTGCTCGCCGCGCAACGGTGGGCGATAGCAGCCGAAGCGGCCGCGATCGATGTCGAACGACAGCAGCTTGAGCCAGTCTTTCAGACGCGTGAAAGCGATCAGGTCGGCACCCGGCGGCAGGAACGGCGCCCCCGCGAGGCGGCCCAGTTCCTCGCGCGCACCCCACAGACTCAGATTGTTGAATCCGGTGATGATGACTTGCCCTTCGGGCACGAGAATGCGTTCGACCTCACGCAGAATGTCGTGCGGGTTCTCGGCAAATTCGAGCACGTGCGGCAGCACCACCAGATCGGTGCTGGCCGTGGCGATCGGCAGTTCGTCGAAACGGCTCACGAGGATGTCGCGCGCGACCATGTCGACGGCACCTGCGTCGGCCGACGGCACGCCGCTGGTCGTATCACTGGCCGCTTTGGTCATGAGCAAAGGGGCTTCCGGCCCACGCGCGGCGGGAAGGATGAGGCCCCGGTAAGGCATGCGGTTTTCGCGCAGCGTATCTAGCTCGGGACGGCCCAGCTGCAACGCGTGATAGCCGAACAGATCCCCGACCCATTGGTCGAAGAGGGCCTGTTCCCATGCGAGCGCGTAGCGGCCTGGCGGTGAGACGAGCCAGACGGGCCAGTCTATAATCGGACGTTCTGACATGGTGGCGAGTATATATGGATGCGCACGCAGATGCGGTGAGTAAGCAGTCGGCCGAAACACTGACCGTCTTTCCCGTCCCCGCGTTCCAGGACAATTATCTCTGGGTGATCGATAACGGCAAAGATGCCGTCGTGGTCGACCCGGGCGACGCGGCACCGGTGCTCGCCTATCTCGAGTCGCGCGGCCTCACGCTGCGCGCCATCCTCGTCACGCACAAGCATCCCGATCACATCGGCGGCGTCGACACGTTGCTCGAACGCTTCGACGTGCCGGTCCACGGTCCTGCGCACGAAGCCATCGCATGCGTCGACCATCCGTACAATGGCGGCGAGACGGTACACATCGACGCGCCGGCCATGGCGCTTCAGGTGATTGACGTTCCCGGTCATACGGCTGGTCACATCGCTTACTTCCTCGGCGCGGGCGCAGCGGGTGCGCCACGCCTGTTCTGCGGCGACACCCTGTTCTCGTGCGGATGCGGCCGTCTGTTCGAAGGCACCCCTGCGCAGATGCTCGCCTCGCTCGATGCCCTCGCTGCGCTGCCGCCGGCCACGCTGGTGCATTGCGCTCACGAATACACGCTGTCGAACATCCGCTTCGCGCTCGCCGTCGATCCGGATAACCCGGCGCTCAATGCCTGGCATCAAGAGGCGAGCGCGTTGCGCGCTGCCGGACGCCCCACGTTGCCCACCACGCTCGCGCAGGAGCGCGTGACGAACCCCTTCCTGCGCAGCGACGCACCGGCCGTGATTGCCGCCGCCGAGGCGCATGCCGGAAAGACGTCGCTTTCGCGCGAGGGCGTTTTCGCTGCCGTGCGGGGCTGGAAAGATACCTTCCGATAAATTCGGCGCTAGCCGTGGGCACGTCACGCTGTCAACAGCGTGGCGTGCGATGGACCTTGTCGCCCGGCGGACGTTGACAGTTTTATCACCACCTGCTCCGCCCTGACGCCTCGCCTCCGACGTGAAGTTTCGGTGTCATATCGATGGCATCGTATACGGAGAGCGTGGCGTAAAGTGCGTCAAAAACGCGTGTCGCTCCCACCACATTTTGTGAATTCTCCCTCGGGGATAACCCCTATTTTTAGGGCGTTTTGGCGTAAATTTTGCAAAAAAATTAGGCAGAATGGTTGACGCATCTGAAGGGTTTCCTTACCATCCTTGCCAATTTCATGAAGATGTAACCCAAATCGAGCCCGATCAATGCGACTTATCGTTAGCTTGCTCCTGACGCTGCTATTGGCAGCGTGTGCCAGCACAGCGCCGACCACAGGTGCATCGAATGCTTCTCCCGATGCGCAGAGCAAGTCGCCTGTCGCTTCGACCGCAAAAGGCAAGCAGCGCGTCTCCAGCGACCAGCCCATCGACCTCGACAACGACTCGATCAACGATCTGGCTTACGGCAGCGACGACGCCGATCTCTGGTCGCGCATCCGCCACGGTTTCTCCATCCCTGACCTCGACACCGACCTCGCACAGGATCGCACGCAGTGGTACGCGCAGCGTCCCGAGTATGTCGAGCGCATGATCCAGCGTTCCGAGAAGTATCTGTTCCATATCGTCGAAGAGCTTGAGCGCCGTCATATGCCGACGGAACTCGCACTGCTGCCGTTCGTGGAAAGCGCATACAACCCGCAAGCGCTCTCGACGGCCAAGGCGGCCGGCATGTGGCAGTTCATCCCGAGTACGGGCAAGACGTACAACCTCAAGCAGAACATGTTCCAGGACGAGCGCCGCGACGTGCTCGCCTCGACGACCGCCGCCCTCGATTACCTCTCGAAGCTGTATGCGATGTTCGGCGACTGGCATCTCGCGCTGGCGGCCTATAACTGGGGCGAAGGCAACGTGCAGCGCGCCATCGACCGTAATCAGGCGCAGGGGCTGCCGACCGATTACCTGAGCCTGCGTATGCCGACCGAAACCCGGTATTACGTGCCGAAGCTCCAGGCCATCAAGAACATCATTGCGCATCCGGACATCTATAGCGTCAAGCTGCCGGAGATTCCGAATCACCCGTACTTCGTCAGCGTGACCACGAAGCGCGATATCGACGTGGCGCTGGCTGCCAAGCTGGCGGATCTGCCGCTCGACGAATTCCGCGCACTGAACCCATCGTTCCGCAAGCCCGTGATTCTGGGCGCTGCGCAAACGCAGATTCTGCTGCCGTTCGACAGCGCCGAAGTGTTCCAGCGCCGTCTGAAGAGCTACGACAAGCCGCTGTCGAGCTGGACGACGTACACGTCGGCATCGCGTGAGCGTCCGGAAGACGTGGCGCGCAAGCTCGGTGTGGATGCTGCCGTCATTCGCTCGGTCAACAACATCGCGCCGCGCATGCGCCTGAAGGCGGGCTCGACGTTGCTCGTGCCGCGCTCGGACGACATCGATCAGGACATCAGCGCATCGGTCGCGACGAACGCCGTGCTGGCGCTGGAACCGGATCTGCCTGATACCCGCAAGGTGATGGTGCGTGCGCGCAAGCACGACACGCTCGCCGGTGTGGCGTCGCGCAGCGGTGTGAGCGTCGCCCAGATCAAGAGCTGGAACCGTCTGCGTCGCGACACGCTGACGTCGGGCCAGCTGCTCGTGCTGCATGTGCCGGTCAAGGACGCATCGCGCGTGCTGGCCGCCTCGGCGCCGGAACCGGTGGCGGCCAAGGATGACGATGACGCACCGCGCACGCGTATGGTGCGCGGCAAGAACGGCAAGATGATTCGTGTGGTCGACCATCGCCCGGCCGCCAGCCCGGCCAAGTCGACCAAGGCGGTCGCGAGCAAGTCGGCACCCGCCGCGAAGGTCGTCGCAAAGGCACCCGCCAAGGCTCAGGCCAAGGCGCCTGCGAAGACGGTTGCCAAGGCGGCTGCGAAGCCGTCCACGAAGGTCACCAAGACGGCTCAGCGGTAAGACGCTCTCGCGACGCCCGGTCGCCGCAGTTCCCCAAAACGCCCGTGAGGTCAGTCCTCACGGGCGTTTTGCTTTTCGGGATGCGTCGGCGCGATTTCCCTCGAACGTTCCCCGGACGACCCACAAGTGCCTGCACGCGGTTCACGTGCTGCTTCGGAAAATTCCCATAAATGCACCGGCGTGTATTTCCTATGATGAAGACGCGGACGATTTCGTTCGTATTCACTCAAGAAGGAGTCCTAAATGAAGAAGGAAATGGGAACCGTGAAAGAAGTGACCGAACTCGACGTACTCGCCTCGGTGGATGCCACGCACGCCACGCGCGGTGTCATCGGCAACGATGCCGAAGGCATCACCGTGCTGCCGCTGTGCTTCCGCCCGGTGTGCATCCCGACGCTGCCGCCGGTGACCGGAGGTCATGCCTGAGGTGGCAGATTCGATGCGAATCGGAACCGGCGCGTGTGCGGACGCGCCGGTTTTCCGTCATCTGGCGCCCGATGTTCACGTCGTCGGCATCGACGACCACGTGGTCGTGCTCAAGCTCGCTCACGACCGCTACTTCAATCTGTCTTACGCGCACTCGCAGGCACTGCGTCGGCTGATCGGATGGCGTCATGACCCGCAGGTCGTCTCCGGCACGCTGCCGGCGATGCAGGCCATGTTCGACGCGGAAGGACTCTTTGCTCCGGAGCCATGCGATACGCCGGATGCGCGCCACGCGACGCGAGACATGTCGCCGCGGCTCGGCTTCGACGCCTGGCTGGTCATGCCCGGCGATCTGGCGGGTGCTGCACGCAAGCGCGACGTGATTCGCGCGGGCTACTGGCTCTGGCAGGCGCAGCGCGTCACCCGCAAGGCGCGCATGGCGGGCGTGATCGACCGGGTAAGTCATGCGCAGCAGGCGCGTCCCACGCACTACGGTCTACCGGGTGACTACGCACCCTATGTCGCGGCCATGCACCGTGCCGCGTTGTGCTACCCGCAGTGCACGCCGTGCCTGCCCTGGTACGCCGCATTGGCGATGTGGTGTGCTCACGATGGCCTGCGTCTGCAACTGGTCGTCGGCGTGCAGCGCCAGCCGTTCTACGCCCACGCATGGGCCGAAGCACAGGGGCGGGTAATCGGTGACGACCCACGCCGCCGCGAACAACTGGCCGTCATCTACGAAACCCCCGCGTGACCCAACGCCCCCCCCAAACGGAGCCCGTCATGAAACTTGCCCGCCTGAGACCAGGACCGGCGGAGCGTCATGTGCCGCTGCCCGGCGCTGTCGTATTGCGCGGGCTGGACGGCCAGCCTGCCGCCAGAATCCGCCCCGAGGGCAGTGGTGAGCGGTGTCACGTCAGCGACCAGAGCGAATTGCTGGCGTGGTACGTCAGCGGTCGCGTGTTTCGTAAGGACGACGGCCGCGAGGTGTCACCGGGGCTGGAGTTGGCGCGTCTTGCGCTGGAGTCGCCTGAGCGCTTCGTCGAACGGTATTGGGGGCATTACCGGATCATCGTGCACGACCGCTGGTGCGGCGCTACGCTTGTGCTGTGCGATCCGTGCGGTCACTGCCCCACGTACTACCGCTTCTGTCGCGATGGTGGCGTCCATGTGGCGGCTGACCCGGCGGCGCTCGCCGGCGACGAACCGACCTTCGACAGCGCTGCGCTCAAGGCCTTTCTCGTGCATGGCGACGTTGGCAACGTCCAGTGCGCACTGTATGACGTGGAGCGTCTGCCGCTCGGTCATGCGCTGTGGATTCCGGAGCGCGGCGCGCCCAGGACACGCGTCGTCTGGTGGCCGTCGTGGCGCCCGGAAGGGGGCGCGCGGGAAGCTCAGGAGATGGCGTCCGGCACGGGCCTGCTTGGCGTGCTGCGACGTTCCACGTAGCGTTGCCTTGAGAGTCGCCGTGCGGTGCTGGAGTTGTCGGGTGGTGTCGAGTCGACGTCACTGGCGCTGGCGCTTGCGCAATCCGGCGTTGCCGGGCATTGCACCGCGGTGAATCATCGCGATCCGGGTTCGCCGTCGAGCGACGAATCGCACCATGCGAGCCAGGTTGCGCGACATGTGCGCATGGCATTCGAGCGGTTCGACATCGAATGCGCGGCGTTCTCGCCACCGTCGGTGATCCCCCGTCTGGCGAGACCGGCCATGCACTTGTGCATGCTGGCCCAGCTCGACGCGGTGCGCGAACGACTCGCACCTTACCGCGATCATCGCGTGGTCAACGGCCACGGCGGCGATGCGATCTTCCTTGCGCCGCCGCCCGACGGCGCCTTTCTCGACGCTTTCGCCGACGGTCAATGGCGGCGAGCCTTCGGCGCGTGGCGCGATCTCGCGATGATGCAGCGTCTGCCGTTGCTGTGGGTGGCGCAGGGCGCGTTCGCTCAGTTGCGGCAGCGGCAGGCCAATCCTCTGGCTGCACCGCAGGACGGATTGCTCACGGCGGCTGCCTTTGCCGGCGGCATGGGAAGCCTGGGTGACGGCAAGGCATCGCGCGGCACGGAACCGCTTGCGCAGGCGTGGCTGGCGCATTGGCCGCTTCGGATGCGTCCCGGCAAACGGGCGCAGGTGCTCGGCACGCTGGGGAATCTGCGCGACATCGAAGTGCATCCGGCTCTTGCCGACGGGGGCACCGTGTTTCCGTTCCTCACGCAGCCTGTCGTGGAAGCGGGCTTCGCCATGCCCACGTATCGACTCTTCAGCGCGATGCATAACCGCTTGCCGTTACGGCGTGCGGCGTATCTTGCCAGCGGCTTGCCGAACCTCTGGCGGCGCGACAAGGGCACGATGACCGGCATCGTGGGGGCAGGCGTGGCCGCGAATCTGCCGCATGTCGAAGAGGTCTGCCTGGAGGGGTATTGCGCCGCATCGGGATGGATCGACCATGATGCCTGCCGTCGAGCCATCGGGCGGCTCGCCCATCATCATCTCGAATCGATGACGACGATTCGGCGCTTGTATGCCGTCGAGATGTTCGTGCGCGGATGGCGGCAAGGTGCCGGCGCCAGCGGCGGGGCGGCGGCATGACACGACAAGCGGGCTGGAACGCGCTGTGTTTCGTGCTGCGCACGCTGTGGGCGCGGGAGACGGCGTCGTCGCGACATCGCGTGTGGCTTGCCGGTGCGGCGAGCGCTGCGGGCCTCATGCTCGCGCTACGCCTCGTCGCGCCGTGGGTGCTGGGGTTGGCGGTGGATGCGCTGGCAGGCGAGCGTCCTGGCACGCTGGCCATGCCGCTCGCGATCGCCTACGTGGTGCTGTGGTCGGGCGCAGCCATCGGTGAGCGAGGCAAGGATCTGCTCATTCAGCGCGTGATGGAAGACCTGCGGCGTCGCACCGGGCTCGGTTATCTCACACGACTGATCGAGCTGCCTGCCCATCGCGCGCGGGACGTCAACGCCGGGCAGGTGCTCGATTGCCTGTTTCGTGTCGAAGTTGCGCTGCCGGTGATCGTCACCGGGCTGGTGTTCGGATTGTTGCCGCTGGCGGTGCAGGTGGTCGCCACGGGGGTCATCCTGATGCTCAACTTCGGTGTGCTGTACGGCGTGATTCTCGGCGGGACGGTGCTCGCTTACGTTCTGACGCTGCGGCCTTCGCTGGCGCGCGTCACCCGTCGCGAGTCGCAGGCCAACGAGGTGTCGCGCGCCACGACCGGGGCGCTTGCCGACACCCTGAGCCAACTGGAGTGTGTGAAGACGTTTGCGCAGGAGCCGGCGGAGGTCGGGCGTCTCTCACAGCGACTCCGCGCGCGTTACGTGGCGGCGCTGGCGACGGCAACCACGGCACAGGTGACGAGTGCGTTGCAGATGGCGATCATGGCGGCGGGCGTCTCGGCGATGACCTTGCTCGCCGTAAGCGACGTCGCGCGCGGTGCCGAGCCGGTCGGCACGCTGGTGCAGGTCAATGCCTACCTGCTCCAGTTCGCGTTGCCGGCGGCGATGCTGGGCGCGCTGGTCTCGCAGGTCGCGCGAGCGCTGGTCAGTGTCGACGAGCATCTGCGAGACGGTGCCGCTGGCCCGGCGACTGTCGCGGCACTGGCGCAGAGGGAATGCGTGGACGGTGGTAACGGCGGTAAGAGCGCTCCAATCGACGCGCGCAATGCTGCCGCGACACCTGCCGACACGCAACGGCCTTTCGTTTCCGCCGCGCCGGCCATCGAACTCGACGGCGTGAGCGTAATGTCTCATGACGCGCCCCACGAAGCGGCCCACGACGCACAACCGATCGTATCCGACGTCAGCCTGCGAATCGGCTCGGGCGAGTACGTGGCGCTGGTCGGTCCTTCAGGTGCGGGAAAGTCGACGTTGTTACGGCTCGTGGCGGGCATGGTCCTGCCATCGCGCGGCGCCGTGTACGTCGACGAGCTTCGACTGTGTCGCGAGCACGCCGACGCGATGCGACGCGTCACCGGATTCGTCACGCAGGACTCCCGTCTGTTCGACCGGCCGCTATTTGACAACGTGGCTTACCGCGCGGGCCTGAGCCGCGAAATGTCGCCGGACGATGGTCCGGTCCAGTCGGAATTTCAGCGCGTGACGGCGCTGGCGGAAGTGCCCGACACGGCGTCGGTGGCGGGCCTGTCGGGCAGCGAGCGCCAGCGCGTGAACATTGCGCGGGCGCTTTGGGGACGTCCCCCTTTGCTGCTGCTCGACGAGCCGACCGCCGCGCTCGACGCTCTCACCGAAGCGCGCATTCTCGAGCGCCTCGCACGCGAGCGGGCGGGCGCGACATGTCTCGTGGTGGCCCACCGGCTGGCCGCGATCCGTCACGCGGATCGTATCGTCGTGATGGACGCCGGGCGCATCATCGAGACCGGGGACCACGTGACGCTGCTACGCCACGGCGGCCTCTACGCGCGCATGTGGCATGCGCAGCAGGCCGAGCACATCGACGTGCCGGAGGACATCCGAACGCCTGCGCCCGATCTCGTCTGAATCCTTGCGTGATTCCTTTGATTTCGCGCAAATATCGCCAAATTTGCGCGAATTTCCCCTGTAATCTCCGCGTAATCCCCTATCGTTTCGGGGATGGCACGGGGCATCCGGTAAGCCTTCCGTAAGCGTCAACGCGCACACTGAACGCACAATAAGTGGAAGGAGACACCATGACTTCGTATGCGTCGTTTCACGCCCGTTCGATTGCGCCGGACTCGCGTGCGGCCTTTTGGGAGGAGCAGGCCAGACTGATCGATTGGGAGACGCCGTTCGATCAGGTGCTCGAATACGACAAGCCGCCGTTCGCGCGCTGGTTCGTCGGCGGACGGACCAACATCTGCCATAACGCCGTCGATCGTCACCTGCCGTCACGCGGCACGCAAAACGCGCTGGTGTGGGTGTCGACCGAGACGGAGCAGGAGCGTGTCTACACGTACGACGAACTCTCCGCCGAGGTCAATCGCATGGCGGCGTCGCTGCAATCGTTGGGCGTGGCGCGCGGCGAGCGGGTGCTGATCTACATGCCGATGGTGCCCGAAGCGCTGTTCGCGATGCTCGCCTGCACCCGGCTCGGGGCGATTCACTCGGTGGTGTTCGGCGGTTTCGCGTCGGTGAACCTCGCCGCGCGCATCGACGACGCGCGCCCGAAGGTCATCGTGTCCGCCGATGCCGGTTCGCGCAACGGCAAGGTCGTGCCGTACAAGCCGCTGCTCGACGAGGGCATTACGCTCGCGCAGCACAAGCCGTCGAGCTTGCTGCTGATCGATCGCGGACTCGCGCCCATGACGCGCGTGGCGGGCCGCGACGTCGACTATGCCCCGCTGCGCGAGCAGCATCTCGACGCGTTCGTGCCCTGCGAATGGATGGAATCCAGCGATCCGTCCTACGTGCTGTACACCTCGGGCACCACGGGCAAGCCGAAGGGCGTGCAGCGCGACACCGGGGGCTATGCGGTTGCGCTAGCCTCGTCGATGCAGCACATCTTCTGCGCGAAGCCGGGCGACACGATGTTCTGCGCGTCCGACATCGGCTGGGTGGTCGGGCACAGCTATATCGTCTACGCGCCGCTGCTCGCGGGCATTGCGACGGTCATGTACGAAGGCACGCCGATTCGTCCCGACGGCGGTATCTGGTGGCGTATCGTCGAGAAGTACAAGGTGACGCAACTGTTCACCGCGCCGACAGCGATTCGTGTGCTCAAGAAGCAGGATCCTGCCTATCTGACGCAATACGACCTGTCGTCGCTGCGTCTCATCTTCCTCGCTGGCGAACCGCTGGACGAACCGACGGCCCGATGGCTGACGGAAGGCGTCGGCAAGCCGGTCGTCGACAACTACTGGCAGACGGAGACGGGCTGGCCGATTCTGGGCATGGCGCGAGGGGTGGAAGTCCTCCCGGGCAAGCTCGGATCGCCGGGCAAGCCGGTGTACGGCTACGACGTGAAGCTTGTCAACGAAGCTACAGGCGAGGACTGCGGGCCCAACGAGAAGGGCGTGCTGGCCATCGAAGGGCCGATGCCGCCGGGATGTCTGAGCACGCTGTGGGGCGACGACGAGCGCTTCGTCAAGACGTACTGGCAGACGGTGCCGGGACGCATGCTGTATTCGAGCTTCGACTGGGGCGTGCGCGACGAGGATGGCTACTACTTCATTCTCGGGCGCACCGACGACGTCATCAACGTGGCCGGGCACCGGCTCGGTTCGCGTGAGATCGAGGAGAGCATCGCCAGTCATCCGGCGGTGGCCGAGGTCGCGGTGATCGGCGTGCAGGACGCGCTCAAGGGGCAGGTGGCGATGGCCTTCGCGGTGCTGCGTCGACCGGAGGAGGTGGACACGACGCAGGCACGTCTGGCGCTCGAAGGCGACGTGATGAAGACGGTGGACAAGCAATTGGGTGCGGTGGCGCGTCCGGCCCGCGTATTCTTCGTCTCGATGCTGCCCAAGACGCGCTCCGGCAAGTTGCTTCGCCGCGCCATTCAGGCGATCTGCGAGGGACGCGAGACCGGCGATCTGATCACGATCGAGGATCCGGCTGCGCTGGAGCAGGTGCGCGACGCGGTGAAGGGCGCCTGACGTATGACGGTAGGACGCGCACGGTACGCGTAGCGCGTGACGATGTAATTCAGGACGACGGCGGGACAGACGACTGAGGACGTCAAACTGCGGCGCAGCCGATTTTTCGGACTGCGCCGCAGTGCATTGGGATGGCGAATGTGTTTCGATATCGATAACCGGCGTCGCATTGCGACAGCACGCCGGGCAACACCGGTATGATGCCCAGGTGCTCATGCCCGTTCCTCTCTCATCGACATGACATCTTCCCATCCGGCCGCCTGGCGGCAGAAAGCCATGCTTTTCGTGGTCTCCGTCGGCTTCTTCATGCAGACGCTCGACTCGACCATCGTCAACACGGCGCTGCCCGCGATGGCGCGCGACCTCGGTCAATCCCCGCTGCACATGCAGGCCGTTGTGATCGCCTATGCGCTTACGATGGCGGTGACGATTCCCTTGTCCGGCTGGCTCGCGGATCGACTGGGCACGCGTGTCGTGTTCTCCAGTGCGTTGACGATTTTCTCCATCGGCTCGGCGATGTGCGCCTATTCCGGCACGCTCGAGGCGCTGGTCGTGTGGCGCATCGTGCAGGGATTCGGCGGGGCGATGCTGTTGCCGGTCGGGCGTCTCGCCGTGTTGCGCACGTTCCCGCGCGAACAGTACTTGCAGGCGCTGGCGTTCGTGGCCGTGCCGGGCATGATCGGACCGCTCATCGGGCCGACGCTGGGCGGGTGGCTCGTCAAGGTGGCGTCGTGGCACTGGGTGTTTCTGATCAACGTGCCGGTGGGCGTGGCGGGATGCATCGCTGCGCACTTCTTCCTGGCCAATGCGCGTGCGCCGCATCGAACGTCGTTCGACATCAAAGGGTATTTGCTGCTGTCGGTGGGGATGGTGGCGACGTCGCTGGCGCTCGATCGCCATGCGGACATTGCGGGGGCGCATGCGTTGATGCTGGTGTTGCTGGTGCTGGGTTTCGCGGGGTTCGTCGCTTACGGACTGTACGCGAATCGCGCGCCGCAGCCGTTGTTCTCGCTGGCGATGTTCAAGGTGCACACGTTCAGCGTCGGGTTGCTCGGCAATCTCTTTGCGCGTATCGGGATCGCGGCCGTGCCGTATCTCGTGCCGTTACTGTTGCAGGTGAGTCTCGGCTACTCGGCGTTCGAGGCGGGGCTGCTGATGCTGCCGATCACGATCACGGGCATCTTTGCCAAGCGCCTCGCAACGTATCTGGTCGTGCGTTACGGGTATCGGCCGGTACTGGTCTGGAACACGATCCTTGCCGGTTGCGTGATCGCCAGCTTCTCGCTCGTCACACCGACCTATCCGGTACCGCTGCTCATCGTTCAGTTGGGCATTCTCGGGGGCATCAACTCGATTCAGTTCACTGCGATGAACACGCTCACGCTGAAGGATCTGAATCCCGACGACGCGAGCGGCGGCAACAGTCTGTTCTCGCTCGTGCAGATGCTGGCCATGAGTTTTGGCCTGACGGTCGGCGGTGCGCTGCTGGTCACGTTCACCGGCGCATTTGGAGAGGCGGCCGGGGTGGGCGCTCTCCC
Source organism: Pandoraea sp. LA3 (assembly GCF_022696215.1). Lineage (NCBI taxonomy): Bacteria > Pseudomonadati > Pseudomonadota > Betaproteobacteria > Burkholderiales > Burkholderiaceae > Pandoraea > Pandoraea sp. LA3. The sequence goes on along the minus strand of NZ_PTPY01000030.1, from coordinate 13,198 downwards.
CGCTTTCCGTGCGACGTTCGGGTGCGTGGGACTGATCACGTGCTGCTCGTCCTGGATCTTTGCGCAGCTAACGGATCGGGAGCAGATGGGGAGCGAGGATGGCGATGCGCACGCGCAGGCGGCGGCCGCGTCGCCTGCGGCTCCCGAACATCAATGAGCGGTTTGCCGGACGGTTGTGCGAGCCTGCGCGAAACTATGCGAATGGTTTGTCGAGAATCTCCGGCGCGCGAATCGCGTCGATGAGCAGACCCAGAAACGCTTCGACGGGCGCTGGCAAGGTGCGTCCGGCCATCGTCTGCACTTGCAACGATCGCTGGTGCAGGGCGGGGTTGCGGATGGGGATAGCGACGAGCCCTTCCGGCGCGAGACGGCTGCGCACCGTCAGCAGGCCGGTGAGTGTGACGGCATTGCCTGAGCGAACGAAGCTATGCAGTGCCGCGTGGTAGTTGCTGATGAAGACGGGCTCGAACAGCAGGCCCTCCAGCGTGCAGCATAGGTCGAACATCTGGCGAATCGTCACGCCGGCGTTCGACAGCGCCAGCGGATACGGCAGAAGATCGGCGAGTGCGATGTCACGTCGCCTGGCAAGCGGGTGCGCTTTGGCCATCAGTGCGTAAATCGGCGCCGGTTGCGTGTGCACGACCTGAACGCCTTTTTCCGGCGCCACACTGAAACACACGGCGATATCGGCCTCGCCGTCGCGTACGCGCTCAGTGGCAACGAACGGCGAGACGACGTCCAGCAGAAAATGCGCACCGGGATAGGTTTCGCGAAAGCGGGCGAAGACCTGTGGCAGAAAGTCGCGCGCCACGCCCTCCGCACTGGCGACGCGAATCGTGGCGCGTCCCACTTCCGTCAGCCCACGAATTTCCGAGGTGACACGTTCCGCATCGAGCAACACGCGACGCGCGTGATCGGCGAGCAACTCACCTGCCTCACTCAGCACCATGCCGCGCGGGCGCCGTTCGAATAGCGGCGTGCCCAGATCCTCCTCCAGCTTGGCAATCTGTCGGCTCAGCGCCGACACCGCTACATGCAGCCGTTCCGACGCGCGACTGAGTGATCCGGTCCGGGCGACTTCGAGAAAGTAACGCAGGGCGTGAGTTTGCATGGCCAGCGAGAGATGAGGGTCGGAGACGAGACCTAAGCGTCGCGGAAGGGCATTTCAGTCAACGGTTTTGCTTTGCCGAAACGGCAAAGAAACCTTCGAAATATTATCATTGTTGTCAAAAATATCGACTCCTAGAATGGCCTGAACGGTTGTGCCGCAGCGTGCTACCGACACGCGTCGCAGCGATGTGCGAGATCGGCCGCCGTGCCCACATAGCCATCTGGAGACAAGCAGTGACCCGTAGCGCAGCCATTACTCAAGCCACCGCCCATTTCGATTCGGGCGCGTTCCTCGATACCCTCAATCGTCGCGTCGCTTACAAGACCGAGAGTCAGGAAGCGGACAGCGGCGACATCCTTCATGCGTACCTCTCGGACGAGATGACGCCTGCGCTTGCCGCGCTCGGTTTCACGTCGCGAATCGTGGCCAATCCCGTGCCGGGCGGCGGGCCGTTTCTCATTGCGGAGCGTCGTGAAGGGGACGGATTGCCGACGGTGCTGACCTACGGCCACGGCGATGTCGTGCGCGGTTACGACGCACAGTGGCGTGACGGCCTCAAGCCGTGGGACATCGTCGTCGAAGGCGATCGCTGGTACGGCCGCGGTACTGCCGACAACAAGGGCCAGCACACGATCAATCTGGCGGCGCTGGCCGAGGTGCTCGCGGCGCGTGGCGGCAAGCTTGGCTACAACGTGAAGATGATCGTGGAGATGGGCGAGGAAATGGGATCGCCGGGCTTGCATGCGATTTGCGAGCAATTGCGCAACGAACTCCGCGCCGACGTGTTGATTGCGTCGGACGGCCCGCGTCTGTCGGCGGCGCGTCCGACGGTGTTCCTCGGCTCGCGCGGTCTCGTCAACTTCAAGCTCAGTCTCAACCTGCGCGAGGGCGGTCATCACTCGGGCAACTGGGGCGGCTTGCTGCGCAATCCGGGCGTCGTGCTGGCCAATGCGATTGCGTCGATGGTCGATGGCAACGGCAAGATTCTCGTCGAGGGACTGCGTCCGCCGGCGCTGCCTGAATCCGTCCGACGCGCGCTGGCCGGGCTGGAAGTCGGCGGCGGTCCGAACGATCCGGCGGTCGACGTCGACTATGGCGAGCCGGGGCTCACGCCGACCGAGCGCGTGATCGGCTGGAACAACATCGAGGTGCTGGCGTTCAAGACGGGCAATCCGGAGAAGCCTGTCAACGCGATTCCGCCTTATGCCTATGCGCACATGCAGATCCGGTTCGTGGTTGGCACGGACTGGGAGCGTCTGGGCGACATCGTTCGCGCTCACCTCGATGCGCATGGCTTTCCGATGGTGGACGTCGAGGTCGAGCGTGGGGTCATGGCGACGCGACTCGACCCGGAAGATCCGTGGGTGCTGTGGGCGCTGGGGTCGATGCGCGAGACGACCGGCAAACCGCCGGTGCTGTTGCCGAACCTTGGCGGTACGTTGCCGAACGACGTTTTCGCGGACGTGCTTGGCCTGCCCACGCTGTGGGTGCCGCACTCCTATCCGGCGTGTTCGCAGCACGCGCCGGACGAGCATTTGCTGGGATCGGTCGCGCGTGAAGCGTTGCAGATCATGGCGGGGTTGTTCTGGGATCTGGGGGATGTGAACCTGAAAGAGGGGAAACCGCGATGAACAGTACTGCTGCTGCGGGGGCGGATCAGGTACATGACGCGTCCGGCGACGCGAAGGCCGGGGTTCGCAGCGAGGTGCCCGTCTACAAGCTGATCGTCGCGACGTCGATTGGCAATGCGCTGGAATGGTACGACCTGATTGTCTACGGGTACTTTGCCGTGACGATCTCGAAGCTGTTTTTCCCGGCGCATGACGAGACCGTGTCGTTGCTGATGGCGCTGGGCACTTTTGCGCTGTCGTATCTGGCGCGCCCCTTGGGCGCGTTCGTGCTTGGCGCGTATGCCGATCGTCATGGTCGACGGGCGTCGCTGATGTTGTCGATTGCGATGATGACGGTGGGCACCGGGTTGATTGCCTTCATGCCGACGTATGCCGCGATTGGCGTGTGGGCGCCGATCGGCATCTTTCTGTCGCGTCTGATGCAGGGCTTTTCGGCGGGCGGCGAGTTCGGGAGTTCGACGGCGTTTCTCGTCGAGCATGTGCCGAACCGGCCGGGCTTCATGTCGAGCTGGCAGTTCGCGAGTCAGGGCGCTAGCACGTTGCTGGCGTCGGCGTTCGGTGCCGTGCTGACCGGCGCGCTGACGCAGCCGCAACTCGAATCCTGGGGATGGCGTCTTCCGTTCCTCTTCGGGATGCTGGTCGGGCCGATCGGGTTGTACATCCGCAAGTATGTCGACGAGACGCCGGCGTTCGCAAAGGATGTCGCACGGAAGCAGGCAGCGCAGACGGTAGCGGGGGATGGGGCGGCGCCGGACAAGTCGCCGGTGTGGGAGGTGCTGGCGACGCAGAAGTCGCGTCTGCTGGTGTCCATTGGCGCGTTGATTCTGACGACGACGGCGAACTACATGATTCTGTACATGCCGACATATGCTACGAAGCAACTCGGTTTGCCGCCGTCACAGGGCTTCATTGCGACGCTGGTCACGGGGTTCGTGATCATGACGCTCACGCCGTTCGTCGGGCACTGGTCTGACAAGGTCGGACGCATTCGCATCATGCTGGTGGCGGGCGTGCTGTTCCTGTGTACGGTGTATCCGGCGTTTGCCTTCATGAATGCGCATGCCTCGTTGGCAACGATGATGGTGGTGATGTTGTGGGTCGGCACATTGAAGGCGGTGTACTTCGCGCCGATTCCGGCCCTGATGTCGTCGCTGTTTCCGACGCGAACGCGCGCGACCGGTATGGCTGTGGGCTACAACCTAGGGACGACGATCTTCGGCGGCTTCACCCCGTTGGCCGTCGCCTGGCTGATCGCGGCGACGGGCAACAAGCTGGCCCCCGGGCTCTATCTGATGGTGGGGGCAGCGATCAGCCTGACAACGTTGCTGATTGCGCGCACGCGGATGGGGGCGCGCTGAACTTGACGTAACGTCGAGGCAAGATGCGCTTCAGTGACGTTGCTGAGGCGCATCTTCCTTGCTCTGGACGGACGGTGCGCGCAATTCGTTGAGGAAATGATCCCGCACCATGGCAAGCGAATCGGCTTGCGTATCGGGATAGGCGCGCTGCAATGCGTCCGACACTTGTCTGGCAACGTCCGCAAGGATTACGCCCCAGACAGCCTCCTCCGAAATCTGGCGGGTTTCCTGATACATCCCGACCTTCATCGAGCAATACATCGCCTTCTCGGCCGTCCAGACACGCAGCATTTCTACGGCGTCATTGTCGGCCAACACGGCGTCGGGGATGGGGCATGCGTGCATCGAATTCCTCTCTGATGGTTGATCGGCTCATCCAAGCCTTCGGTCGTTTCCGTGAGCGTGCCACGCGGGGCGGCGCGTGCTCTGTACGCTGACGCCTCGTTGCGCAGCACAGGGGGCAATGATGACGCGGCGTATTGCGCGAACCCATCCGGTAACGGCCGTAGATTGCTTTGGTCTTCGTCTGATAATCCACGGCGCGACGAGCGCAGTCGCTGTGTATTCCCCCATCTAAGGACTTTCCCTCCCCAAGCGGCACCCTCCGCTGCCGACCTTGCCGTCGCTAATTTTTTTCGCTAGTATTTTAGACATAAACTATTTACGATTTAACAAAGATCGGACGCTTGGGTAGGCGCGACGCGATCGGTGAATCCGGAGGCTGGAGATGAATATCGTCTGTATCGGTGGCGGGCCCGCAGGTCTGTATTTCGGGTTGTTGATGAAGCTTCGCGAACCTTCCCATCGTGTAGTGGTGGTGGAGCGCAACCGCCCCTACGATACGTTCGGCTGGGGTGTCGTGTTCTCCGACGCCACGATGGACAACCTCCAGGTCGCCGATCCGGAAAGTGCCGCGCAAATCAACGCCGCCTTCAACCATTGGGACGATATCGATATCCATTTCGAAGGCCGCACGATCACCTCGGGCGGGCACGGTTTCATCGGCATCGGCCGCAAGAAGCTGCTCAACATCCTCCAAGCCCGCTGTGAAGCGCTCGGCGTCGAACTCGTGTTCGAGACCGATGTCTCCGACGATCAGGAAATCGCCCGCCGCTATCAGGCCGATCTGGTGATCGCCTCCGATGGCCTCAACAGCCGCATCCGTACCCGCTACGCCGATACGTATCGTCCCGATATCGACACCCGTCAGAACCGCTTCGTTTGGCTCGGCACCCATCAGCGCTTCGATGCCTTCACGTTCGCCTTCGAAAAGACGGAACACGGCTGGTTCCAGGCGCACGCCTATCAGTTCGACGCCGATACGTCGACGTTCATCGTCGAGACGCCCGAGTCGGTCTGGCGCGCTCATGGCATCGACCAGATGAGCCAGGAAGAAGGCGTGAAGTTCTGCGAGAACCTCTTCGCCAAGTACCTCGGCGGTCACGGGTTGATGAGCAACGCCAAGCACCTGCGCGGCTCCGCCATCTGGATTCAATTCCCTCGCGTGATCTGCGAACACTGGGTCCATTGGGCCGACGTCGACGGCAAGCTCGTTCCCGTCGTGCTGATGGGCGACGCGGCGCACACCGCGCACTTCTCCATCGGTTCGGGCACCAAGCTCGCCCTTGAAGACGCCATCGCACTGGCCGACGGCCTCGGTACGCAGGGCATCGATGCGCTGCCACGCGTGCTGGCCGACTACGAAGCCGTGCGCAGCATCGAAGTGCTCAAGATCCAGAACGCCGCGCGCAATTCGACGGAATGGTTCGAGACTGTCGATCGTTACGCCCGCTTCGAACCCGAGCAATTCGCCTATTCGCTGCTCACGCGCTCACAACGCATTTCGCACGAAAACCTGCGGGTGCGCGACGCCGCCTACGTCGAAGGCTTCGAAGACTGGCTCGCCGCGCACGCCGGTGTGAAACGCGCCGACGGCCAGCACGCGATTCCGCCGATGTTCACGCCGTTCCGTGCCCGCGAACTCACGCTCAAGAACCGTATCGTGATGTCGCCGATGGCGATGTATTCGGCGGTCGACGGCGTGCCCGGCGACTTCCACCTCGTTCACCTCGGCAGTCGCGCTCTCGGTGGCGCCGGCATGATCGTCGCGGAGATGACCTGTGTGTCGCCCGACGCGCGCATCACGCCCGGATGCCCTGGCCTGTGGAACGACGCACAACGCGACGCCTGGAAGCGCATCGTCGACTTCGTGCACTCGGGCAGCGACGCCAAGATCGCCATGCAGATCGGCCACGCCGGACGCAAGGGCTCGACGCGCCTCGCCTGGGACGGCATCGATCAGCCCCTCAAGGACGGCAACTGGCCGCTGATCTCTGCCTCCGCGCTGCCTTATATGGACGGCGTATCGCAAACGCCGCGTGAGATGACGCGCGCCGACATGGACCGCGTCAAGGACGACTTCGTGCAAGCGGCCCGCCGCGCCGCCGAAGCGGGTTTCGACTGGCTGGAGCTGCACTGCGCGCACGGCTATCTGCTGTCGAGTTTCATCTCGCCGCTCACGAACCATCGGCAGGACGAATACGGCGGCTCGCTGGAAAATCGTCTGCACTATCCGCTGGAAGTCTTCCACGCCGTGCGCGACGTCTGGCCCGCTGCCAGGCCGATGTCGGTGCGTATCTCGGCCCACGACTGGGTCGAGGGCGGCATCACGCCGGACGACGCAGTCGCGATTGCGCGCGCTTTCAAGGACGCGGGTGCCGATCTTATCGATTGCTCGTCGGGGCAGGTCAGCAAGGAAGAAAAGCCGGTCTACGGCCGTATGTTCCAGACGCCCTTCGCCGATCGCGTGCGCAACGAGGCCGGTGTGCCGACGATTGCCGTCGGTGCGATCTTCGAGGCGGATCACGTGAACAGCATCATCGCGTCCGGTCGTGCCGACCTGTGTGCGCTGGCGCGTCCGCATCTGGCCGATCCGTTCTGGACGCTGCACGAAGCCGCGAAGATCGGCTACAAGGACTTGCCGTGGCCGTCGCAGTACTATGCCGGCAAACGGCAGTACGAGACCAATCTGGAGCGTGCTGCCGCTTACGCCCAACAGATCGGTAAATAAGGACAGTTCATGACGTCTACGACAAGCGCCACCGCTACGGCACCGGCATCACTCAAAGGCATGCACGCGCTCGTGACGGGCGGCGCGCGCGGCATCGGCGAAGCCGTGGCCCGCTCGCTGCTTGCGCAGGGCGCGCGCGTGACGTTGCTCGGACGCAGCGAAGCCAAGCTCGCCGAAGGCGTGAGCGCATTGGCGTCGCACGGTGAGGTCGCATGGGTGAGCGCCGACATCTCCGATGCCGCCGCCGTGGCAGCGGCATTCGCACGCGCCGCCGAGCGCTTCGGCCCGGTGCAGGTGCTCGTCAATAACGCCGGACAGGCCGTGAGCGCCCCGTTCGGCAAGACGGACGCCCAGCTCTGGCAGCAGATGATCGACGTCAATCTGACGGGAACGTATCACTGCATTTCGGCGGCGCTGCCCGCCATGCTCACGGCAGGATGGGGGCGCATCGTGAACGTGGCGAGCACGGCCGGTCTGATCGGCTACCCGTATGTCACGGCTTATTGCGCGGCCAAGCACGGTGTGGTCGGTCTGACACGTGCGCTGGCGCTCGAAGTGGCGAAGAAGGGCGTGACGGTGAATGCCGTCTGTCCGGGGTACACGGAGACGGACATCGTGCGCGACGCCGTGGCGAACATCGTCGCGAAGACGGGCCGCAGTGAAGACGAAGCGCGCGCGGAACTGGCCAAGCGCAATCCGCAGGCACGTCTCGTGCAGCCCCAGGAGGTTGCCGACGCCGTGTTGTGGCTCTGCCAGCCGGGTGCCGCGTCGATGACGGGGCAGTCGATTGCGGTTGCCGGCGGGGAAGTGACGGTCGGCTGAGGCCGTCGAAAACGTCGATAAAGGATTCATGACGCCGTGCCGGCACGAGGCCGTCCGTCGTCATTTTATTGAGCAGGACCGCCGGGCGGGCAAGCGTTGTTCATACGCGCACCGAAGCCAGGCGATCCGGGCGCAAGTCAAAGGCAAGCTGCCAAAGGAGATTGGCCCATGAGTGACGTGAAACTGACGATGGCGCATCACAAGCGCCCCTTCGCGAACTACGAAGCCAGGCATTTTCTGTGGTCGGTGTCGAACGACGCGCAAGGGCGTCCGAGCATCGGCACGATCACGCTGAACCGTCCCGACAAGAAGAATCCGCTGACGTTCGACTCGTATGCGGAACTGCGCGATCTGTTCCGCGGGCTGGTCTATGCGACGGACATCAAGACGGTCGTCGTGACCGGCGCGGGCGGCAATTTCTGTTCGGGCGGCGATGTCCACGAAATCATCGGCCCGCTCACGCAGATGAGCATGCCGGAACTGCTGGATTTCACGCGCATGACGGGCGATCTCGTCAAGGCGATGCGCGCCTGCCCGCAGCCGATCATCAGCGCGATCGACGGCATCTGCGCCGGCGCGGGTGCGATGGTGGCGCTGGCGTCGGATATGCGGCTGGGCACGCCGCAAACGAAGACGGCGTTCCTCTTCGTGCGCGTGGGACTGGCCGGCGCCGATATGGGCGCATGTACGTTGCTGCCGCGCATGATCGGGCAGGGACGCGCCTCGGAATTGCTCTACACCGGTCGCGTGATGACAGCCGAGGAGGGCGCGCAATGGGGCTTCTTCAACGCGCTGCATGACGGCGGCGCGGTGCTCTCGGCTGCGCAGACGCTGGCCGATCAGATCGCCTGCGGCCCGACTTTCGCGCACGGCGTGACGAAGAAGTTGCTGCATCAGGAATGGAACATGGGCGTGGACGAGGCCATCGAGGGGGAAGCCGAAGCGCAGGCCATCTGCATGCAGACGAAGGATTTCCGCCGGGCTTACGACGCTTTCGTCGCCAAGCAAAAGCCGGTCTTCGAGGGCGACTGACGTCATGAGCGCAATCACTCCTTACAACGCCCGCAATGCCGATTTTCTCGCGTGGCCGTTTTTTGAAGATGCGCACCGTCATCTGGGCTCGACGCTCGATGCGTGGTGCACGCGCGAGCTGAAGGTCGATCATCACGCCGATACGGATGCGACGTGCGTATCGCTGGTGCGCCAGTTGGGCCGCGCGGGATGGCTGAAGTATTGCGTGCCCGCCAGCCACGGCGGTGCGCTGGAGAAGCTCGATTCGCGTGCGCTTTGCGTGCTGCGCGAAACGCTGGCGCGTCACGACGGCCTCGCGGACTTCGCGTTCGCGATGCAGGGGCTCGGCAGCGGTGCGATCACGCTCGCGGGCAGCGACGCGCTCAAGCAGCGCTATCTGCCGCGCGTGGCGTCGGGCGAGGCGATTGCCGCTTTCGCGTTGTCGGAGCCGGACGCCGGTTCAGATGTCGCCGCTATGGCCTGTTCGGCGACACCGGATGGCGATGCCTACGTGCTGAACGGCGAGAAGACGTGGATTTCGAACGGCGGCATTGCGGACTTTTACTGTGTGTTCGTGCGTACGGGCGAAGCGCCGGGCGCACGCGGCATCAGCGCGTTCGTGGTCGACGCCGACACGCCGGGGCTGACGATTGCCGAGCGCATCGACGTGAGCGCGCCGCACCCGCTGGCGCGCCTGAAGTTCGAGAACTGCCGCGTGCCCGCGTCGCAACGTCTGGGCGAGGCAGGGCAGGGCTTCAAGGTCGCGATGATGACGCTGGATATTTTCCGCGCATCGGTGGCCGCAGCCGCGTTGGGTTTTGCGCGTCGTGCGCTGGACGAAGGGCTGGCGCGCGCAAAGTCGCGCAAGATGTTCGGTCAGACGCTGGCGGACTTCCAACTGACGCAGGCGGCGTTGGGCGATATGGCCACTTCGGTGGACGCGGCGGCTTTGCTGACGTACCGCGCCGCATGGCAGCGCGACGTGCTGGGGCAGCGCACGACGCGCGAAGCGGCGATGGCGAAGATGTTTTCGACGGAGTCTGCGCAGCAGGTCATTGACCGGGCTTTGCAGATGTTCGGCGGCGCTGGCGTGGTGTCGGGCGCGGTGGTGGAGCGTCTGTATCGCGAGATCCGCTCGCTGCGGATTTACGAAGGGGCAACGGAAGTGCAAAAACTGATCATCGCGCGCGAGTTGCTCAAGGACGACTGATCTTTGGCGTTTGACGTGCGGGACTTGGAAGTCGTGCCGTATGGCGGCACAGGCTGGAACGTGGTTTGGCAGGACTTGTGATGTGCGCAGTGGCAACCCACGCAGACAGGGATGGCATGGCGTCTTGCAATAACACTTGGAAGCACTAGGACTGGGTCTGACGCGTAGCGTCGGCGTCATGCTGGATTACCGGGGGCAAGGAGAAGCACATGGAACGATCTGGACATCTCGACACTTTCGCGCGCGACAATTTGCCGCCCGCGGATCAGTGGCCCGAGTTTCTGCTCGACAATCCGGACGTGGCATATCCGGCGCGCATCAATTGCGCCGCGGAACTGCTGGACCGCACGATCGCACAGGGACGCGGTGACGCGCCGGCGATTTATTCGGTCGAAAATGGAAAGCCGACGACCACGACTTATCTCGGTCTGCGCGAGATGGTCGATCGCATCGCCCATGTGCTGCGTAACGATATGGCGCTGGTGCCGGGCAACCGTGTGCTGCTGCGCGGCCCGAACAATCTGTTCATGGCTGCGGCCTGGCTCGCTGTGATCAAGGCCGGACTCGTCGGCGTGCCCACGATGCCGCTGCTGCGCGCGAAGGAACTCAAGCAGATTGTCGACAAGGCGGAGGTGAGTGCCGCGCTGTGTGACGGTCGTCTCAAGGAAGAGCTGGAATTCAATCGTCAGCCGGGGCATGAATACTACTGTCCGGTCTTGTCGAAGGTGGTCTATTTTCACGACGTTGGTGAGGACTCACTGGAGGCCCGCATGGCCCGTCAGCCGGCGAGCTTCGACGCCTGCGACACGGCGGTGGACGACGTCTGTCTGATCGCCTTCACGAGCGGCACGACGGGGCAGCCGAAGGGCACGATGCATTTCCATCGCGACGTGCTGGCAATGTGCGATCTGTTCCCGCGCCACGTGCTCAAGCCGGGGCCGGACGATGTCTTCTGCGGCACTCCCCCGTTAGCGTTCACTTTCGGCACAGGCGGCTTGCTGACGTTCCCGTTGCGCGTCGGCGCAGCGACGGTGCTGCTGGAAAAGCTGACGCCGGACAGTCTGCTGCAAGCGATCGCTGACTATCGTGCGACGATCTGTTTTACGGCACCAACGTTCTATCGTCAGATGGCCGCACTCGTCGGCAAGTACGATCTGTCGAGTCTGAGGAAGACGGTGTCGGCGGGCGAGGCGCTGCCCGACGCCACCCGACAGCTATGGAAGCAGGCATCGGGCATCGAGATGATCGATGGCATCGGCGGCACGGAGATGATCCACATCTTTATCTCGGCAGCGAACGGCGATGTCGTACCGGGCGCGATCGGCAAACCGGTCCCCGGCTATATCGCAATGATCGTGGACGAGAACATGCAGCCGCTCCCGCCGGGGAAGGTGGGCAAGCTGGCGGTGAAAGGGCCGACGGGGTGCCGCTATCTCGCGGACTCGCGTCAGACGAATTACGTGAAGCAAGGCTGGAACCTGCCGGGCGACACGTTCATGTGCGACGAAGCGGGCAATTACTACTATCAGGCCCGCTCGGACGACATGATCGTCTCCGCAGGCTATAACATCGCAGGCCCGGAAGTGGAGTCGGCACTGCTGCAACACCCGGCCGTGGCGGAGTGCGGTGTGGTCGGTGCGAACGATGAAGCTCGCGGCCAGATCGTGAAGGCCTATGTGGTGCTCAAGGCCGGGCAGCCGCACGACGATGCGATGGTGAAGACGCTTCAGGAGTATGTGAAGGCTAACATCGCACCGTACAAGTACCCGCGCGCAATCGAGTTCGTCGACACGCTGCCGCGCACGGAGACAGGCAAACTGCAACGCTTCAAGCTCCGGCAAATGGCGCAATAAGCCGAAGCCGATTGATGTAGTGGGGGCTCCAGTGGGCACCCACTGACTTTTGTGAAAGGGGAGGAATGATGGCGCAGGCGAACGTGGCGGAACATGCTTTCGTGAAGCCGTTGCTGGTCCGGTTCAAACACTGTGACCCGGCAGGCATCGTGTTTTATCCGCGCTACTTCGAGATGATCAACGATCTGGTCGAGGACTGGTGCGCCGAAGGACTCAACCTGTCATTCGGCGAGATGCATCTGCGCGACGGTATGGGCGTGCCCACGGCCAACATCGAATGCCGTTTCAGCGCCCCAAGTTTTCTGGGCGAGACGCTGGTGCGCTCGCTCGAAGTAACCCGCCTCGGCCGCTCGTCGATGACTCTGCGTATCCGGTTCGCCGGCGCTGACGACGAGACGCGCCTGCAAGCCACGCTGGTGCTGGTCTGGGTGGCGAAAGGCGAGGGCGGTCGTCCCGCCCCGATCGCCGTGCCCCCCGCCCAGCGCAATGCGATTGTGCGCTTTGCCGCACCCGATTCTGTGATTGAAGGAGTGTCCTGATGCTGCAAGTTCTCCAACCGCCCGAATGGGCGAAACCGCGCGGCTATGCCAACGGCATGGCCTTCGAGATGACGGCAGGCAGCCGCATCGTGTTTGTCGGCGGTCAGATCGGCTGGAACGCGCAGCAACGCTTTGAGACGGATGATTTCGCACTTCAAGTGCGTCAGACGCTCGAGAATATTGTTGCGATTCTTGCCGAAGGGAAGGCCAAGCCGGAACATATCGTCCGTATGACCTGGTACGTGAAGGATAAACGCGAGTACGTGGCGAATTATCCCGCCATCGGGGAACACTACCGCGCCGTCATCGGTCGGCACTTTCCTGCGATGACCGCCGTCGAAGTGGCCGACCTCGTCGAGGACGAAGCCAAGGTCGAGATCGAAGTGACTGCGGTTGTTCCTGCCGGCTGATTTTTCTTTACGTTTGTTAGTGCTTGCTTTAGGCGGGTGAACACCCCCCGCCTGACGGGCCGGAGCCCCTTTCCGCCGCTCAGACATAAACCCAACTCGCTGCAGAAAGGGGCCCCGGCCCGTCTCCCTCCCCGCCCTCAGTGCCTCCACCGAAACCGCCCGCTTCCCGCGCTCTGTTTCCGC